>CAMDIH010000073.1:0-9800 GCA_945898515.1 Candidatus Neomicrothrix parvicella RN1 | reverse complement strand
TACCGCCACGCAGTGGTCACCACGATCTATGGCGGTTCCAGTGAAATCCAGCGCGAGATCATTAGCGGACGCGGCCTCGGTTTGCCCCGCAAACGCTGACTCATTCCGACCAGGATTTGACATATGGGGTGGCCTTACCCCCGTAAAACCTGGGATGTGACCCAAATCACACAAACATAATGTTGCGGTTTCGTTGCGAACATGGCAGGCTTTTGTCACTCACCAGCCGCCATAGCGCGGCCCGCCGCTGGGGCGCCGTGATTCCGACGATCAACTTGTTCGTTCGGCGCGCGCCCCTCTTGAAGCAGGAGGCACCCCCAACATGTATGGGACGTACCACCCCCCGAGTACCAAACCCTCGCCGTTTATTGCGCGCCGAGCCATCAGCACCTGTGTCGCAGTCGTCCTGGCCATCGGCGCCCCCGTGGGCCTGGTGACCGCCACCGCCGGTGGAGCCGACGCTCCCATCGCCAGCAGGCCCGTCGCATCTCGCACCACCGATCGCCCTGACGTGATCCGGGCCCAGTTCGCCACCCAGGCGGAACTAGCCACCATCACCATTGCTCCCCCCACCACGGTGGCTCCCCCGCCCCCGCCACCGCCCCCTCCGCCCCCTCCGCCCCCTCCGCCCCCTCCGCCGCCCCCGCCGCCGGTGGTACAACCGGTCACCAGCGGTAGCGGCTTCAACGATCCGAACAATCCCGCCGCCTGGGACCGACTCGCGCAGTGTGAGTCCGGCGGCAACTGGGCCATCAACACCGGCAACGGCTACTACGGCGGCCTGCAGTTCAGCCTGAGCTCGTGGCGCTACGCGGGTGGCACCGGCCGCCCCGACCAGGCCAGTCGGGAAACCCAGATCGCCATCGGCCAGAACCTCCAGCGCTCCGCTGGCTGGGGAAGCTGGCCGGCCTGCACCCGCAAGCTCGGCTACCGCTAGCGGTCGACCGAGTCGGGCGAGATTCCGCCCCAGGCCACAATCGGACCCGCCACCGCCACGAGTGCCTCGGGATTGAGGTCGAGGTCGGCCCAGTCTTCATCGGCCACGGTGGCCTCGCCCGCGGAGGTGATCCGCACACTGCCGGGACGCTCGGTGGGAAACGTGCGAGCAATCCAGAATCCCACCAGGCCAGGACGGGCGACCACCACCCCCGCCGCAGGAAGGGTGGCGGCCAAACCGGCGGCACGAGCCGGCGGTGAATCAGGCTGGGCGTACATCGGGCCCACCACCGCGGCCAGGGCCGTATAGAGCATCGGACGCTCGGTACTACCCGGGGGTAGCGTGCCCCGAAAGGCCCCCAGCGCTTCAGGGGCCACATCGACCACCTCGGCGCGACCCTCCCAGGGCTGGGATGTCACCTCGTCGGGGTCGAGCCCGCTGGTGACCAGCACATCGACCTCCCCGAGACCGGCGAGGTCGAAGTCCCAGGCCTGCAGCCCGGCGGTGCCGAAATGCAACGGGTCGTCCCAGCGGAACACCCCCTTGGCCCCCCACGTGTTCACCACCCCGCATCCGGCCCGCCGGGCGAAGGCCGTCAGCCCCTCCACGCAGTTGGCCCGCACAACCCCCGGGCCCACCAGAATCCCCAGGACGCTCATGGTCGGGCGCGGGTTAGTACCGCAGCCCAGGAGCGCGGGTCTTGAACAGGTCCGTGGCGAGTTGCATCCCCAGTTTCTCGGCATCCCACCGCTGGCCCCCGTTGGACAACTTGGCGCCCTCGCTCCAGCCCTCCATCCACACGATGTCCTCAGCCACGGCCCGGATCACCTGGCCGGTGACATGCTGACTCTCATCGGAGGCCAACCACGCCACCAACGGCGACGACACCGCGGGGTCCATGCGATTCCACTCCCCCTCGGGCACGTCGTCGGCCTCAATGACCGCCGGGGCACCCGGCATGGTGCCGGTGATACGAGTGGCGGCAGCCGGGCCCACGGCGTTCACCGTTACGCCGAGTTTGTACAACTCAAGCGACAGCGTCTGGGTGAATCCAGCGATGCCGGCCTTGGCCGTGGCGTAGTTCGTCTGACCAAAGTTCCCCACCAGCCCTGCCCCGGAGGTGGTGTTGATGACCCGGCCGGTAAAGACCTCGCCTGCCTTGGCCCGCTCCCGCCAGTGACGGGCGGCGTGATGCGACGGTGCCCAGGTGCCTTTCACATGCACCTTGAGCACCGAGTCGAAGTCGGCTTCGGTCATGTTCCAGATAGCGGTGTCGCGCACGATGCCGGCGTTGTTCACCAGTACGTCGAGTTTCCCGTAGGTCTCGACCGCCTGGGCCACCATGCGGTGCGCGCCGTCATAGTTGGATACATCGTCGTAGTTCGACACCGCCGCACCACCGCGTTCGGTGATGAGTGCCACGGTGAGGTCGGCCGCGTTCTGATCGGCACCATCGCCGGCCACCGAGGTGCCCAGGTCATTGACCACCACGCTGGCACCGTGCTTCGCCAGTTCCAGCGCGTGGGCACGACCGATACCGTGCCCGGCACCAGTAACGACGGCAACCTTGCCGGACAGCAACGCCATGGGAATGCCTACTTTCTGGGGGGGGGAGACGGATGAGTTCAGGGGTCAGTTCAGGACGAGCCGAAGCGGGTCCGCAGCTCGAACTTGAGGACCTTACCGGTGGGGTTGCGCGGCAGTGCGTCCACAATCTCAAGGCGCTCAGGCAGTTTTTGAGTCATCAGGCCCGCTTCTCGAGCAAAGGCCACCATCTCGTCAAAACTCAGTGGGGCCGACGGGTCCGTCGGCACCACCACCGCGCAGACCCGCTCGCCCGTCTTCGGATCGGGAATGCCGATCACCGCCACATCAGCCACCTCGGGATGCCCAAAGAGGATGTCCTCCACCTCCTTGGCGGAGACGTTCTCCATGTTCCGGATGATCACATCTTTGACCCGACCCGTGATGGTGAGCATGCCCTCAGCGTCGAGTTTGCCGAGATCGCCGGTCTTGAACCAGCCGTCCTCGTCAAAGGCCTCGGCGTCGAGCGCGGCATCAAGGTATCCCCGCATCATCTGCGGGGCCTTGGCGCGAATCTCACCCTCTTCACCCACACCGGCGTCGGGCCCGTCGAGGCGGACGAGCCGCAGCCGCGTGGTGCCGGCGGCACGGCCTTCGGTGTGGGCGAGTTGATCGTCGCTATCGCGAACACTGCCCATCGTGATGATCGGCGCTTCCGTCAGCCCGTAACCCGACACAATCCCCACCCCGCCCATCTCCGCCTTCACGTCGTGGTGAAGTTGGGGAGGCTTCGGCGCCCCGCCACCGCAGTAGACGCGCACACTGGGGAAGAGGTGCTCTCCCGCTGGCAATGCCCGCTGAGCGGCCAGGTAGGCCATGTGGAACGGGGTGCCAGCCCCCGCCATGGTCACCTCGTGCTGCTGGATGAGCGCAATGGTCTTGGCGGGATCGAACCGCTCGATATAGACGGTTGGGAACCCCACGGCGAGGGCACTGAAGAGCCACCCGATGCCGCCGATGTGGGTGAAAGGAAACACCACGGCGTTGCGATCGGCGGCGGTCACCTCCATCCGCTCGTTCATACCGAGCGCGCTGGCGAGGATCGTGCGGTCGGTGTGTTGGGCGCCCTTTGGATCCGCCGTGGTGCCCGACGTGTAGAAGTACCAGCGCACGGGGTCTGTCGAGGGGTCCGGTGGTGGCGGCAACGTGGAGGGATCGCCCTGTGGGAGCACCTTGTCGGCCACCACCACGCGGAGCGAACCGCCCTCTGCCTTCACGGCGCCGGCGATAGCGGTGGCCATTGCTTCGAAGTTGAAGCCCGCCCACTCCTGCGGCACCACCAGCAGCTTGGACTGGGCTTGCCGCACCACGAACCCAACCTCGCGCTCCCGGTAGATCGGTAGCATGGGGTTCTGGATGGCTCCCAGTCGGGCCAGAGCCAGCACCAGCACCTTGGCCTCCAGCCAGGTGGGCAACTGCCACGACACCACGTCGCCGGGGCCGACCCCCAACCCCTGGAATCCCGCCGCCGCCGCTTCCGCCTCCCGTTTCGACTCCGCCCAGGTCAGGGTGCGCCCATCCTCGTCTAACGCCGCCATCCCATCGGGGTTGGCTCGCACCCGCTCCTCCAGGAGCGTCCACAGGTTCGTTTCGTGCTCATTGGACATACGGTGACCTCCCCGCTCGCTCGCTCTCTGGCCTGACGAACCGTCCGAATCTAGGCGCAACCAACCGGGTTCGTCGAAGAATGAGCCCGGTCGGTCAAACGTCGAGTTCGAAGGCGAGGAGCACATCCTCGAGGATCTCCGACTCAGTGACCTCGATAGCCAAGGAGGCCACCCGCAGCCCCGTGAGCAAACCCAGCCACGACCCAAAGAGCAGATCCTGGTCTCCGAGGCGGGTGAGCAGCGCGTCGACCGAGGGGCGGATCCCACCGGCGGTGGCGGCGGCCGCGGTGAGGATCTCGGACAGCAGCTCGATGCGGTGATCGGGAATGGCTCCGTCGATCGCCAGCGTGGATACGAGTTCGGCCAGATCCAGTGGTTCATCGGTGATGCTCACCATGCGGCGCAGGGCCACGGCGGTGGCCTCCAGCAGCACGCTGGCCACCACCACGGCGCCGTGGGCGGCCACCCCCTCGCCAATGGTCGTAGCGGCGCGCTCGGGTTCCTGGTCGAGGATCTGCAGTTCCAGCGACTCACGCAGCATCACGGGGAGGTCCATGGCGGGCCAGCCTACGGCGAGTCTCAGGGATACGGGGCCGCCTGCCTCGAGGTCCCGTAGCCAAGGTTCTCCATCGTGGCGAAGGCGACCCCGCGCCACCTCGGCGATCACTCGGTCGGTGAAAACCGCCACTCGATGCCCCTGGGCCAATCCCTGGCCGGTGACCTGACGCCAACAACCCGTGGTGCCCTCCAGGACGCCACCGCCCCACGCTGACCTCAGCCACGCTGCCGCCCTCGCACCCCACCGCCTCCCCGCAGGGCCCGGTCCCCTCTCGCGGTGGGGCGCTCACCCAAGAGGCCCTCCGCCGAGGTCACCTTGGTTGACCTCACGCTTCGCCGGTTCGGCCCCGTCGTCGCGTCTCTGCGGGTTATGGGCCGGTAGGCGCAGAGCGTCCTCGGCCGGGGTGGGCTGAAAGCGGAACAGACGCAGGCTGTTGGCGACCACCATCACCGACGACGCCGCCATGGCAAAGCCCGCCAACATCGGATTCAGCAGTCCGGCGGCCGCTAGGGGAATGAGGGCGAAGTTGTAACCGAAGGCCCACGCGAGGTTCGTCTTGATCGTGCGCAGGGTGCGACGACTCAACCGGATCGCATCCACCGCCGCATTCAGATCGGCCCGCACCAAGGTGAGGTCGGCGGCGGCCATGGCGGCGTCGGTTCCACTGCCCATGGCGAGCCCCAAATCAGCCTGGGCCAGAGCGGCGGCATCGTTCACCCCGTCTCCCACTACCGCTACCACCCGACCTTCTGCCTGCAGGCGTCGGACCTCGGCAACCTTGCCCTCGGGGAGCACTCCCGCCACCACTCGCTCGATCCCCACCTCCTCCGCCACGGCCTGGGCCGCCAGCACATGGTCGCCGGTCAACAGGACCGGCGTGAGCCCGAGCGCTCCGAGCGCGGCGATGGCCCGGGTCGAACTGGGCCGCACCGTGTCCGCGACCACCGCGATGAGGCCTACTTCACCATCCCACGCCACCGCCACCGCCGTACGTCCCTGGTGCTCGGCCCGCCGATGGACCTCGAACAAATGTGCCGACAGGCCGCAGCCCGCTGCGCTGAGGTGACTCAGTCGGCCCGCCGCCACCGACCGTCCCGCCACCACCCCGCTCACCCCGAGCCCGGCTGCCGACTCGAAGTGCGACACGGGAAGGTGCCGATCTCCCGGCACGGCCGCCGCGATCACCCGGGCGATGGGGTGCTCGCTGGCCGCCTCGAGGCTGGCGGCAAGAGCGAGCGCCCAATCGGCGTCCACCCCATCGGCCACCACCACCTCCACCAGGGTCATCCGGCCCGTCGTGACGGTACCGGTCTTGTCGAGCACCACCGTGTCGACTCGACGAGTGGCCTCGAGAATCTCCGGCCCGGCGATCAGCACACCGATCTGGGCACCCCGGCCGGTCCCCACCAACAGGGCCATGGGGGTAGCCAGACCCAGCGCGCAGGGGCAGGCCACGATGAGCACGGCCACCGCAGGCACCATGGCCTGCGCCAAGGAGTCGCCCTGGGCGAACCAATACCCGAAGGTGGTGACCGCGATGAGCATCACGATCGGCACAAAGATGGCGGAGACGCGATCGGCCAGTCGCTGCACGGGGGCTTTCCCCGACTGGGCATCGGCCACCAATGTCGCCATACGAGCCAGCGTGGTGTCGGCGCCCACCCGGGTGACCTCCACCACCAGGCGTCCACCGGCGTTGAGTGTGGCGCCGGTAACGGCGTCGCCCACCGTGACCTCCACGGGGATGGATTCTCCGGTCACTAACGCGGCATCGATGACGGCGGCCCCTTCCACCACCCGCCCATCCGTGGCGATCTTCTCGCCCGGCCGCACCACGAAACGATCACCCACTACCAGCGCTTCCACCGGCACTCGCTCCTCGCCCCGCGCGCCGATGCGGGCCACGTCGTGGGCTCCCAATTCGGCGAGGGCTCGCAGGGCATCGCCTCCCCGCTGTCGAGCACGCTCTTCGAACCACCGGCCGGCTAACAAAAACAGCGTGATGGCGGCAACCACCTCGAAGTAGACCGCGCTGGCCGCATGGGCTCGGTCGGCGGTAAAGGAGAACTGGTTGTGCATGCTCGCCGCCTCGTCCCAGTTGAAGCACACCACCCACATCGACCAGGTAAAGGCCACCGTCACGCCGACCGACACCAGGGTGTCCATGGTGGCGGTGGCGTGGCGAAGGTTCACCGCCGCCGCCCGATGGAAGGGCCACGCGCCCCAGGTGGCGATCGGGGCGGTGAGCACCAACGCCACCCACTGCCAGTGGGTGAACTGCCAGGCCGGCACCATCGCCATCGTTATCACCGGGACACCCAGCAAGGCCACGATGCCAACCCGACGCCCGAGTGCAGCCACGCGACTGTTGTCCGAGGAGATCGGGGGCCCATCGAGCGGGGGTAGACGAGCCTGATACCCCGCCCCCTCCACCAGGGCGATCAGGGTGGCGGGATCAATCGACGCGGGGCCTTCAACGCGCGCCGATTGCAACGCATAGTTCACGGTGGCTGAGACGCCATCAACCTTGTTGAGCGTGCGTTCGATGCGAGCCGCACAGGCTGCGCAGGTCATACCCCCGATGCGGAGATCAATCGTGGTCCGCTTCACCTCAGCGGTAGGGGCCATGACCACCCTCCATCGGCGTCCCGGACCGCGCCCTCACGGCTGAGGCCGGGCGTCGTAGCCCGCTTCTGCAGCGGCCGCCACGACCGCCGCCGTTGAGGCCGTACCGGTGACCACGGCCTCGGCCGCCTCCAGGCACACCGCAACCTGCTCCACCCCGGCCAGCGCCTCGATCTCCTTGGTCACCGCCGCCACGCAGTGCCCACAGGTCATTCCGGTGACGGTGTAGGTGATGGTGGTGGTCATGAGCGCACCAGTCGCGCAATGGCCGTGTGGGCCTCGGCCAGTTTCTCCGCCAAGACGGTGGGATCCTCGACCGCTCCCGCCACACAGTGGCTCAGGTGCTCCTCGAGAAGGTGGAGGGCCACGGACTGCAAGGCGCGGGTGGCCGCCGACACCTGGGTGAGGATGTCGACGCAGTACTTATCCTCCTCCACCATGCGGGCAATGCCCCGCACCTGCCCCTCCACGCGCCGCAACGCCGCCAGATGTTGCTCTCGATGTTCCTCGTAGCCATGCATTGCCTGAGTATACCCATAGGGGGTAGGGGTTCCAACAGGTAGCGCCCCTGGCGGTAGCGTTCCCGAGGTGTCCGACGTCCTTCTCGAGTTACCGGGCGGCGACATCACCCCCTTGTTGGAGCACCTCGGGAACGCCACCTTCATCAACATCGGACCAGGCGTGAATGCCGAGCACGTCCCCGTTCGCAGTGGGCTGATGTCGATCTTCAGCAACCTCGGTCCCTCGGTACCACTGGCCACCTGGACTCCTGGGGAAATCGGTTTGCAACACGGCCTCGGTACCCGGGCGGCCCCGTGGCTCGCCGACCATGGCTGCGCCGCTCCGCGCCAATGGTATGTGGCCACCGATAACCCACGACGCGGCCTCGTGGTGAAGACCTACGCCACTCCCGCCACCGACGCCCTCACCTGGCTCGTGCGGGCCACCAGCCTCGTGTGTCCCTTCGATGTGATCTTCCCCTGGCAGGCTGTGGTCAGGACTCGCTAACGACCCCCCCGTAGGGTGGCGTTCCCTCGCTGGCGGTGGTGACCGCCCAGCGATAATCGGCCTTGCCCGCCGGAGAGCGCATCACCCGGTCCACCACCACCAGATACTTCGGCAACTTATAACCCGCCAACTCCCCCCGGCAGTGCGTCACAAGTTCTTCCAGCGATGCCGACGAGCCGGGCAGGAACTGCACGACCGCGGTGACCGCGCTCCCCCAACGCTCATCAGCCACACCCACCACCAACACATCGGCCACCGCGGGATGCCCGTGGATGATCCCTTCAACCTCCTCGGGGTGCACCTTTTCGCCCCCGGTGTTGATTGAAGTGGACCCCCGGCCGAGCAGTTCCACCGAGCCATCCTCGGCCACCTTGGCGAGATCGCCGGTGATCAGCCAACGCTCGCCATCCACCATCAGAAAGGTGGCCGCCGTCTTCACCGGATCGCGGTAGTACTCAACAGGTAGGCGGCCTCCGGTAACAATGCGGCCCACCACCCCGTCGCCGGGCACGACCGGCTGGTCCTGGTCGTCGAGTACTAAAAACGGCTTGGAACCGGCGGTGGAAAACCGAATGACCCCCGACGCAGGCACATCGGCGGCCCCCACCCGGGACGAGCCCTGGATGCCCGCCTCCGACGATCCGAACCCATCGGCCACCATCACGTTGGGGAATCGGTCCAGGATGCGCACCTTGCAACCGGTAGACATCGGCGCCCCGCCGTTGGAGATGGCGAAGAGGCTAGAGACGTCAGGGCGCTCCGGGCCGGGCAGGGCATCCCAGGCATCGAGCAGCGGCTTGGCTACCGCATCACCCACCACCGTGAGCAGGTTCACCTTCTCCGCCGCCACGGTGCGCCACACCTTCGCCGGATCGAGGGATCCCTCCATCAGCACGATGGTGCCCCCGGCAAAGAACCACATAAACGACGTCCACTGGGCGGCAGCATGCATCAACGGCGCCAACGGGAGATACGTCACGCCATCTCCGATGCGGGCCAACAGTTCTCCCGGAGTTGTCACCTCTCCCTCCAGCCGCATGGGATCACCACCCCCGATACAGGAGAAGAACGCGTCGCCGTGGCGCCACACCACCCCTTTCGGCAGACCCGTGGTACCGCCGGTGTAGATGATGTAGTGGTCGTCGTCGCCCCGCTCAGGCACAACGGGGCGGGACGACGACGCCGCCAACAGCGCCGCCTCGTAGGCTTCGCCCGTTTCCAACGTCCACTCCAACTCATCAAGTTCCGGGAGGATCTGGGCGAGGACGGACTGGTGCTGCGGACCGTGGAGCACCCCCACCGTGTCGCTGTCGTTGAGTAGATGGCGCAGGTCGCCCGCCACATAGCGATAACTCACGTTGATCGGGACAGCCCGAATCTTGAAGCAGGCCAGCATCGCCTCGATGTACTCGGCACAGTTCTCGAGGTAGAGGCCCACGTGATGGCCCGGCCCCACACCTCGGCTCGTCAGGTGGTGGGC
>CAMDIH010000072.1 GCA_945898515.1 Candidatus Neomicrothrix parvicella RN1 | reverse complement strand
CCTACGGAGGCACCGCCACGGCCGGTCCCAATTTCTCCTATGTGTTGGCGGCCCGGGCGCTGGGCCGCGGCGACACGCTGGACCTATCGCGTCTCCGTATCGCCCTCAACGGCGCCGAGCCGGTGGACCCCGACGCGGTGGCGAAGTTTGTCGATGCCGGGGCGCGGCACGGCTTGCGTCCGGGGGCCGTATTTCCCGCCTTCGGCATGGCCGAGATAGCCATCGCCGGTACGTTCCCCGAGCCGATGGCGGGTCTGCGGACCGACGTGGTGGACCTTCGCTCAATGGAGGGCGAGCGGTACGCCGCCCCCCTTGAGACCGATTCGCAGTGGGCTCGCCATTTCGCCATTCTCGGCCGGCCCGTGCAGGGGCTGGAGATCCGGGTGGTTGATCCGCGCAGCGGGGATGTGCTGGAAGACCGAGAGGTGGGCGAACTGGAGATCCGGGGCACATCGGTAACCCCGGGCTATTACAAGCGACCCGATGCCAACCGTGATCTGTTCCACGACGGATGGCTCCGCACCGGCGATCTGGCCTACCTGATCGATGGCGAGATGGTGATGTGCGGTCGTATCAAGGACATGATCATCGTGGGCGGTCGCAATGTGTTCCCCGAGGACATTGAGCGGGCGCTCGTTGGGCTGGATGGAGTGCGGGCCGGCAATGTGATCGCCTTCGGCGTAGACGGGGGTGGGGGCAAGGAAGGCTTAGTGGTGGTGGCCGAGTCCAAGGCTGATGATCTTCTGGAAGTTCGGCATTCGGTGGCGCAGCGAGTGAGGGAGGCGGTGGGTCTTCCCGCCCGGGACATTGTCTTGGTTGCGCCGGGCACCCTTCCCAAAACAAGTTCGGGAAAGCTGCAGCGCTCGCTCTGCAAACTTCGCTACCTCGGGTCTGAACTCCAACACGCGTAACCCGGTTGCCTTAGATGGACTGAAGGTCCTTCATGACCTGCTGCCAACGCTCCGGGTCCGAGGCGTACGGGGCGTAGAAACTGATTCGCTGCACGATCCCGCCGTAGCGCGCTCGGAGGCCGTCGGCGATCTGTTCCGGTGTGCCAACCACCGCGAACGTGTCGAGGATGTCGTCGGTAATGAGTTCACCCATTTCCTTCCAGCGACCCTCTTTGGACATCTTGTTGAGGTCCTCCTGAAGGCCGCCCCAACCGTGGAGTTCGAGGACACCTCGGTACGCCGGGGTGGAGCCATAGAAGGCGATCTGCTGCTTGGTGCCGGTATGGGAGGCCAGCATCTCCTCCTCGTTGCTGCCGGTGACCACGAACGCTGGGCCGGAGATCTCCACGTCGGCCAGGGTGCGGCCGGCTTTGGCCGCCCCGCACTCCAACGCAGGCAGGGTGACCTCGCGCAGATAGCGCTCGGTGGTGAAGCCGTGACAGAGGAATCCGTCACACACCTCTCCGGCCACCTCGGTCATCAGTTGACCCACCCCGGCGAGGAAGATCTTGGCGTTGCCGTAGGGGTTGGGGCCGGGGTTGAAGAACGGCGTCATGAGGGTGTGCGTGTAGAAATCGCCGTGGAAATCGAGTTTGCTGCCGTCGTTCCAGGACGCCCAGATGGCTCGGATGGCCAGGATCATCTCCCGCATGCGCGGGGCCGGATGGGTCCAGGGCATCGAGAAACGTTTGGTGATGTGGGGTTTGATCTGGCTCCCTAACCCGAGAATAAAGCGCCCTTCGCAGGCGGCCTGCATGTCCCATCCGACCTGGGCGAGGTTCATGGGATTGCGGGCGAAGGCCACGGCGATTCCGGTACCTAACTCAACCCGTTGGGTCGCCTGCGACGCCAGCAGGAGCGGGAAGAACGGATCGTGGGCGGTTTCGGCGCTCCAGAGGCCGTCGTAGCCCTGCTCTTCTTGCGCGGCGGCGGAGCGCGCCGCGGCGGTCAGATCTCCTCCGAGGCCACCATCTACTTTCATCCTTAGGAATCTAGCCACTGGGATTGACCGGCCGGTCAAGAATGGGCTGTGGTCTCAATGGTCGCGGAGGAAACGCTCCAATTCCTCGGCCAGATCTTCGCCGCTGGTGGCGGAAAGTTCCGAGGTGGTGGTGTCTTGATCGGCGTGTTGTTCCAGCTGCTCCAGCATGGCGGTGTGCTCAGGGTTCTGGGCGATCAGTTCATCGATTCTCGATTGGCTGACGGCGGCCCGATCAACGAGATCGCCAATGGGTAGGTCTAACCCGGCCACCGTGTTGGTGGTCTCGATCAGGGCGAGCGACGCGGCTGGGTAGGGCATGGTCGCCACATAGTGCGGCACCTGCGCCCAGAGGCCGACCGCCGGCAGGTTGCGCCGCGCCGCTTGCCGCTCGATCATCCCCTGCACCCCCGAAGGCACCTCCACGGTGTTGCGCAGCAGGCCCAGGGTGAGCGCGGCTTCCGAGGCCGCGGCGGCGATCAGTGGGGGCCGGGTATGGGGCGCCGGCGTGGGGTAGGCCCCCAGGCCCAGCACCATCCGGCTGCCAAATTGCACGGCGAGGTCCACCACTTGTTCCGAGAACGCCATCCAGGCATGGTCGGGTTCGTTGCCCAACAATAAGAGAATGTCTCGTCCGCTCTTGTCCTTGGCCCACGACAGTTCGGTCTCCTCCCAGGCCAGGTGGGTGTTGATGCCATCGACTAAGCGCATCGTGGGGCGGCGAGCGCGCCAGTCGAGCAACTGATCGGCGTCGAAGCGGGCCACGGTATGGCGCTCGAGGTTCTGAGCGAGCACCTCGCCCGCGTCGGCTGCCCCGAGGCCCGCGTCGATCCAGCCTTTGAGGACCATCACCAGGACAGGGGATTCGAGGGTGGGTTGGTCCACCAGGGAATAGAGCGGGTTCATGGGGCGATCCTTATCCGAGTCGGCTCATTGCGTCTTGAGCGGCTTCGGCGCACCGCTGGACCTGGACTTTGAACCCGTCGAAGGTGGCGGGGTCGCTGCTACCCATGGAACCGCCCACATAGCGGGCGTAGACCCCTTCAACGATACAGGCCAGTTTCCAGTAGCCGAACGCCGTGTAGTACTCGATCTGGGAAAGATCCCGTCCGCTCATGTGTGCATAACGCTCGAGCACCGCCTGCCGGCTGAGGAATCCTTCCTGGGTAGTGGGAGCGGTAAGCAGCATCGGCACGTCATCGCTGGCCTCGGTCCAATAGACCATCAAGAGGCCCACATCGGCCAGTGGATCTCCGAGGGTGCACAGTTCCCAGTCCAGCACGGCCACGATGTTGCCGTCGTCATCGGTCATGCAGTTGTCGAGGCGGTAGTCGCCGTGGACAATGGCCGCCGGCCCCTGTTCGGGAATGCGGGCTTGGAACTGATTGTGGAGCTCGTCGATCAGGGGAAGCTCCCGGGTCTTGGATTGGTTCCACTGCCCGTACCAGCGCTTCAGTTGCCGAGGGAGATAGTCGGCCTTTTTGCCCAAGTCGCCGAGACCAACGGCATCGGGGTCGATGGCGTGAATGCGGGCCAGCGTGTCGGCCACCGACCCACTGGCCTGGGCGCGGGCGGGGAGAGAGATGGCGGCGGCGGCGACCTGGTCGCGTAGGACACGACCATCCACGAAGTCCATGACATAGAACGGGGCACCGTTCACCTGGTCGTCGAGGCAGAGGCCCAGAGCCGGGGCCACCGGCACGTCGGTGGGTCCGAGGGCCGAAATGATCTTGTGCTCGCGACTCATGTCGTGAGCGGTGGCGAGAACCTGGCCCAGGGGCGGACGGCGCAGCACGAAGGCCTGGCCGGATGCGTCGATCACGCGGTAGGTGAGGTTCGAATGCCCGCCAGCGATCAGGGTGAAGGTGAGGGGTCCCTCGGCCTGGGGGATGTGATCGGCGAACCATGCTGTGACGCTCGTGATGTCGATTCCCTCGGTGCGCTCGGTCATGTCCTTGGCCTCCTTCCGACCCTGGGGTTGTGGTGGGCGAGGGTATCGCCACCGGTAGATTGTCTCCTATGGCTCTTGACGTTACCGATGCCACCTTCCCTACGGAGGTCGTGGAACGATCGAAGCAGGTCACCGTGGTGGTGGACCTGTGGGCGCAGTGGTGTGGCCCCTGCAAAACGCTGGGCCCCATCCTGGAGAAGGTGGTGGACGAAACCGCCGGAGCTGTGGTGCTTGTGAAGGTCGATGTGGATGCCAATACCCAGATCCCGGAGGCCTTCAAGGTGCAGAGCATCCCGGCGGTGTACGCCATGCGCGACGGCAAGGTGATCGATGGCTTCGTGGGGGCGCTGCCCGAGGACAAGGTGCGCGAGTTCATCACCCGGCTCCTACCGACCGAGCAGGAGGATGCCCTCGCCGCCCTGCTCGCCGCCGGCGACGAGGCGTCGCTCCGCCTGATCCTCGAACAAGAACCGGGCCACGCCGAAGCGGTGGTGGCGCTCGTATCGCTGTTGGTGGTGCAACAAGACGAGACAGCCAAAGCGGAGGGGCTGGCGCTTCTCGAGCGGATTCCCGCGTCGACGGAGACGCGACACCTCGCGGCGTTGGCCCGGGTGGGGCCGGCAGACGAAATGGAAAACGTGCGGATCGAACTCGACCGCCTGCTGGCTTCGGTGAAAGACGACGAGACGGCTCGGCAGCGGTTCCTGGATCTACTCGAGGTGCTGGGTCCCGACGACCCGCGTACGGCGGCGTATCGCAAGGAACTGACGGCGCGCCTGTTCTAGGGGGGAGGGGCCTCGCCTAGTTGCCCCCTGTCGGTGACACTCCGGCACCGATAACCTTCCTTCGTCCTTCCCCCGTTGTGGCTGCATGGTCGCGTCCCTGGGAGGGACAGTGTCTGAGATCTCCAACGGTGCGCCCCGCGAGGGCGAGGTTCCCCTCCGCCCGCCACCGCCTCGCTCGTGGCGCGAGCGCGTCGAGCAGGTGGCCGATGCCACGGGTACCTCCCCACTGCGTATTGGGCTCGGGGCGGGGTTGGCTCTGGCGGCCCTCGCGGGGGTGGCCTGGCTCCTACGACCGACGCCGGCCCCACCGGAGGTGGCGCTGCCCTTCGCTGCTTCTACCGTGGCCACCCCCCTCACCACCACCACCACGGCTCCCGTGCCCTTCGTGGTGCACGTGGCCGGTGCGGTGATCACCCCGGGTCTGCACGAGTTGACGGCGGGGGCGCGAGTGGCCGATGCCATTACCGCCGCCGGAGGTCTGCGCCCCGACGCCGACGCCACCGGGATCAACCTGGCGGCCCCGCTCAGCGACGGCACGCGCTTGTATGTGCCAGTGGCCGGTGAAACGCCGCCACCAGTGGTGCTCGGGGCCACCGGGCCTACGAGTGCGAGTGGAACGGATTTCCCCGCAGCCGCCGTGAATCTCAATACCGCCGGTGCGGAGGAACTGGAGGGCTTGCCGGGAGTGGGACCCGCCACCGCGTCGGCCATTATCAACTATCGCCAAGAGGTGGGTGGATTCGCTTCGGTCGATGAGTTGTTGGACGTGCCCGGCATCGGCGAAGCGAAACTGGCGCAACTGCGTCCCCTGGTGACGGTGTGAGTTTCTCCCCGGCGGTGGCGGTGGCCGTGGCGGGGGCGGCGGCTCTCGGAGCGCTGCACCCGGCCCGGCCGAGCCTGGGGGCGGGGCTCGCGGTGGTGGTCCTTGCGCTGGTGGGGCGACAGAACGGATTGCTGATCCTGGCGGTGGGGCTGATGGTGAGCGGGTTGGCGCAGCGCAGTCTCGATGGTCTGGCGGGGGTCCGCCCCGGCCCGTGGGCGGGGGAAGTGGAACTGGTGAGCGACCCGGTGCCGTCCTTCGGGGGGCTACGAGTAGATGTGCGGGTGGGGGGGCATCGCTTGGAGGCTCGCGCCGAAGGGCCCGCCGCCGAGGCTCTCCAAGGGCGACTCGCTGGCGAGGTGATGACCGTTCGAGGCGCCGTGACGGCGGTGCCCCCTGAGGCCACCTGGCTCGTCCCCCGACACATCGGCGGTCGCCTGCGCCTCTCCCGGGTGGAGCGATGGCACCCGGGCTCGGGGCCGAGCCAGGTGGCCAACGCGCTGCGGCGCACCCTGACGGCGGGCGCTGCGTCAATGTCGCACCGGCAACGGGCGCTCTACACGGGCCTGGTGATCGGTGACGATCGGGCGCAGCCGGTTGGATTGGCCGACGATTTTCGCGGTGCTGGGCTCACGCACTTATTGGCTGTTTCGGGGCAAAACGTGTCGTTTGTGTTGGCGTTGGCCAGCCCGGTGTTGCGGCGCCTGCGGCTGTGGCCCCGTTGGTTTCTTACCCTCGGGCTGATTGGGATGTTCGGGTTGATGACGCGTTTCGAACCATCGGTGTTGCGGGCGTCAGCCCTTGCCGCGCTGGCTACTCTGGTGACGACCACCGGCCATGCCCCGGCCCGGGTCACGGTGCTGGGTTGGGCCTGTGCGGGGCTGCTGATGATCGACCCATTGCTCGTGCATTCGGTGGGGTTCCGGCTTTCGGTGGCGGCTGCCGCGGCCATCGTGGTGTTGGCCCCCCGACTTCAGGAGGTACTCCCGGGTCCGGCCCTGTTCCGGGAGGCGATGGCGGTCACCCTGGCGGCGCAGTTGGGGGTGGCTCCCGTATTGCTGGCCACCTTCGGGCCCATTCCGGTGGCTTCGCTGCCGGCCAACCTCCTGGCCGTGCCGGTGGCGGGAGCGATCATGGTGTGGGGTCTCACGGCGGGCCTGGTGGCGGGAGTGGCGGGCCCGTCGGTGGCGTGGCTGCTGCAACTACCCACCGGGGCTGGGCTGGCTTGGTTGGAGGCGGTGGCTCACCACCTCGCCCAGGCTTCCTTGGGTGAACTCGGGGGTGGGGAAGTGGTGGCGCTGGGGGTGGGTCTGGCCGTGGCGGCGGTGGGAGCACGCCGGGTCGAGTGGGTGCGCCAGGCGGGGTTGCTAGTGGCAGGCACCGCGGTGCTTGTGGCGGTGGTGGCGGCGAGGGCCCCGCCGCCGTTGCGGGCATCGGTGACTACCGGAGTGACGGTGTGGCGCGAGGGGTCAAGTGCGCTGGTGGTCCTGAGCGATGCGGGGGGCGGACGCTCGGTGGGATCGGCAGCGGTGTTGGAGGGATTGCGGCGATCGGGCATCGATCGGATCGGGCTGGTGGTGGTGGCCGATTCGTCGGTGTCACCAGAGGTGGTGGCCGATGTGCTCCAGGGGCATCCCACCGGCGGCGTGGTGACCGCGGATCCGGGCACTCTTGGCCCGGTGGGTGTGCCGGTGGCCCGACCCCCGCCGGGGGGCGGGATGGAAGTAGGCCGACTTGCGGTGCGGATCACGGCGTTGCCGGAGCGTCTAGTAGTGGATGCTCGTCCTCGATGACCTCGGGTCGAGGAGGTGTTGTACCAACAAGGTAGGTTGCCCTTTCGTGGAGCCGATGCCGTGGCGCGTGGTAGATGACCTGGCTTGTCCAGTGGTGGCTCTCGGTCACCATCGCTTCGACATCCGGTATCGCGCGCTGGTCATGGGGATCTTGAACCGCACCCCGGATTCGTTCTTTGACGGCGGCGCTTACTACGACTTTGACGCGTTCTTGGGCAAGGCCGAGCAACTCGTGGGGGAGGGGGCCGATTTTCTCGACGTGGGCGGGGTGAAGGCCGGTCCGGGCCCAGAGGTGGGTCCGGAGGAGGAATTGGATCGGGTGATTCCGGCGATCGAGGCGTTGCAGCAACGCTTCGATCTTCCCCTGTCGGTGGATACATGGCGGGCCTCGGTCCTCCAGGAGGCCATCGCGGCCGGGGCGGTGGTGGGCAACGACATCAGTGGTTTCGAGGACCCCGCCTACCTCACGGTGGCGGCGGCCGGCGGTGCGTCGGTGGTGGCGACACACATCCGCATCGGCCCGCGGGTCCCGGATCCGAATCCGGTGTACGACGAGCCAGTAATCGCCGTGGTGGCACGCTTTTTGCGCCAGCGGGCCGAGCAGGCCGAGGCGGCGGGCATCCCTCGAGAGCAGGTCATGGTGGATGCCGGGCTAGACCTCGGAAAGAGCGAGTCGCAGTCGCTGGCCTTGCTGCGATCCCACGACCAACTCGCTCAACTCGGTTGGCCGTTGTTCCTCTCCGCGTCGAACAAACGGTTTCTTGGTGCGCTGGTAGGGCAGGAGGTGGGCGACCGGCGTGACGTGTCCCATGCCGCCCATGCCTTCGGTATCTCTCAGGGGTGTCGTGTGCTGCGAGCCCATGATGTGCGGGGAGCCCGCCGCACCGCTGATGTGATGGCGGCGGTACTGGAAGCCCGGGTGAGCACCGGATGAGCGCCGTCCCGATCACGTTGTTGAAGGGCGACAACGACGCCGTCCTGCGCGATGCGGTGCGCGCCTTTGTGGATGACCTCGTGGGCGATGAGGAACGTTCGCTGGTGGTGGAGGAGATCGACGTGGGGGCCGTCGAGGCTGATGGGCTTGATCCGCTGCTCGTGCTCGTGGATGCTGCCCAAACTCCACCGTTCCTCAGTGAATTTCGGGTGGTGCTGGGTCGCATCACCGAAAAACGGGAGCGCAATGACCTCGTCCAACCCCTGGTGGACTACCTCATTGAGCCGCTCCCGAGCACACGCCTGGTGCTGGAATGGGGAACCGGGAGAGTGCCCAAGGCCCTCCTGGAAGCAGTAACGCGCTGCGGCGGAGCCCAGGTGGATACCAGTCCGGGCCGGAAAGTGACCGAGTGGGTGGAGGAGCATCTGGCGGAGTCGGGTCTAAAAGTGGATGCCAATGGCCGCAAGAGGTTGGTGGTGTGGGTAGGCGATGAGCCAGGCCGACTGCTTGGCTTGATCGACCTGCTCACCTCCACCTTTGGGCTTGGTCGCAAGATTACAGCCGCAGAGATCGAGCCGTTTCTCGGTGACGACGGCAGCGTTCCGCCGTGGGATCTCACCGATGCCATCGATCGCGGCGACCGGGCCACGGCCCTGGATCTCCTGCAGCGCATGGTGGGGCAGGGTGAGCGTCATCCTTTCCAGTTGCTCAGCACCCTGCACACCCACTTTGGGCGGATACTGCGCCTTGACGGCGCGGTGGTGGCTTCGGAGAGCGATGCGGCGGCCCTGCTGGGGATGAAGGGATCCACCTTCCCAGCCCGTAAAGCCATGGGGCAGGCGCGTCGTCTCGGGCATGAGCGCATCGTCCGGGCGATCGATCTGCTGGCGCGGGCTGATCTGGACCTGCGCGGCGGCAAGGCCTGGCCCGATGGTCTTGTCCTCGAGGTCTTGGTGGCGCGGCTGGCGGCGCTATCCAAGTAGCACCCGAACGCGACCGTGCCGGGCGCTGGGCCCGGCACGGTGCAGCGATCGTGGTGAGGCCCGCTCAGGTGGCGGGAACGGCGCCCTGGTTCAGTTTCTTGGCGAGCCGCGACTTCCGGCGGGCGGCGGCGTTCTTATGGATCACGCCTTTGTTCACCGCGGTGTCGAGACGCTTTTGGGCCAATCGGTTCAGCTCGATGGCGTCGTCGGCGCCCGAGATGGCGGCCGCCGAGGCGACCTTGGTGCGCGTCTTCAATTCGCTACGCACGGCCTTGTTCCGCTCGGTGCGCTTGATGGTCTGACGGTTGCGCTTGATCTGGCTCTTGATGTTGGCCACGAGGTGTCCTGCTCAGTAGATCTGGGATGGAATCGAACCAGGGAACTGTACCCGCCCCCTCGGATTCTCGTCACATCCAGAGGCCCCGGTACCGTGATGGTTTCCCTCCTATGGACCTCAGTCGCCTCCGCAACCTATCCATCGTGGCGCACGTCGACCACGGGAAGAGCACGCTCGCCGATCGCCTCCTCGAGTTGTGCGGAGCCGTCGACCCTCGAGACATGCGAGCCCAGTACCTCGATTCGATGGACATTGAGCGGGAGCGGGGCATCACGATCAAACTCCAGTCGGTCCGGC
>CAMDIH010000071.1 GCA_945898515.1 Candidatus Neomicrothrix parvicella RN1 | reverse complement strand
TAAACGACCCCCTCGCCGGGGATGGATCGATCAGTGACGCCCGCCTGCTTCAGGGCCTCGCCAATGATCGGGCCCGACGCCCCCCGCAGGAGGGTACGGTCAAGATCGAAAAAGGCCGCACCCGATGCTCCCACCCCGCCCAAGGTACTGGTTGCGGCTACCACGCGGAAACGTTGGCCCGGGGGGAGGGCCAACGCTCCGCTGCTTGCGAGGGGCCAACCGGGGGGGATTGGCCGCACCTCGCCGAGGCGCCTTCGGGGGAGAAGGTGCTGCCTCTGATGAAGGTCAGCCTAAACCCTCGCGAGCGATTCCGCAAACAGTTGTTAATGATAGATGCTATCATTTAGAGCGATGGACCTTCGCCAACTCGCCGCCTTAATCGCCGTAGCGGAGAACGGAAGTTTCTCCGGAGCCGCCCGCGCTCTGCACACCGTCCAATCCAACATTTCCACCCACATCGCCCACCTCGAACGAGAACTCGGTGCTCCCCTGGTCGATCGCAGCAACGGCGAACTAACCGACGAGGGCAAGGTGGCTCTCCAGCGGGCCCGCCACGTGCAACAGGAACTCGAAGCGCTCAGCGCCGATGTGGCGGCCATGCGCGCCGATGTCTCCGGCAGCGTGCGCCTCGGGTGCATCGGCACCGTGGCCCGTTGGCTCATACCCCTCGTGTTGGAGCACACCAGTGCCGCCCATCCCAACGTGCGGGTGGTGGTGGTGGATGCCACCACCACCTCACTCCTGCCCCAACTCCTTGCGGGTGACATCGACCTCGCCGTGCTCAGTTCCCCCACCCTCGACCACGATCTGGTGGACGAACCCCTCTTCGAGGAGGACCGCCTCGTGATTGCCCCTACCCATCACCCTCTCGCCCAACTCGAACGGGTGTCCATGGTTGACCTTGCGGCCTACGAACTCCTCCTCGGCCCACCGGGGACGGCCTTCCGCGACGAGTTGGATGCCGAGGCCGCCAACGCCGGCGTGGTGCTGCGCCCGCAGGCCGAGGTCGACGGCCTGCGCCTCATCGCCACCCTGGCCTTCCAGGGATACGGCGCCGCCATCGTGCCCGCCACCGCCGCGCCCCGCTGGCTGGAGGGACAGTGGAAACGTGTCTCAGTGGACGGACTACCCCGCCGAAACGTAGGGCTGGCCCAGCGGCGCCGGGGGCGACTGTCGGCTCCGGCACGCGCCTTGCGCGAATCACTGCTCGAGGTGGTCCGCACGCAGGGCCCCGCCATGGAGGGCGTGCACCCTCGCACCCCTGCGTAACGCCATGACCCCTCCGCCAGTCGCAGACCCCGTGCTCGTTGTTCCCGTCGCCGCCGACCACCCCGGGTCCCTGCGCGCCTCACTCACCACCGTGGCCGACCGCCAGGTCGTGTTGGTAGAGATCGCCGACGAACGCCGCCGAGGGGCTCTCACTGCTGCCGACGGCCATACCTTCGCCGAGGCCGCCGCTCACGCCCTGGGGGCCGGCCTACCCCTCCTGATCGTCCTGTCCTCCAGCGGGGCCGATGCCCACGACGGCATCGCGGCGTTGCACGGCTGGGGCAGCGCCGCCCGGATGATCAGCCGTTGCTCCGGCCGAGTGCCCGTGTTGATGGCCGCCACCGGACCGGTTCTCTCTGGCCCTGCGCTGCTCCTGGGCCTCGCCGACCACGTGGTGATGACCGAAGACGCCTACGCCTACCTCAGTGGGCCCCGCATGGTGGCTACCTTCACCGGGGAAACCCTCGACTCCGCCGCACTCGGCGGAGCCGGCGTGCATGCCGCGGAGACCGGCGTGGCTGCCCTGGTGGTGCCGCAGCCCAGCGATGCACTTGATGCCCTCGGACACCTACTGGCCTATCTCCCCTCCTCGATCGACGAGGAGCCACCGCGCTGGCGCACCAACGACCCGCTCGATCGCTCTACCCCCGAGGCCGGGGCGTGCATACCGGCGTCCCCCACGGGCGGCTATGACGTGCGCGACGTAATCCGCAGCCTCGTGGACGATGCCGATTTCCTGGAACTGCGAGAGCGTTGGGCCCCCAATCTGGTCACCGCCCTGGCCACCATTGGTGGCAGACCCGTGGGGATCGTGGCCAACCAATCCCTGGCGATCGCCGGCACCCTCGACATCCCCAGCTCCCAGAAGGGAGCCCGCTTCGTGTCGTTCTGTGATGCCTTCGGCATCCCGCTGGTCACCCTCGTCGACACTCCCGGCTTTTATCCCGGGAAAGACCTCGAGTGGCGCGGCATGATCAGATACGGAGCGCAGTTGGCCTTTGCCTACGCTCGGGCTACGGTCCCGCGTGTGGCCGTGGTGCTCCGCAAGGCCTACGGCGGGGCCTACATCGTGATGGATTGCCGCGCCATGGGCAGCGACCTCTACCTGGCGTGGCCTTCGGCCGAGATTGCGGTGATGGGGGCGAAAGGGGCGGTGGAAGTGCTGCACCGTCGGGAGTCCCCGGCGCGCCGGGCGGAGTTGGAACAGGACTACGAAGGCCGCTTCCTCAACCCGTACCAGGCCGCCGATCGGGGGGCCGTAGACGCAGTGATCGACCCCGCCGACACTCGCCGGGAAGTAGCCCACGCCCTGGAAATGCTTTCCTCCAAGCAGGAACGCCTCGTGCAAAGAAAGCACGACAACCAACCCCTCTGAGCAACCGCACTAGATTCGCGGGGTGGACAACTCCGTGACCATCACCGACAACCGCTCTGGCCAGTCCGTTCAGGTACCCATCGTGGATGGCGGCGTGGATGCTTCGGAGTGGCGCAAGCTCCTCCCCGGCGTGTGGTTCTACGACCCCGCCCTCATGACCACCGCCTCCACCCCGAGCGCCATCACCGACCTTGACGGCGAGAACGGGATCCTGCGCTACCGCGGCTACCCCATCGAGCAGTTGGCCGAGCACTCCACCTATCTCGAGGTGGCCTACCTCCTCATCCACGGAGAACTCCCCACTGCGCAGCAATACGAGCCGTGGGTTCACGAAATCACGTACCACACCTTCATTCACGAAAACGTGCGCAAACGGTTCCTGGAGGGCTTTCACCACGATGCCCATCCGATGGGGATGCTGGTGTCGGCCATCGCGGCCCTCTCCACCTTCTATCCCGAGGCCAACAACATCAGCGACCCCGACAATCGCTACAAGCAGATCGTGCGGTTGATCGCCAAGATGCCCACCCTGGCCGCCGCCTGCCACCGGAACAGTGTTGGTATGCCCTTCGTGTACCCGGATAACTCCCTCAACTTCACCGAGAACTTTCTGGCGATGCTGTGGAAAGTGGCGGAACCACGCTATGCCGCCAACCCGACGTTGGCTCGGGCGCTCGACGTGTTGTTCATCCTCCATGCCGACCACGAACAAAACTGCGGCACCACGGCCATGCGCACGGTCGGGTCGGCCCATGCCGACCCCTACGTCAGCACCGCGTCGGCCGCCGCTGCCCTCTACGGCCCTCGCCACGGTGGGGCCAACGAAGCCGTGATCCACATGCTCACCCAGATTGGCTCGGTGGATCGGGTTCCGCAGTTCATCGAGGATGTGAAGGCTGGCCGGGGGCGCCTCCAGGGTTTCGGCCATCGCGTGTACAAGAGCTACGACCCCCGGGCCGCCATTATCAAGAAGACGGCCGACGACGTATTCGCCATCACCGGGAAGAATCCGCTCCTCGACATCGCTCTCGCCATCGAAGAAGTGGCGCTGTCCGACGACTACTTCATCTCCCGCAAGCTCTACCCCAACGTGGACTTTTACTCGGGCTTGATCTACCAGGCCATGGGATTCCCCACCGAAATGTTCACCGTCCTCTTCGCCATTCCCCGCACCGCCGGGTGGCTGGCCCATTGGGTGGAACTTCTCGAGCAGGACCAGAAGATCGTGCGCCCCCGCCAGATCTACACCGGGGTGGGCGCCCGGGACTATGTGGCGATGGACGGTCGCACCTGACCAGTCGATGACCCCACGCGGCGGCGCTCAACACCGCCTTCGAGGCCCCAACAGGGGGTCTGAGCGGCTGCTCCCCGTGCGTGCCGGGACCGCGGGGGGCTACGGTCCGGCCATGGACACCACGGCCACCCGCTTCCACCTTCGCACCACCGGGGCAGCGCTGCTTCTCGTCCTCGCCCTCACGGCCTGCGGGGGAAGCGACAAGACCGACCCGGGCAGCGCAGAGGCCTGTGGTACGCGGGGCGCGGGGGTTGACCTCCACGGTTGCGACCTCTCCGATGCCGACCTGTCCGGTGCCGACCTGTCCGACGCCGACCTGTCCGACGCCGACCTGCGGGGCGCCAACCTGAGCGGTACGGATCTGAGCGGTGCCAACCTGAGCGGCGCCAAGTTGACCGACGCGGTGTGGGATGGCACGACGTGCCCGAACGGTTCGCTGCAATCCACCGAGTGCACGCCGTAGGCGTTGCGGCGGGGTATTCCGTGCGCCATCGCCCCGGACCGTGAGTTAGCGGCCCGGCACCACCCCGGTGTGGAAAATTGCGCTGAGAAGTTCCCGGCGCGAAGGGTGTAACGGCGATTGACCGACCCGGCCGCAGCCGCATGACATCCTGACACCCATGCACGCAGTCACGATCCGCAACGGCAGTCTTGAATGGCAGGAGCACCCGGACCCCACCCCCGGTCGCGGTGAGGTGGTGGTCGCGGTACGAGCGGCTGGGCTCAACGGGGCTGACCGTCTCCAGGTGGCCGGGTTTTATCCCGCTCCCCCGGGCTCCCCGGCGGAGATCCCCGGCCTGGAGATCGCCGGCGAGGTCCTCACGCTCGGGCCGGGCTCGAACCGCTTCGCCGTGGGTGAGCGGGTCATGGCGGTGATCGGCGGTGGCGGCCAGGCCGAGCGCTGCGTGGTGCATGAGCGCCACCTCCTGCGGGTGCCGGAGGGCATGGCCTGGGATCACGCCGGTGGGTTCCCCGAAGTATTCAGCACCGCGTTCGATGCCCTATTCACCCAGTGCGGATTGGCGATGGGTGAACGAGTGTGTATCCACGGAGCGGCCGGGGGCGTGGGGATAGCCGGGGTGCAGTTGGCCCGGGCAGCGGGGGCAGACGTAGTGGCCACCGTGCGGCATCCAACGCAGCGGGCGCAGGTCGCAGAGATGACCGGCGCTACTGCGGTGGACCCTGAGCATTTCACCGAGCACGGCCCCTTCGATGTCGTGCTCGAACTGATCGGTGCCCCCAACATGGCCGCCAACCTGGTGGCGCTGGCGATGGGCGGTCGCATCGCGGTGATCGGGGTGGGGGGCGGAAGCACCACCGAGTTGAACCTGCTTGATCTCATGGGCAAACGGGCCAAGATCCACGGCTCCACCCTGCGAGCCCGCTCGCTGGAGGACAAGGCCACCCTGGCGCGGCGGGTGGAACAACACGTGCTGCCCCTCCTGGCGGCGGGCCGTCTGCAGGTACCGGTGCACGCAAGTATTCCCATGTTCGAGGCCGCCCGTGCCTATGAGTTGTTCGCGGCCGGCGGCAAACTGGGCAAGATCGTGCTGAGGTCCTGAGGCCGAATAGGTTCGACCAATGGATTTCGTGCTGCCGTCGCCGTTACTGGATCTTCAGCAGGAGGCGCTTGCACTAGGCCGTCAGGCCGCCGCCAGAGCCACCCTCACTGAGGACACCTGGATCGCCGCCCCCGACCGCACCTTTTCCCTTGAACTGGGTCGTCGCCGCTGGCTGGGCATGACGTGGCCGGTGGAATCCGGCGGTGGCGGGCGCAGCGCCTTGGAGCGGTTCATCGTGTTTGAGGCGCTCATTGGCAGTGGGGCCCCGCTGGCCACATCCTGGTTCGCCGACCGCCAAATGGGCCCCACGCTCTTGCAGTTCGGTACCCCAGCCCAGCAAGAACAGCACCTCCCCGCCATCCTGGATGGAACATCGGCCTGGAGCATCGGCATGTCCGAGCCGGATGCCGGGTCCGACGTCGCCTCGATCCGCACCCGGGCCGTGCGTGACGGCGATGCCTTCGTAGTGAACGGTCAGAAAATTTGGAACTCCGGGGCAGCCGAGGCGGATTGGATCTACCTCATCGCCCGCACCGACCCCGATGCCAAGCCGCATGCCGGATTGTCCGAGTTCATTGTGGACATGCGCTCCCCGGGCATCACCATCCTGCCCATTACCGACATGACCGGCAGCAGGCATTTCTGCGAAGTCTTTTTCGAGGATGTACGGGTGCCCGCCGAAAACCTGGTGGGCCAACTGAACGGCAGTTTTCAACAAGTCATGCGCCAGATGGAGCACGAGCGGGGCGGCATCGACCGACTCCTCAGCAACCGAAAACTCTATGAAGACGTCCTCGCCGTCACTGACACCGCTGATCAACGGCGACGACAGGAGATCGCCGCCATCGAAACGGGTTACCGGATCGGCCGCCTGTTGGTCCTGCGCGAGGTGCTCGGCCAAGCCCCCCCGCAGTTCTCGGCGGCCACCAAGACGTTCTGCACGGAACTCGAGCAGCGCATCGCCATCTTCTGCGCCCATGCCCTCGGCCCCGCCGCCATGCTCGCCGAACCCGACCTCGCTGGCCGAGTGAGCCGCGGGGTGGCCTACGCCCCGGCGTACACGATCATGGGCGGCACCACCGAGATCCTGCGCAACATCCTCGGTGAACGGGTCCTCGGCCTGCCCCGCTGAACCACCCCTCCGGCTTCTCAGTGAGCCGGACCGCCGAAGCCCTCGTGACCGTTCGGTTCTTTCGATCGGATTCGCTGCGACTGTCGCATCAGATGCACAACGGTGCCCCCGATCACCACAACCACGACGGCTAGGAGTCCGAGTTGCGCCGCCCCGCCTCGATCCCCGGAGGCTTGGGGAGCCTCGCCGGAGTTGGGCCGGGGAAGGATCCTCGGCCGGGATTGACCCACGGCGTCGGTGGTGGACGGCGAGTCCTGGGCGATCGCCACCGAGGACAGACTCAGCAGCAAACTAGCGAGGACCAACACGACCAGGAGACGACGCATTGACCCAGCATCCCACCCCTCAGCGAGATCGGCGGCGTCGATGAGCCGGGGCCAGGGGCGGCCCCACATGACCGGCATCGATCAGGCGGGTGTCGTCGAGGTCCCATAGCCAACGTCCTCCATCCTGGCGGACGCGACCCAGCGCCACATCGGCGATCGCTCGGTCGGTGAACACCACTACTCGGTACCCCTGGGCCACTCCCTTGCTGGCGACCTGGCGCAAAAAACCCGTGGTGCCCTCCAGGGCACCAGCGGGCGCACACACGATGGCCCCGGCAATGATGTCGCCTTCGAACATCACCGCATCAGCCTTCGGCACGTCCCATTTCAGCGTGGGATCGCCAAGAACAGCGACGCTCACCTCAGGATGCTGGCAATACAGGTGGACGAGCGACTGGTGGAGTTGGGCCAGTGAGGGTTTCGACAACCGGAAGCCGGCGGCCATGCCAGCATCGACGAGTACGAGGGTCCGATCAGACATAAGTAGGGAACGCTACCTTTGCCTTCCAATGACTACGAACATCCTCCTCACTGTCCTGATCCTCACCCTGGTGCTTTCGGCGGTGATCGCCGTGTTGATTGTGCGCCGTGGTCGCGCCCGGGCCATGGAGAACCTGTCGGCCCTACCCGGCGTGCTCCAGCGGTCTATGGCGGCCACCTCACTCGGGGTCGCCAGCCTGGGGTCGGATGAGGCCCAGGGCACCGGCACCCTCGCGCTGACCAACGACGAGGTGGCGTTTGCCCAGTGGCGCCCGGAGTATCTATTGCGCATTCCGCGAGCCCAGATCCTCCAGGTGGACACCACCCGCACCCATCTGGAGCGGACCATGAAAAACGACGTGTTGCGCATTCGTTGGACCGATGCCACCACAGGGGCCGAAGACACCTTCGCCGCCTTTGTGCGGGACCTCGATCCCTGGCTGACCGACCTGGGGGGCCAGCGTTCGCCCCACGACGCCGACTGACTCCAACTGGCTCCCGCTAATGGGCTACATTAGAACTTGTTCTAGTTTCCCGACGAGGAGTGTGTGCGATGGAGTTCGGCTTGTTCATGAACGGCTACCTGCCCGGACCGGCGGCCCACGACCGCGAGGCCGAGCACACCATGATCATGCGGGAAATCGAATACGCCATCCAGGCCGACCGACACAACTGGAAGTACGCCTGGTTCGGGGAGCACCACGCCCTCACTGAGTACTCCCACATGTCGGCACCGGAGGTCTTGTTCGGGTACATGGCGGCCAAGACCGAACGCATCCATCTCGGTTCGGCGATCATGAACCTCTCGCGGCCGGTGAATCATCCGGTGCGCAACGCCGAGCGCGTCGCCATGCTCGACCACGTCACCGAAGGTCGCTACGAGTGGGGCACCGGCCGGGGGGCGGGGAGCCACGAAATGGCCACATTCGATTTGCTCACCTCGGACACCAAGGCCATGTGGGATGAAGCGGCACCGGAAATCCTTCGGATGTGGGAGCAGCGCGATTACACCTTCGAGGGCCAGTTTTTCAAGGTGGAGAAACCCCACAACATTCTGCCCAAGCCCTACCAGCACGGGCATCCGCCGCTGTGGGTGGGCTGCGGTAATCCGGGCACCTTCGCCAAGGCCGGCGAGTTGGGCATTGGGGCTATCGCCTTCAACTTCGAGCCTATCTACAACCTCAAAGGGCGCATCGAGACCTACAAGGAAGGCATCGCTAACTGCAAGGAGCCGCTCGGGCAGTTCATCAACGACAACATCATGATGACCAATGCCGTGGTATGTGTTGGCAACCGCGAACGAGCGCGTGCCATCGCCATGTCGCCGGGTCGGGGCTACCTCAACACCATGGTCAACATGTACCACGACACGATGCCCCCCCAACCCGGCGCGGTGAAGTGGCCCGATGCGCCCCAAGCCATCCCCGATGAATCCACCCTCGACTGGCTCATCGAATCCGGCTACCTGCTCTGCGGGGCCCCCGACGATGTGCTCGAGCAGATCGACAAGTACCAGCAGGTGGGCTGCGACCAACTCGTCTTCGGTATACCCAACGAGGGATTTGAGCACGAGGAGGTAGTGGAGATGATCGAACTGTTCGGCGACAAGGTGATCCCCACCTTCGACACCGATCCGGTGCACCGGACCACCCGGTTCCGGGCCACCGCTCAACCCAAGTTCCCGGCCTTCGCTCATCCGGTGCCCGACGACCTGAGCGTCAGCGTGATCCCCACCAACGCCCTGATCCCTCTGGCGGGCTAGCACGACCGTTATTGCCGTCGCCACCCGCGACCGACTGCTCGACGAGGCCGAACGCCTCTTCGCCTTGCGCGGCGTGGAGGGGGTCACAACCCGTGAGATCACCGAGGCGGCGGGGCAGCGCAACGTGTCGGCCGTCAGCTACCACTTCCAATCGCGCCAGGGGCTACTCGTGGAGGTATTGGCACGGCGGGGGGGTCCCGTGGATCACGCTCGCGGCGAAGCACGAGATGCCCTCGGTTCCCATCCGGCCCCCGGAGACCTCCTGGCCTGCCTGATCACTCCCTATGCCGCCCTCCTCCACCACCCCGAGGGGCGCAACTACCTGCGGATTGTGGCCCAACTGCGGGGCCGGTTCGCCCTGTGGCGAGACGCGTCAGACCCCGCCACCACGGCGCACCTCACCCGGATCCTCGCCGAGGTCGAAGCCATCCCCCGTGCCCCCGCCCCGGTTCGCCGCGAGCGAGTGGTGTCGCTGATCATGCTCCTCACCGCCAGCGCGGCGGAACGGGCCCGTCGTATCGATGACGGCACCGGCAACGAACTCGATCACACGGCCTTCACCGTGAATCTCATCTCCATGTGCACCGCCCTGCTGTCGCCCTGAAGCCCACCGGCCGAGTCGGGGCTCCGGTCCCCCGCCGGGAACCAACCCCGTCAGGGGGTCCAGCGCACCGGCATGGACTCGAAGCCGGTGATGAAGTTCGCCGGACGCATCGGGGTGGGGCCGACGAGTTCCAGGTCGGGCATCCGGGCCATCAACCGTTCGGTCATCACACTCACCTCGAGCCGGGCCAGGCTGGCGCCCAGGCAAAAGTGCGTGCCAAACCCGAAGGCCACGTGATCGTTAGGACTGCGCTCGATATCGAACTCAAACGGGCGATCAAAGATCTCCTCATCACGATTAGCGGAGTGGTAGAGCAGCACCACCTCCTGTCCTCTGCGCAAGTGCTGGCCGCGCAACTCCGTGTCCTCGGTGGTCACGCGGGCCATCGTTTTGATCGGCGTCACCCAGCGCAGCATCTCCTCCACCGTCGAACCCAACAGTTCGGGCCGCTCGAGGAGCTTTTGCCGCTGATCGGGGTTGCGCA
>CAMDIH010000070.1 GCA_945898515.1 Candidatus Neomicrothrix parvicella RN1 | reverse complement strand
GCACGGAACCCATGTGCATGGCTTTCCCAACGCCTTTTTCGTGCAGCCCACGCAGGGAGCCAACCTGATCTCGAACGTGCCCCACAACCTCACCGAGGCGGGCCAGACCATCGCCCTGATCGTGGCTCATGCTCTGGCGGGGGGCCATGCCGAGGTAGAGGTAACCCAGGCGGCCGAGGACAGCTGGGTTGCCCTTCTCCTTTCGGGCCCGGGGGGCTTGGGCATCCTCGGTTCCCCCGATTGCACCCCGGGCTACTACAACAACGAAGGTCATCCGCGCTCGCCAGCCGCCAATCTGTTGGTAGGCCACCCGATGGGGGCCAGCGCCTACTTCGAGTATCTCGAGCAGTGGCGTACCACCGGCACCTTCGAGGGCCTCGAGTTCCGGTAGGGGTTCCGAGGAGGGGTTCCGAGCCACCCCCTCAGACAGCGATATCGAGGCGCCCAGTCACCCGCTGCACCACTTTGCGCACGGCCGCTGGCTGCATGCCGTGATCAAGGGCGATCGTCACCGATGGCGCCCGGTTACCGCCGGCCTTCTCGATCAGCACACCGAGCCAGATCGCCGCGGCGCGATCATTGGCCACTGCGGTCAACTGCTCCTCGAGGCGACGGGCGGAGGGGTGACGCTCGGCCGCCTCGCGCAGCACTTGGCGCGGTGGGGCCAGATGCGGCGCTGGCAACGGGGCTTCGATGTATAGATGCGTCTCGTCGAGCGGGCGGGCAAAGGTACCGATGTAGGTGTGAACCAACGCCACGATCCGGCGATGGGCCCATACCCACGGCAGCGCCCCATCGGCCTTCCAGGCCCGCCCGTACTTGGCCAGATCGATGGCGGCATCGATGGTGAGGTCGAAGAGATCCTCGTCGTCGATACGGACGTCGATGCGGCGGGCCTCGCCCCGCAGAATTCTGGTGAGCGCCGGTGCGGCCATGGCGTGCAGGTCCCATAACGCATCACCATCACCGGCGGCCAGGCGCGCCATCACCACGGCCACCCGGGCCGGTAGATCCCCGTCTCCCGGGGGTTGGTGGCGGTCTGGATTCATGTCTCCAGTCTCCTCGGAGGGTGTGGCAGTGCGGCGAGAACCCGGGCCCCTCGGGCAATTCGGGGCACCCTGCGCCGCGATCAGCGGCGGGAGCCGGTACCGTCAGCACCGTTACTTGGAGCCGAGATGCTCCCGGCAGGGACGACGAAGCATGGCCATGACGGACCCCCAGGCACGCACCCGAGCGATCTGGGGTTCGTTCGCGGCGGTAGTGGCGCTCGTGGCCGCCGCGTTGGTGGTGAGTACCAGCAGCGACGACAGCACCGTTCAGGCCAACCCGAGCGCCACCACCGTGAGCCCAGAGAACCCGACCACCACTCGGGAACGGATCAGGAGCACCACGACCACTGAAAGCTTAGGGGGGGCGGTGGAACCAGAGCGCCCGCCCGTGCCCGGCTCGTTCACGGTGCGCCCCACCGTCACCGGCGGGCTCACCACCTTCGGCTTGGGCGTCTTCAACATCGACACCCTCTTGGCCACGCTGTCGGTGGCTCCGGCGGGTCCCGAGGCCGGCTACGAGCGGAGCCTGTTCGAACATTGGATCGACGCCGACGGCAACGGCTGCGACACCCGGGGCGAAGTGCTGCGAGCCGAATCGATCACTCCGGCCCAGATCGATCCGGTGGGCTGCTTCGTGCTCGCTGGCGACTGGCTGTCCATCTACGACCGCTATACCACCGACGATGCCTCTGAATTGGACGTGGACCACATGGTGCCGCTGCTCGAGGCGTGGCGCTCAGGGGCATCGACGTGGTCGCCGGAGCGCCGTCGGGCCTTTGCCAATGACCTGGACCACCCCGGAGCCCTCGTCGCGGTGACCCAGGCCACCAACCGGTCCAAGGGGGCCGACGACCCGGCCCAGTGGCAGCCACCCAACCGTGATGCGTGGTGCATGTACGCGGCCGACTGGATCACGGTGAAGGCGCGATGGCAACTCACCGCCGACTCGGCCGAAATCACTGCGCTGGGCAACATGCTGCGGGGTTGCGGTACCAGCGCAGCGGCGCCGGAGATACCGGTGCCCGTTCCCATCCCGGCTCCTGCCCCCACGGCCGCTCCCACCACCGCGAGCGGCGGGTGCGATCCGTCCTACCCCACGGTGTGTATCCCCCCTGCGCCGCCGGATTTGGATTGCGGCGAGATCACCTTCCGACGTTTCGTGGTGCGCCCACCGGATCCTCACGGCCTTGATGGACGCGACAACGACGGCATCGGCTGCGAGTCCTAGCCCCGCCGATCAGCCGTCTTCGCGAAGGGTTTGTCCGTGACGAGCCGCCGCTTCAACGTAGAGACTTTTGTCCGGCGATTCGATGGCGGCCAGATCCCGATACATCGGCGCGGCAGATGTTCCGGAAGTCACCGATACGAACGACCCAGCCTCCGGACCAAACCGATACCAATGAATGGCATCGCCGGGCACGTTGAGGAACGTTCCCGACTCCGCCACGATTTCCTCCTGGCCTACCCCGAAGGTAACCGGGCCGTTGAGGACATAGAACGTCTCGTCCCAGGCATGCGAGTGCGGGCCGGGACCGGTGCCGGCCGGGCCCTCGGTATGGAACATTTCGTAGCCTTGCGTATCGTGGCCGCTGGCGAGCACGGCAATGTTGAACCCGCCGATCTGGAGCCTCTCAGGACGTTCGTCGGGCCCCAGGATCACACGCTTCGACATCGCCCAGCCCACCTTGTGTAGAGAAACCTGACTCGAACCCTACCCAGAACTCCGTGTTAGCGCGTGGGTGGGTGGCCAAGGTTCGCCGGGCGGGTTCACATCGGGGCCGGCGGGAGAGAAATCTCCTCGGCCAGTTCGACGTAGCGGCACAGGGCGTTCACCAGGCGCATCTGTTCCAGGCTGCGGCACGGCGCCGCGAGCAGGGCCGGACTGCCCACCATGATGCAGAGCGCTTGGGCCCGAGACACGGCCACGTTGATCCGGTGCCGCGAATAGAGGAATTCCATGCCGCGGGGCACGGCCTGGGCGCTCGACGCCGTGAGGGACACCACCACCACGGCGGCTTCCTGGCCTTGGAAGCGGTCGACCGTGCCCACTCGCGCCCCGGGGGGGAGCGTGTGACTAAGCAGTCGGACCTGAGCGTTGTAGGGGGCCACCACCAGGATGTCGGCCAGCGTGAGGGGTTGGCGGGTGCCGTACTCGTCGGTCCAGGGGCGCCCCAGGAGTTCCCCCACGATGCGGGCCACGGCACCGGCCTCATCTGGGGCGGAAACACGGTTGCCTTCGTGCACTACTGGTGCCCAGCGCAGACCGGTGCCGCCCACTACGGGGCCGTCGTCGACTGAACGGTTGGCACAGTGATCCTTGGGCGCCAGGCGCTGGTCGTAGAACTGTTCGGAGATGAAGTGGCAAATGCCGGGATGGAGACGCCAGGTGCGGTCGAGGAAGAGTCCGAGGTGCTCGGGAATGGTGGCCTCCCCAGCCAGGAGGTGATCCAGGCCCGAAGCCTCGGCGCCGAGCGGGTGCACGCCCTGGGAGGGTTGGGCCAGTTGGCATGGGTCGCCCACCAGCACGAGGTTTTCGGCGGCAGGCGCCACGGCGATCACATTCGCCAGTGATAGTTGGCCTGCTTCGTCGACCACCAGCGTGTGGAGCGAGTCGGCCATTGCCTGGCGAGCGAACAGCCAGCCGGTGCCGGCCACCACATCCAAGGTTTCGGCCGCCAGTGCCTGCTCCACAACGTTGTTTTGGAAGGCGGGGATGACGCCGTCTCTGGTGGAGCGAATGGCACCCTTGGCCGTGCGCTGCATCGCCCGCACCTTGATGCCCTGTTCGGCGGCCTCATCCATCACACGGTCGAGGAGGTGACTGATCACGCTGTGGCTGTGGGCGGTGATCCCCACCCTCCGGCCGGCTGCCACGAGCGCCACGACAGCCTGGGCGGCGGTGAAGGTTTTACCGGCGCCGGGCGGCCCCTGGATCGGCAGGTGGGATTGCTCTAAGCCAGCCACCAGCCGAACGGCGGCATCGCCGGCGGACTCACCGACGGCGCGAAGAGCCTGGGCGGGCGGTTGGCGCTCGATGCGGGGCGCTAGGCCACCGAGCAGCCGCCGACCGGCGGCCACGGGACCGGGGCCGTGGACACCGTGGTTGAGCAGCTCCACGGCCACTCGCTGCAACGAGGCTCGTTGCTCATTGGTAGAGATCGGCTTGCCGGGGATCAGGGCCCGGGGATGGGGTGCGATGGAGCCCACGCCGCGTCGGAGGCGAAGCACCCCGGCGACTGAATCCAGCGCCACGAGTCTCCCCGGGCCCGGCACCCGCACGTCCGAGTTCATGTTCTGGCGCTCCACCTCGGGATCCAGGACCGCCGAGCCGACGTCGAGTTTGTGCTCCTGATCGGCGTCGAACTCGTAGGTCCAGATGAACGACTGCCCATCGCGTTGCGGTGAGCCCACCACAGTGAGCCCGGCGATGGCTTCGGTGTCGGCCCGCAGGTCGACGTCGTCGCTGTACTGCACGCGATCGAAATAATTCCACCAGGCGGGCTTGGCCTCGCGCTGGTGCCACCGCAACAGGTGCGCCATCAGCCCGCGGGCCGCCCGGTCAGCCGCGGTGACATCAGTGGTGACGGCGGTGGCCGCGGTGCCGCGACTGGGCGGATCGGCATTGCCGTCGAGCAGTTGGTCGATGAGGTCGGCGGTGGTGGCTTCCGCATCGCGAGCCCGGGGGTCACCGGCATCGTCGGGTTGGTGTTGTTCCTGGATCTCGAGGTGGTCGAGCGTGTCGCCGTCCGCCACGGCCTGGGCGCGGCGGGCTTCCAGCCAACGGTGCAGAAGCCAGGTGGATTCCACATCGTCGCGGTTGTAGGCCTCGATGTTGTCGAGGATGTCCTGATCGCCGGTCTGGAGCCAGCGTTCGTACTCCACGATGCTCGAGCCCGCGTTCGTGATCGCCCCGGTGCGGGCGGGCATGTAGAGCGGCTCGAGTTTCTTCAGCGAATACGACGACGAGCCGATCACCAGGCCCTGCCGCACAACCCGATAGAGGTCCACGAACACGTTGCCGCGCAAGAGATCATCTACTTCGGCTTCTCGGGTGCCGTACCGGCCCATCAACTTGCGCAAAGCGGTGATCTCGTAGGCGGCGTAGTGGTACACGTGCAGGTTCGGAGAAAGACGACGGCGCTCAACAATGAAGTCCACGAGTTGTTCGAAGGCGTGGCGTTCTCCGGCGGGGTCGTGGCCCCAGAACGGTTGGAACGCGAGGGCATCGTTGTGGATCGAGGCGATCCCGTGGAGGTATTCGATTCCGCCGTGTCCCACGAAGGGGTCGCCTTCGATGTCGTAGTACAAATCGCCGGGGTTGGGGGTGGGCAACAGAGCGAGGCCCCGCGCTGGCTCGAGCGGCCGCGCCAACTCCACCGGAGGCGGCTGGCCCTCGACGCGGGCGGCCTGCAGGCGGGCCTGCTGCTGCAATCGGGCCAGGGTGCCCACGCCGATGCCGGCGATGCGCAGGCCCACGGGGCTCGCCGCTAACGCCGCCCCGGTGGTGATGCCGGCTGCCTCGAGGCGGCGGGCTTGCTCGTTGCGGAGCCCGGCCACGCCAGAGAGGTGGTCGTCGGTGTGCCAACGCTTTTCACACACCTCGATCCAACGGCACACGTCGCAATGGCTGACCGGGAGCGGATAGGTGACCCGGGCTTCCGCCAGTGCCCGCAGAAACCGCTCCCGGGCGGCTCGGTAGTAGGCGGCCACGTCGGCGAGGCGAATCGTCTCGCGGTTCTGGCCACCGAGCACCACATGGATGTGTTGGGCGGCCACGCCCTGGATGCGTTCCACCTGTTCGGCGTAGTGGCACAACTGCAGTACCGCGGAAGGTTTCACGTGGCGGGCGAGTTTGGTGTCTTCCGGTTCGTAGCCGAACGCACCGAAATCACTCGGTCGCTCCACTCGGCGGAGGAAGTCCACGTGCCCGCGCCATGCCACCGTTGTGGTGTCGTCGAGGAAGGTGCCCTGGAAGACCACGTCGGTGCCGTCCCTCATCGCCGCCACGGTGGCGGCCTGGCGTTCGCGCAGGGCGGCGAGGTAGTCGGGGTTCTGAGTGGGTTCGGTGATCTCCACCACTGCCTTGCCCTCGGCGTGCAGGCGGGCGAGGTAGGCGGCTTCGTGGGCGAGGCCGCGTTGTTGCAGCAAGTCGAGGTCGGGGTCGGCGCGAAGGGGGGCGGGGCGGGAGTTGGCGAGGACGTTGAGGTTCAATTCGGTGAGGTGGCCGCAGGCGAGGTGGCCCACCAGGTCAGAGGCGTTCACCACCAGTATCCCGTTGGGATTATCCATCAGGACTCCCGTTGGTGTGGGGCCGTCATCGGCGGGTCTCTGCCGTGGCGATGGAGCCGGTGGGGAGTTGGATGACCGTGGCGTTGCCCACATCGCTGTACCGCTCGGGCGTGCAGGTGAGCACCAGGATCTGACCATGGCGACCGGCGAGGGCGATAACGGCCGCCATGGCGGCCAGACGGCCGGGATCGCTCCAGCCGAGCGCGTCGTCGAAGATCACCGGCGCGCCGCCCTCGGAGGCCACGATCGAGGCGCAGGCTAGGCGGCTGATCATGCCGAGTTGTTCCTGGGCACCGATGCTGAGCTGATCGAAGTCGAGGCTGATGCCATCGAGGGTGCGGCGGGCGATGGAGAGGTCGGCGTCGAGTTCGATTTCCAGGGTGGGGCCGAACACGAGGCGCCCGAGCTGTTCGATGTGTTCCCGGAAGGGGGCCTCGTAGCGCTGCTGTGCCTCGGCCCGGCGGGTTGCAAAGGTGTCGTTGAGCACCCTGGCGGCTACCGCCCGCCCCTCGAGTTGCTCGTGTTCCATCTGCCGCTGGAGCAGGGTGGATTTCTCAATATCCAGTTTACCGGCGAGGCCCTCCTCGCCTCGCAGGTGCAACCGCGCCCGGAGGTCGCGGATGCTCGTCTCGTTCGTGTGTCTCTCGTTGGCCAGCCGCGTTTCGACGGCCTCGGCATTGGAACGCCGGTCCTCGACCGCACCGGGGTCGGCCGCGGCCAGGCTTGTCTCGGCGATGGTGAGGGCTTCGAGACAGGCCCCCATCGCACGCTCGGCGGCCATGTACCCCTCGGCCACTGTGTCGTCGTTGCGCTCTTGGCGCGCTACCTCTAGCGCGGCCGTGGCTTCGCTGAAGGCCTTGTCGGCCTGCTCCAGCCGCGCCCGGGCGGCCACGCCCCCCTGCTCGACGCGGTGCACGTTCTCGGTCGCAACGGTGAGGTCGCGGCTGAGACGATCGAGGTGATCCTGGGCGGCCTGGCGGGCCCGCTCACCCTGGGCGGCGAGGGCCTGCGCCGCATCAAAGTCGGCGGGCAAGGGTGGTTCGGCGGAGCGCCCGTTGCTGTAGGCGGCCACGCGCTGGGTGAGGCTGTCTACCTTTTGGGCCAGGAGCTCAGCGGTGAGATCCCGCAGGTCCTGGGCGATCGACTTCTCCAGCCGCACCAGTGCCCCGGCGGCATCGTTGCGAGCGAGGGCAACCTTGCGGGCCTCGGCGAGCCCGGCCACTGCGCCCTGCTCGCAGGCGGCCGCGAAATCGGCCTCGGCTCGCCGCAGGCGTTCGGCAAGGTCTTGGGCTCCGGTGCCGGCTTTGACGACCATGCTGATGGTGCCGGGCAGCACCACCTGGGCCGACCCGCCTACCTCGATCCGGTGCTGGTCGCCCGCTGCCAGGGCAACAGGCTGGCCGTCGATCTCGATCTGAATGGCGGAGAGGGCTTCGACGTCTACCGTGGCGGCCCCGCTGGTAGCAGCGGCCTCGGCTGTGGCCCGTTCCAGGTGGGCCGTCTCGATGCGCTGGACCAGGTCGTCGTCCACCAGGCTGGTCTCTACGGTGGCCCTGGCGGCCGCCTGGTCCTCGCGCGCAGCAACCACCCGCTGGTGACGCTCGGAGAGTTGGTCGGTTTCGATCTGCTGACGCCGGTAGTCGCTATCGGCGACGGCTCGACGGTGGGCCGTCTCCGCCTCGGCCAGGGTGGCCTGGGCGGCGGTGACATCCCGCTCGACATCAGCGAGCTGTTGGGCGGCTTGGGCTTGCGTCGGCACCGCTGCGGTGATCTGGGCGTTGTTGCTGACGACCGTTTCGTTGGCGTCATGGAGGCGGCGGACCAACTCAGCCCGCCTCTCGTTTTCCGCCTGGGCTAGCCGGAGATTGGCTTGTGCGGTGTCTCGTTGGGCACCCAGCCGATCCACCTCGTTGCGCTGGGCGCTGATGGCATCAGACTGGGCGAGCAGACCAGCGAGCTCATGGTTGTTGGCTGCCTGCTTCTGGGCCAACGTCTGGTCATGCTCGGTGAGGCGGGCCACCTTCTTCGCGTCGTCTTCCAGACTCCGCAGTACCTCCTCCAAATCGGCCACCCGCTCGACCGATTCGGCAACGGCGGTGGCCGCCTCTTTGCGTTCGGCTTTCATCTGGCCTGTGGGGGTCCAGTAGCGCTCGTATTCGGTGGTGATCCGCCCCCACAGGTCGTCTTCGTTCCCGCCGCTGGCGGTGCCTCCGGCGGCGAGATCCAACGCCCGACCGAGGGACCCCCCCGCGAAGGAGGCCTGCTCGATGGTGGTGCCCTGCCGCAGGCGAAGCGCTCGCCACAGCCCCTCGTCGAGGGTTTCCTCCAGGATCGCCCGCACCCTGTCGTGGGCTTCTCGCCCGGTGAGTTGGGATTTCGCTGGTGTGAGGATCTCCAGAGACGTTTCCCTCTCGCGGTGCCAGCGCTTGCGGTACCGGAAGTGGTAGCGCCCGGAGGAGAGTTCGATTTCCACCACGGTGCCCACGTCCTGATGCACCGGCTTCACGGCCTTGACTGAGCGCTTGTTGGCATCGTCGCGTTCGGTAAGCAGCAGATCGATCGCTTCGGGGATGGAGGATTTCCCCACTTCGTTGTCACCCTCGATGATGGTGACGCCGTCGGCGGGGAAATCTATCTCGAGGAAATCCACTCCGCGATAGTTCTCGAGCCTGAGGTGATGGATTCTCATACCGTCGCCGCCAGTCGGTAGAGGAGGGCGAGCGCATCACGCGCCGCCTGGGCGCCGTCGTTGTCGCTCCTACCCAGGGCTTGCAGGTCCTCGAGAGCGTCGAGCGCGAACCCCGACAGGCCCAAATCGGCGAATTCGTTGTCGGCGGGGAGGACCACCAGCTCGCTGTGGCGTTCCCACCGCTCGAGGGCCCCGAGGAGGTACGAAGCATCGTCCAAGGTGCGCTCGAGATGGTCCATATCAGCCAGGGATAGCTGCCCTACCAGCGTCAGTTTCACGATGGTGCGGGGCTTGTCGACGATGGCCTCGAGAAACTGCTGGACGCCGTCGCAATCGGGGCGACCGGCGAGGTCGAACTGCCGGTGCTGAAACTCCCAGCGGCCGATCCGATGGGGCACAACGCTGACCGACTCATGGCTCAGATCCACCACCAACGCGTGGCCAGGATCAGCCTCGCGGTAGTCGGTGGGTTCGGGAGCGCCGGCGTACCAGACACGACCGGTGGTGCCCACCGAGGTAGTGGAGTGCCGATCGCCGAGGGCGACGTAGTGAATTCGACCATCGGCGAGGGCGGCTTCCACATCGGCGAGGCGAATGAGGGCCGGGTCGTTTGGATTGGGCGAGAGCGTATCGACGGCGCCGTGGCCCACCACCACCCGGAGGGTGCCATCAGTCGGTAGCGGAGCGACCGCGGCGGTGACCAGATCGGTGAGGGGACGCTTATTCGGCCACGGGGCGCTGACGATCGTGATGCCGTCAGCGGCGGGGATTTCGGCGCCACCCTCGAGGGTGATGACGTTGGGGGGACAGTGATCGCGGAAGGTTTTCGACCCGAAAATCGAGGTGGCGTCGAGCGGATCGTGGTTGCCGGGGAGGAGGTAGAAGACCACATCGGGGGTGGCCTTCATCGCCTCCAGGGAGCGGACCACCACGAGACGCTCAACCTGGTTGGACTCGAACACGTCGCCACTGACCACCACGAAGGAACAGCCTTCGGCCTCGGCGAGCCGCCCAATAGAGGTGATGGCCTCAATACGATCAGCGGTAAAGCGCGCCTGGGCATCCACTGAGAGGAAGTGGCGGGTCATCCCCAGTTGCCAATCGGCAGAATGCACAAAGCGAGTCACCCCCGGAGCGTAGGGGCGACCTGTGACAGTGGCGGGAAATCTTCCCAATCCCAGCGTGGAGTGGGGAGGGCCGGTCGGCGAGCCGGGTCAGAGGCGGACGACCGCGATCACCGTGTCGTCAAGAATGGTGGTGCCGTGGCCCGGGAAGGCGGTGTCTTCGAGGAGGATGGCGTCGCCGGCGTGCCATGAGCGGGTCTCATCACCGGCGGTGGTCTCTCCGCGCCCGGAGAGCACGAACATCCATTGCCGGGCCGGTGAGGGGTGCGACGGATCGCACCAACCGGCCTGAAACTGGATGAACAACACCTCTCGGGCCGGGAAGGCCGCCGAGACCCCCAGCACAGGGGCGGGCGGGGCGAACACGGCATCGTCGAAGGAGATGTCTTCGTCGCTGAATCGGGTGGTATCGCCGTGGTTGGAGATGCGGAGATAGCGCATCAGTGGAGTATCCCGGTCGCCGGGAAGTTCGGCAAG
>CAMDIH010000069.1 GCA_945898515.1 Candidatus Neomicrothrix parvicella RN1 | reverse complement strand
CGGCCGCACTCTTCGCAGTGCGCTGCCTCATCATCGGCGAGTTTCTTCAGGCGATCCAACTCCACCGCCGACAGCCCGAGGTGGCAACCGCCACAGGACCTCCCCGCCAGTCGGGCGATCCCGATACCCCCACCTTGGGTTCGCAGCGTCTCGTATTCCGCGATCAACCCCGGGTCGACACCACCGGCGAGTTCAACCCTCTCCGCCCGAAACTGCACCAACTCGCGATCGATGCTCACCTCCGCCTCGGCGATGCTGGCCCGCAGCGACACCGCCATCTCATCGCCGGCCCCCTGCTCATCGGCGAGACGAACAAGATCGGCATCCAACGGCTCGATCTGCTCCATAAGTTCGAGTTCTTGGTCTTCCAGTTGGCTGATCCGTCGCTTGAGCGCCGCGATCTCCTCCTGCATCGCCTGCAACTCACGGGGATTGGTGACCGATCCGCTATAGAGCGCCTTGTCGTGCTGGGCGGCTTTGTCGGTCAGCGTGGAGATCTCGTCCTCGAGTCGCTGCTGATCTCGGCCCAGGTCATGCCGGCGCCCCTCCACCTCAGCAGCCTCTTGCTCGACGACCCCCAACGCCACCATCACCTTGTCGAGTTCACCCCGGGCGGGCAGGGCGCTGCGCCGGTGCAACGCCTGATCGATCCGCGTGTCGTGCTCCTGCACCGCCAGGAGAATGTCCCAACGACTCATCGGTGTGGCTCGTTCATCACGCCATCCTCACACATGGCGCTACTCGATCTCTTCGGGGGGAGGCGGATCGCTCGTGGGGGGCGCAGGAGGGTCGTCGGGAGGGATGGTGCTCGAGGTAGTAGAGGTAGTCGGGTCGGTGGGGATGGCGGGCCGCTTCGGGCGACTGATAGACGGCGGTACCTCGCTGCGGTAGCCCCCGCCACTGGAGTCGAACTGGCTCTCCATCACCAGATACCGGCTCGATCGATTGCTCGGGTCGGCGTCGACAAAGTCTTTCTCGGGGAGACCTTCATGCCATGCCCGCATGTAGCGCCCCCAGATCTCAGCCGGATACGAACCACCGGTGATACCAGTGCCCCCGATGCGTACCTCGAAGTTGTCCGACGGCGAGCCAATCCACACCGCGGTGGCCATATAGGGAGTGAACCCCACAAACCAGCCGTTACCCGCATTTTGGGCGGTCCCGGTTTTCCCCGCCGCGTGTTGGCCCGAGATGCGCGCTTTCGTGCCAGTGCCGCTCTGCACGTTTTTCTCCAGCACATCAGCGGCCAAGCGGGCCGTCTGAGCCGAAGAGGCCCGGCGGGGATTGGGGGCGTGGGCCAGCACCACCTTCCCTTCCGGATCCTCCACGCGCTCCACGAAGTAGGGCGCGTTGTACATCCCATCGGCCGCGATGGCCGCTACCGCCGCCGCCATCTCAATCGGGTACACCCCCTCGGTGCCCAGCGGCGTGGAGACGAAACCCTCGAGGGGGGTGGTGACGCCCATGCGGCGTGCCTGCTCAACCACGTTGTCGATCCCCACGATCTGCCCCAGTCGAACAAAGGCGCAGTTCGACGACCGCAGGGTTTGCGAGGTGATCGTGCCGCTACCACCCCCGCTGTTGCCAAAGTTCTCCACCTTGTACGGGTTGGGGACCATCCCGGGAATGTCCGTGAAGGTGCAGGCCCCATTGCCATTCACACTGTCGTTGGGGCTGTAACCGCGTTCGAGAAGGGCCATCAGCACAAAAATCTTGAACGTTGAGCCACCGGAGCGCAGCCCCTGAGTGGTCACATTGAACTTGTCCTGATCAAAGCCCGCGCCGCCCACCATGGCCCGCACCGCCCCCGTGCCGGGCTCCACCGATACCACCGCCGCGGTGGCATTACGCGCCGCGCCGGTTTCCGGATTGGGGGCGAGCGGCACCAGCCCCGCTGGCGTACCAGCCGGGGCCACCGCCGCGAGCACCTCATTGCGGGCGTTCACCGCCAGCAACTGCGCCCGCGGCTCCAAGGTGGTGTAGATCCTCAACCCACCTCGGAATACCTGATACTCCCGCTCGGCGGGGGTATCACCGAGTTGCGGGTCATCCAACAACTGCTGCTTGACCTCCTCGGCGAAATAATCCTCGGTCGTCGGAAGCACCTGATTGATCACGGTAGGGAGTGGTGTGGCCCCCAAATAGATCTCGTCGACATCGGTCAAGCGGCCAACCTCCACCAGGCGACCCAGAGCAACCGCCCGCCGGGCCTTGGCGTCCTCGGGATGGCGGAGCGGATCAAAGGCACTGGGATTAGCGATCATCCCCGCCAGGAGCGCTGACTGCCCGATGTCGAGGTCGGCGGCACCGATGCCGAAGTAGGTCTCCGCCCCCGCCTGCACCCCGTAGGCGCCATTACCCAGATACACCGTGTTGAGGTACCGCTCGAGAATCTCCGCCTTCGACATGACCTTCTCGAGCCGCCGAGCCAGTACGGCCTCGCGCGCTTTGCGGCCGATGGTCTGCTCGTTGCCATACTCCGCTTTGATCACCTGCTGGGTGATCGTCGAGCCGCCCTGCACCACCCGGCCCGAGTCCACGTCTCGCACCAAGGCCCGCACCATGGCCCGCAGGTTCACCCCTGTATGGCCGAAGAACCCGGCGTCTTCCACCGCGAGCACAGCCGTGATCGTGTCGGCTGGGATGGTGTCCAACGACACCGGCTGACGATCCACTTCGGCCTGAAAGGTGGTGAGCACGGAACCGTCGGAGGCATAGACGTACGAACGCTGATCGAGGGGGCTGAGCACGATCTCCCCCGCCACCGAGGTGGAGGCGTAACGCAGGTGATGGGCGACTGGTAGCAGCGCCACAGCAACGATGGCGAGGCCGAGGCCCGCCAGCGCAGTGATCAGAGTGAAGCGGAGGAAAGATCGCACAATGAAAAGAGGTTGACCATCGGCAGCGCCCCCATCGTACCCATGCGCCCTGGTCCATCCCCGTCACCACCGGGCATGGCCGGCGGTGAGCACCGCCAGAAACTGTTGGGCGGAACCGCCCTCGTTTCCCCCGCCCCCGGTATCGTGCCCCGGTGGCCCACGATCGACGATTCCGCTTCGGCATCCAACTCAGTACCGCCGCCTCGGGGAGCGAATGGGCTTCCGCCGCCCGAAAGGCCGAGGACCTCGGGTACTCCACCCTGTTCATGCCCGACCACTTCGGCGACCAGCTGGCCCCGGTGCCTGCCTTGATGGCCGCCGCCGACGCCACCAGTGAACTTCGAATCGGTGCCTTGGTGTTCGACAACGACTACAAGCACCCGGTGGTGCTGGCGAAGGAACTCGCCACCATGGATGTGCTCTCGGACGGTCGCCTCGAAGTGGGCCTCGGGGCGGGCTGGCTGAAAAGCGACTACGACCAGGCGGGCATGACCTACGACGCCCCCGGTGTGCGGGTCTCGCGTATGGAGGAAGGCATCGCCGTGATCAGGGGCTGCTTTGCCCCCGGGCCCTTCTCTTTTCAGGGCGAGCACTACACGATCACCGACTACGACGCCTTCCCCAAGCCCACCCAGACCCCCCCGCCGTTGATCATCGGGGGTGGCGCCCGACGCGTACTGTCCATCGCCGCTCGCCAAGCCCAGATCGTGGGGATCAACCCGTCGATCCACAGCGGCGCCGTAGACGCCGCCGCGGCCCAGAACGGCGCGTCGGACGAAACCGATAAGAAGATCGGCTGGGTGAGGGAAGCCGCTGGCGACCGTTACGCCGACCTCGAGATCAACCTCTTGCAGTTCGCGGCCATCCTCACCGACGACCGGGAAGGCACCGCCGAGATGATGGCGCCCCTCTTCGGCCTCCCCGTGTCGGAACTCCACACCTACCCCCATGCGTGCATTGGCACCGTGGAGGAGATCGTGGAATCCCTCCAAGCCCGCCGGGACCGGTGGGACGCCTCCTACATCGTGTTCCAGGGCGACACGATGGAGACGATGGCCCCGGTCGTGGCCAAACTTCGCGGCACCTGAGCCGACCCATGGCCACCCCTGCCACCGTAGATCTCGCCTTCGCCGGTGCGGGATGGATTGCCGCCGTCCACGGCTACGCAGCGAGCCACGTGCCGGGCCTAGCGATCACCAAGGTCGCATCCCGCGACCCGGCCCACGCGAGCGCGGCGGCTGAACGAATGGGGGCCGAGCCCTGCACCTACGCCGAACTCCCTGCCGATGCTCACGGGGTGGTGGTGTGCACTCCTCCTGCCCTCCACCTCAACCACGCCCTGCACGCCATTGAGCGCGGGGCGGGAGTGCTCATCGAAAAGCCGTTGTGTACCACCCTGGCCGACGCCGATGCACTCGTGGCCGCCGCGGCCACCGGCGGTCAGATCGCCTACGGGGAAAACCTGCTCCATGCCCCCATCGTGCGCCTCGCTTTGACCCACACCGCCCAGTTGCAGGCCATCGATCTGGTGGAAGTGCGGGCCCTCCAAGGACGGCCGTCCTGGGGCGATTTCCTCACCGAGGACTGGGGTGGCGGTGTGCTCTTCGACCTCGGCGTACACCCCCTCGCCGTGGCCCTGGTGCTGGCCGCCCCGGCGGTACCAGTGGAGGTACGAGCCACGCTCGTCGGCGCAGCAGACCACCCGGTAGACGAGCACGCCGAGGTGACAATCCACTTCGACACCGGCCTGCTCGCCCGGGTCACCGCTAGTTGGCGCCACGCCGATTCCCCCCTCTGGGATGCCCAGATATCAGCCCCTGATGGGGTGGTGCGGATGGAACTGCTCCCCAGTGCGCTCCTCGAACGCAACGGCGTGGAGGTGCCCCTCCCCGGCATCAGCCAGGGGGTACCGGCCCAACTCGAAGAATTCGGCTACCTCCAGCAGATCGAATCCTTCGCCCTCGACCTCCAAGAGCACCGAGCACCCATGCTTGGCCCCGCCTTCGGGCGCTCGGTCCTCGACCTTGTCTGTGCTGCCTACGCCTCCGCCGGTCAAGACAGCGCCTGGGTGGACCTCCCCTTTCGCGGCTCACGCCACCAGACCCCGCTGCAACTCTGGCGAAGTTGAGGATGCCCACCGCCCGCACCGGCGGTCATGCAAGATTTGTAACACCATCCAGATAGGTTCAGAGGCCGTGACGACAGCCGATTCGAAGCCAGGGATGATGCGCCGTGGCGGTGCGCTCCTCTGGTTGTCTGTGCGAGCCCAGGCTGGTCCGTTCGCGCTCGCCATCGTGGGGGCCACATTGTTTGCCGTCATGGCGGTCGTCGGCACCGTGGTGATCGGCCGAATAACCGACAAGGTCATCATCCCGGCCTTCGAGGAGGGGGGCGTGTCGAACCGTGCCGTCGCCCTAGCTGCCGCCGCGGTGATCGGCGCCTCGCTCCTGCGGATCGTGGGCGTGGTGCTGCGCCGTTACTTCGGCCAGATGGCCCAGCGACGCATGCAGATGCTCTGGTTCAAGCGGGTAACGGACCGCTACCTCGCCGTACCCCTCAGTTGGTTCGATGATCAGCCCACCGGCCAGCTCCTCGCCCATGCCGACGCCGACTGCGAACGATCCACCATCGCCATGCAGCCGTTGCCGTTCTCCATCGGGGTGCTCATCATCATCATCGTTTCGATGACCCTGCTGGCCTTCGTGGATCCCGTGCTGTTGGCGGTGGCGGTCTGCCTGTTTCCCGGCCTGGCCCTGATCAACAAGGCCTATACCAAGCGGGTGGAGGGCCCCGCCGCCGCCACCCAGGCCCGGGTGGGCGACGTGTCGGCCGTGGCCCATGAGAGCTTCGAAGGCACCCTGCTGGTAAAGACGCTCGGCCTCGAGGCCCGCGAAGTGGCTCGCCTCAAGGAGAAAGCCGACCAACTCCGCCAGGAGCGGCTCATCGTGGGTCGTCTGCGCGCCGGGTTCGAACCGGGGCTCGACGCGTTGCCCAGCCTGGGGACGATCGCTCTGCTCTGGCTCGGGGCGGGACGACTCGCCAGTGGTGCCATCACCACCGGGCAACTGGTGCAGGCCATGGTGCTCTTTGGCATTTTGGCCTTTCCTTTTCGCATCGTGGGCTTCCTTCTCGAGGAGCTACCGCGGGCAGTGGTGGCCAACGATCGGGTTCAGCAAGTGCTCGTCGCTCCCAAACGGTTGCTGCCCACCACCACCGTGGCTCTCCCGACCGGCCCGCTGGATGTGGTGCTCGATGCGGTGAGCTTTACCCACGGCCCCGACGCGGTGCTCCGTGACGTCTCGGCCCGCGTCGCCCCCGGCGAGGTGGTGGCGCTGGTGGGCGCCACCGGTTCGGGCAAGAGCACGCTGTGCAGCCTCATCGCCCACCTGATCGACCCCGATGCCGGATCGGTCCTCATCGGCGGCGTACCTCTACCCGAGACCGACCCGGTCGAATTCCACCGCACCACCGCCTTGGTGTTCCAGGAAAGTTTCCTCTTCTCCGACTCGGTGCGAGAGAACCTCTCCCTCGGTGACGACATCGACGACGACGTGATCTTCGCCGCCCTCGACATCGCCAAAGCCCGCAGTTTCGTGGAACGACTGCCCCATGGGCTCGACGAGAAACTCGGTGAGCGAGGGGTCACCCTGTCGGGCGGCCAACGCCAGCGTCTTTCCCTGGCCCGCGCCTTGCTGCGGCAACCCCGCGTCCTCCTGCTCGATGATGCGACCTCGGCGGTAGACGCCACCGTGGAGCGGGCCATCCTCGACGGATTACGCCACTCGGTGGCCGCCACCACGGTCATCGTGGCCCATCGGATCTCCACCATCGCGCTGGCCGATCGCGTCCTCATGCTCGATGGCGGCCGCATCACCGCGGAGGGCACCCACCACGAACTCCTCGCCCAGCCCTCCTACGCCGCGTTGGTGCGGGCGTATGAACAGGCCCCGCTGTGAGCCACCCCGAAGAGGACCTGGGGGAACTGGAGGAACTCGACGCCATCGTGGATGTGCTCGTGGATTCGGCTCCCCCCGGTAGCCACGACCAGGAACGCCGTCACAGCATCACCAGCGACGAGGAGGACGCACTCAGTGCTGCGGGCGCCATCGCGGTACTCCGGCGTGGGTTGGCCGCTACCCCCGAACTGCGCCAAGGGGTGGTTCTCACCCTCGCGCTGGCGGTGGCCACCGCCCTCGGCAAACTCGCTGTGCCCATTCTCATCCAGCAGATCCTCGATCGCGGGGTGTTCGGAAAAGATGGATACCGGCCGGGCTTTGTGGCGGCGGCTTGCTGCGGCGCGGCGGTGGGCATCATCGCGCTCTACTTCATCAGCCGGGCCACCTTCCTGCGACTGGTGCGTTCGGCGGAGGCGAGCCTGCTCGGTCTGCGGGTACGTACCTTTCACCACATCCAGCGGCTTTCCCTGGCCGACCACGTGGAGCAGCGGCGCGGCGCCCTGGTAGCCCGGGTAACCAGCGACGTCGAAACCTTGGCCCAGTTCACCGAATGGGGCGCAGTCGCCTGGATCGTGGACACCGTGCTCATTGTCACCACCGTCGCGGTGATGGTCGTCTACTCACCCCCCCTCGCCGCGGTGGCCGTCGCCGTGTTTCTGCCACTCCTCCCGGCCCTGGGGTATCTGCAACGCCGCCAACTGGCGGCCTACGACGAACTGCGGACCGCCGTCGGGGGCACACTGTCGGAGGTATCCGAACTCGTGACCGGCGCCTCGGTGGTGCAGGCTTACGGGCTGCAGCGCCGCACGCGCCGGCGTCTCGATCGGGCGGCCCGAACGCAATACAAGGCCCAAATGGGGGCGGCGAAATGGTTCGCCGTCATGTTCCCGCTGTCGGACTTCTTCGGTGCCCTGGCCCTGGCGACGGTCATCTCCGTGGGCGCCCTCAACGGACCCGCCTGGGGGCTCGACCTGGGCAAACTCGTGGCCTTTGTGTTCCTGGTGAACCTGCTGCTCGGCCCCATCGCCGAACTGAGCGAGATCCTTGACCAAACCCAGACCGCTATTGCGGGTTGGCGCAAAATTCTTGGGGTCCTCGCCACGCCGATCGACGTCACGGAACCGGAGAACGGCATCACCCTGCCCACCGGTCCCCTGGCGGTGGATTTCGAAGACCTGCGGTTCACCTACCGCACTGGCGGCGAAGTGCTCCGGGGCATCAACCTGCACCTCCCGGCGGGGGCCTATGTGGCGGTGGTGGGCGAAACCGGTTCGGGCAAGACGACCATCGCCAAACTCCTCTGCCGTCTTGCCGACCCCACCGCGGGCACCCTGCGGGTCGGGGGCATCGACCTCCGCCAGGTAGCCCCGGAGTCGCGTCGATCGACGGTTCGCATGGTGCCGCAAGACGGCTTTCTCTTCGATACGACCATCGCGGAAAATGTGCGGGTCGGCGCGCCCGAGACGAGCGACGCGGCAATCCAGTCCGCCTTCGACTCCCTCGGGCTCGGCGGCTGGCTGGAGGACGTCCCCGGTGGGCTCCACGCGCCGGTGGGCGAACGCGGCGGCAGCCTGTCCGTGGGCGAACGCCAACTCGTGGCCCTCGCCCGGGCGCAACTCGGAAACCCCGGCCTGCTCGTGCTCGACGAAGCCACCTCGTCGGTGGACCCAAAGACTGAACAAGCCCTTTCCGAGGCACTCGAGCGGTTGACGGCCGGACGCACGGTGGTGAATATCGCCCATCGCCTCTCCTCCGCCGAACGAGCGGACCTGGTGGTGGTGGTGGACAACGGCAACGTGGTGGAAACCGGCACCCATGCCGAATTGGTCGCCGCCGGCGGCACCTACGCGACGCTCTACTCGAGTTGGCTCGGAAACACGAGGGTGCTGCGCGACGACTGAAGTGGCAGGCTCACTAGATGTCCGACATCGATGTCTCCGCCGCCGACCATCTCCTCAAGACCACCAAGCAGGTTCGCCAGCGCCTCGACCTCACCCGACCGGTTCCCGCCGAACTGATTCTGGAGTGCATCGATGTGGCGAGCCACGCCCCGATGGGCGGCAACCAGGAGCGCAACCGTTGGTTGGTGATCGACGATCCCGACCTGAAGGCAGCCATCGCCGAGCCCTACCAGGCCGTGGGTCGGCCCTACCTCGCCGCCGGAGCCGACAGTACCGCTACGGCCCGTCAGCAGCGGGTGGTCGACTCGGCGTCGTACCTCGTTGAACATATCGCGGAGGTGCCCACCATGGTCCTCGCTCTCCGGCTCGATCGCCTCCCCGAGACAGCCCAAAACTTTGAGGTGGCTGGCTATCACGGATCGGTGGCGCCGGGCGTCTGGAGCTTCCAACTGGCAGCGCGCGCCCGCGGTCTCGGATCGGCATGGACCACGTTCCACCTCGTCCATGAACAACAAGTGGCCGAGTTGTTGGGAATCCCCGACACCGTCACTCAGATCGCGCTGCTGCCGGTGGCGTATTACACCGGCGATACCTTCTCACCGGCCCCGCGCCGCCCGGCGGAGGAGATCACCTACTTCAACCGGTGGAAGAACCCCCGCTCCTAGCCCCGTCGGCCACCCCTGAGGCGGCGGCCTCAGTGGGCCCCGCTCAGCCGCTCCCGGATCCAACGCCCCGTATGGGCCCGGAGTTGCTCCCCCGCCTCGGAGAGCAGATGTCCGGCGCCTTCGCACACCACCACTTCGGCGGGCCCACCTACCAACTCCGCCACCACGTCGCTGGCGGCCCGCGGAATGATCTCATCGCGATCCCCGTGGAAGGCGAGCAACGGAGCCGTCACTCCCCCCGCCTGTTCACAGCCCGCCGACTGTGTGGAGAAGGTGACTACCCCTTTCGTCCACTCCCCCATGGCCAGGGCCGCCCGCACCGCGATCGCCCCGCCAAAACTGTGCCCCCCGGTCACAAATCGCTGCGCACCGCCCCGAGCCGCCAAATCGGCCACCGCCAGCAGATCGAGCGTACAAAGGTCGATGTCGTTCGGACGCCGCCACCCAACGCGCAAGACCCCGATCCCGCTGCCCGCCGGCGCCAACTCCTCGCCGAGCCAGTGATACAAACCATCGGCCGGCCCCAACAATCCCCCCATGGCCCCACCACCGAGGACGACCGCGGCGGTGGCATCGGGGTCGCCGTGCCACAACACGGTGAGCAGTCCCCGCATCGTGAACACCTCGAGATGACGCAGGGTAGGGGTGATCACCAACTCTTGGCGGGCCAACGCCTCCAGGAGATCGAGTGGAGAGGCCATGAGGGCTAGGGCGCCTGCGGGGCGGGCGCCACGATGGCCTCGAGTTCGATCTCCACCTTCCAGCGGGGATCGAGGAGAGCCGCCACCACCACCGTGGTGTTGGCCGGGCGCACGTCGCCGAACACCTGGCCGTGTACCGCCGAGACCGGGTCGAAGTCTGCGGCATCCACCAGGAACACCCGGGTGCGGACCACATCGGCCAGTGAGGCCCCCGCTTCCTCCAGCGCCCCACCAATGATCTCAAAGCATCTTCGGGCCTGCGCTCCCGGGTCGGGGTCGACGTTGCCGTCGGGCCGTTGCGGTGCCGTACCTGACACCATCACCCGGTCCCCCACCCGCAGCGCCCGGCTGTACCCAACCGTCTGCTCATAGGGCGACCCTGAGGAAATCCGCTGCCGCTGGCTCATCCCACCAACCTACCGCTGGCCTGCAACCTCCCTCGTCGGCCATCCTGGGGCGGTGACGTTGTCTGCCCGAGCCCGTGATGTGGCCGCCGCCATCACCCATCGCGGATGGCGAGCCCTGGTGTGGGCGGGCACAGTGGGCCCCCAGGACCGG
>CAMDIH010000068.1 GCA_945898515.1 Candidatus Neomicrothrix parvicella RN1 | reverse complement strand
ATGCCTATCGTGGAGGAGCAGGGCGACTGGCTTCGCATCATGTTGCCCGAGCGACCCAACATGTCCACGGCCTGGGTACGGGCGGCTGATGTAACGAGATCGGCGTCGAACTTCCGCATCGTGGTGCGTCTGTCGGAGACGCGGCTCATCGCCTATCAGGACGGCTACGAGATCTTCTCGGCACCGGTCGGGATTGGTAAAGATTCCACGCCCACCGCTCCCGGGAACTTCTTTGTGGCCGTGGTCACCGCCCCGGGTCCCGCTGGCTATGGGCCGGTCGTGTTGGACACCAGTGGCCACTCGGAGGCCATTGAGAGCTGGCAGGGCAGCGGCGACGCCGTCACTTCCATTCACGGTTCGGTCTCGGCGTCGTCGGCCGCGAAGATCGGGACGACGGGCACGAGAATCTCCAACGGGTGCATTCGGATGTTGGAGGCCGATCAACGCAAACTCGCGGTGATCCCCCTGGGCACCCCGGTCGACATCATCCCCTGATCCCGCGGGCGGGTGGGGGTGCTTAGAGCTGCTGGCGACCGCGAGCCACCACGGCCTGCCGACTGGCTTCGAGCGCCCCCGGATCGAGGCCCTCCCCCTGCCATCGCCCGGCCACCTCCGCCTCCAGCGCCCACGCACCGGCCCCGTCGAGCCGGGCGCCCTCGTCGTAGGTGGCCAGCATCTGGCGCACCGGGCGGGGGTCGATGGTGGCGATGTCGGCGGCCAGTTTCTGGGCGAAGGGGAGGAGGTCGGCGTGAGGCACGACGTGGTTCACCAGGCCCCAGGCCAACGCCGTGGGGGCATCGAGGAAGTTCCCGGTGGTGGAGAGTTCCTTGGCGCGGCGCAGGCCCACGGCCTCAGGGAGCAGCACGGTGAGCCCCCATCCGGGCATGATTCCCATGCGGGCGTGGGTATCAGCGAAGCGGGCCCGGTCCGAGGCGATCAGGTAGTCGCAGGCCAGGGCCAACTCGAACCCGCCGGTGATGGCTACGCCGTTGATGGCCCCGATGACCGGCGTGGTGATCCGGGGAAAGGGGCCATGGGGGGTGCGGGTCTCGCCGCCGGCTGCCCCGGTTTCGCGTAAGGCATCGCCCCCGGCGGAGAGTTCTTTCAGGTCCAGGCCCGCGCAGAACGCCGGGTCGGCCCCGGTGAGCACGATGGCGGCGATGTCCTGGCGCGCATCGAGTTCCCGCAGGGTCGTGGGCAGCGCCTTGCGGAGGCCCCGGTTGAGGGCGTTGCGGGCTTCGGGTCGGTTGAGGGTGACGGTGGCTACCGGACCGTCGACGGCCACCAGGACAAGATCGGTCATGGTCATTCCTGTTCGTCGGCCGGGAGAAAGTCCAGTCGTAGGTCACCGAGGCGCACCAGTGTGCTGGCGATCCAGCCCCCCATGGCGGAGAAATGGTCGTCGAGGATGGAGCCATCGGCGAGGGTGGCTTCGTCGAGTTCGTAACTGCCTTCGTAACTAATTTCCAGAGCCCAGTCCTCGGCTTCCGAATTTTCGTTGTAGGAAATCTCCACGGTGGGGGTCGAGCGTTCCAGACGGGTGGCCCCAATGGGCGGGCTGGCTTCAGGGAGCGCGGTGAGCACCGGCCTCACATCGGGGCTTGACGCCAGGCGTTGAATCCTCATCACGATCTCGATCTCGATCCGGGGGGCTTCGCCGGAGGGTTCACCGATGTACCAGGAGCGGTAGGCCGTCTGGGCCCAGGTGGGCCAGTCGAGGGTGATGTCGGCCTGTACCCGAGGCGGGAGGCCCTCGCCGGGGAGGCCGTAGGACGTTTCCCAGGTGGTATCGCCGAGTAGCACGTCTACCTGAAAACGTTCCTCGAAGGCCTGTCGTTCGAGGAACGCCTTCTCGAACGTGTCGCGCAGGGCACCGATCGCATCGGTAAAGACATGGTCCAACATGGGTGTCTGACGCTACCTGGTGCGCGGGCGCACCGGGAGACTGGTTAGACCGGCGGAGGTTCGGGACTCATCAAGGCGATCGGCACCGACACGCCCAGGTCTCGGTGGCGCAGCGTGGCAATCCGGCGACCATCTTGCACGGCGTCTTTGCTGGAGCCGAGGCGGTCGCCGAGTTGGTCGGCCAGTGCGTCGAGGTCGGTGACGGTGATGGCGAGACCGAAGAATCCAGGGTCACCCTCGCCGCTGGCGTTGGGCTGGCCCACCAGTTCGAGGATCACCTCGCCGAAGCGGAAAAACACCTGGCGCATCGGTGAGCCGTAACTGTCGGTTTCCCGTTCACCGCGGGGTTCTACCCCGATAGAGGCCAGGGCCGCGGTGGTGCGGGCGAGGTCGGGGGACAGCAGCACGATGTGATCAAGGTAGGTGGCGCCGTTGGGGTGGGTGGCCCCCGCGGCGGGCGGGGCGACCGATGCGGTGGTAGGGATCCCGTCGAGGGAGCCGTCGGCCAGGCGAGCGGCGGGCGCATCGCGCAAGGACCACCCGAGGATCCTTTCGCCGCCGTCTCGGCCCACGAGTCGCACCCGTACCGTGCCGATACGGCAGGTGCCGTCGTCGTCCACGCTGAACCCAGCCGCTTTCCAGGCGGTGGGCGGATCGCCCACCAGAATCTCGTCGATCGTTACTCCCATCTGCGCACCGTAGGCTGACAGGGTGCATGACGCCGTAATCATCGGATCAGGTCCCAACGGCCTGGTGGCCGCCAACGTGCTGGCCGACGCCGGTTGGGATGTGGTGGTGATCGAGGCGGCGGAGAACCCCGGGGGGGCGGTGCGCAGTGGCGAAATCACCGCACCGGGGTTTCGGAGCGATCTGTTCAGCGCCTTCTATCCTCTAGCGGCCGCCTCACCGGTGCTGCGCGAACTCGAATTGGAGCGGTGGGGCTTGGAGTGGGCGCGGGCCCCGTTGGCGCTGGCCCACCCCACACAGGGCGGCCCCAGCGCCTGTCTTTCGATGGATGTGGATGTCACCGCTGCGTCGCTGGACCGTTTCGCACCCGGCGACGGCGACCGGTGGCGCCAGTTGTACGGCCTGTGGGAGCGCACGCAGGAGCCGTTCTTGGAAGCGTTGTTGCGTCCCTTTCCGCCGGTGCGGGCCGGGCTGGGATTGGCCGCCGCCGCGGGCCCATCGTTGCCCGAGTTGGTTCGCATCGCGCTCGGGAACGTGGAGGCCTTGGGTCGCCGTTGTTTCGAGGGGGAAGGCGGTCGGTTGTTGCTGGCGGGCAACGCCGGTCACGCCGACATCCCGCTCGATGCGCGGGGCTCGGCGGTGTTCGGGTGGCTCATGTCGTGCCTCGGGCAGGCGGTTGGCTTCCCCACTCCGGTGGGTGGGGCGAGCGAACTCACCGCCGCGTTGATCCGTCGGCTGGAAGACAAGGGCGTCACGGTGGTTCTTGGCCAGGCGGTGGAGGCCATTGAGGTGCGCAACGGGCGGGCCAAGGCGGTGCGTCTCGTGGCCGGCGACGTGGTGCCGGCCCGTCGGGCGGTGCTGGCCGACGTGGGGGCACCGGCGCTCTACCTCGACCTGTTGGCGCCGCACCATCTGCGTCCAGGGCTGGTGAGTCGGATGCGCGAGTTTCACCACGGGCCCTCCACGGTGAAGGTGGACTGGGCGTTGTCGTCTCCGATCCCGTGGACCGATGCGGAAGTGTCGCAGGCGGGCACGGTGCATGTGGGGCTGTCGGTGGAGGAGATCGCGTCCACCATGGAGATGGTGGAAAGCGGAGTAATCCCGGATCGACCGTTCCTGTTGGTGGGGCAGATGACCACGGCCGACCCGAGCCGCTCGCCGGCGGGTACCGAATCGGCTTGGGCGTACACGCATGTCCCGCAGGTCACCAAGACCGACGCCGGGAACGAACTGAAAGGGGTATGGGACGAAGCGGAGGGCGAACGATTCGCGGCGCGGATGGAAGCCCGCATCGAGGCGTTGGCTCCCGGATTCGGGGATCGGATTATCGCTCGTCACGTGTTCACCCCGCCGGCGTTGGAGGCGAGTAACGCCAACTTGGTGGGCGGCGACATCGGCGGCGGCACGATGCGGCTTTCGCAGCAACTGGTGATGCGGCCGGTGCCGGGTCTGGGCCGGTCGGAAACGTCGATCAAGGGCCTCTACCTGGCTTCCGCATCGGCCCATCCGGGGGGCGGTGTGCACGGGGCGTGCGGGGCCAACGCGGCCCGGGCGGCGATTCTCCACCACCGGATGCGGCGTTTCTAGGGTTCGAGACCCAACTGCCAGGCCAGGAACGCCAGCACGTCGGCGCGTTCCTCGGTTTGCTGGCCCGCGGGCTTGCCCTGGCCGTGGCCGGCGGCGGGTTCGACCCGCAGGAGCACCAGAGCGGTTGAGGCGGCCTGGAGGCGGGCGGCCATCTTGCGGGCATGGCAGGGGTCGACCCGGCTGTCTTGCTCGCCGGTGGTGATGAGCACTGCGGGGTAGGCCGTGCCGTCCACCACCTGGTGGTAGGGCGAGTAGGCGTGGAGCCAGGCCAACTCCTCGGGTACGTCGGGGTCGCCGTATTCGGGGATCCAGAGCCGGGCGATGAGGAAACGGGGGAAGCGCACCATGTCGGTGAGCGGCACGTCGCATACCACCGCGGCGCACAGGTCGGGACGGCGAGTGAGGCAGGCGGCCACCAGGAGACCGCCGTTGGAGCCGCCGCGGATGGCCAGGCGGGCACGCGATGTGCGGCCCTCGGCCACCAGCCAGTCGGCGGCGGCTTCGAAGTCGGCGAACACCTGGGGCTTGTTGGCGCGTCGGCCAGCCTCATGCCACGCCTCGCCTTCCTCGCCACCGCCGCGGATCCCGGGGATAGCGACCTGGCCGCCGAGTTCGCACCAGGTGGCCACGAAGGGGCTCCAGGCGGGGGTCTCGGTGATGTTGAACCCGCCGTAGCCGGTGAGCAGAGTGGGGGTGTGGTGGCTGATGGCGGTGGCGGTGGCGTGCACGAGGAGCATCGGCACTGCGGTGGCGTCGGTGGAGGGGTAGCGGAGTTGGGTAACGGTGGTGGCGGCGATGGGCGGGCAGGGCAGTCGGGTGAGTTCGATCGGCTCGGCCTCGGGGCGCCAGGCGGTCACGGTGTCGGGGCGGGTGAAGGAGGTGTGGCCTATCGCGATGATCCCCGGGGCACTCGGGTGCGCGGCTAGCGCGGTGACGGCGGCGAGGCCCCCGGTGAGCGCGGTGACCTCCGCCCGGTGGGTGCCGTCAGGGTCGTGGTGATGGAGGGAGGACACGCCGGCGCGTGTGCGCACCACCAGGAGGTGCGGGTTGGTGATGGCGAAGCCGGCGAGGATGTCGTCGGCCTCGGCCACCAATTCGGTGATGAGGGCCTGCGGGTTCACGACGGCGGGTTCGCCGCCGCCGGGGGATCGAGGTGGATGGCCTTCCAGGGGCAGCGATACCAGGCGTCCTTTGGGGGCGCCGAGGGTGGTTTCGCCAATGAGGCGGTGGCGGTCGAGATCTACCCGCAGCCCGGTGGCGGCTTCGATGCCCGCCACGACGGTGGTCCAGGTGTTGGTTTCACGGTCGAGAAGGTGCACCTCGGTTTGGCTCCAGCCGCGTTGTACGTGCACGAGCAGCCAACGTCCGTCGTGGGAGAGCGAAACGTCCGGCCAGGCTTCCTTTTCGGGGAGGTCGGTGAAGCACGGGGTATCGGCGGTGGCGGGGTCGCCCAGGTGATGCCACCACACGTGGCGGTGGTAGCCGGCCTCGTCGTCGCCGACCGCGGCGGGATCGGGATAGCGGGTGTAGGCGAAGCCACGGTTGTCGGGCAGCCACGCCACCGAGGCGGCGCGGGTGTGGGGGAGGGTGTCGGGCCGTTGCTGCCCGGTAGCCACCTCAACGATGCGCAGGGTGGAACGCTCGTCGCCGTCGATGGAGGTACCAAAGGCCACCAAGGTGCCGTCGGGGGAAGGGTGGTACCAGTCGATGGCGGAGGTGGCGGCCCCGCTGGCCTCCGCGGGGTCTACCAGCACCCGGCCCGGACCGGTGAGGGGAGCGGCAATCGGGCGCACCACCAGGGCGGCGCGGTCGCGCTCTCCCCAGCGGTCGATGGTGAAGAGGTGGTCGCCGCGCAGCGTGGGTGACGCGGCGGTGCCGGCCTGGGTGAGTTGGGCTAAGCGGTCGCGGAAGCCGTCCCGAGCCCGAACGGCATCGAGGGCCGCGCGGGTGCGAGCGTTCTGGGTGGCGGTCCAGGCCCCTACCTCGGGGGAGGAACCTTCTTCCAGCCAGCGGTAGGGGTCGGCTACCGTAAGGCCACCGAGGGTTTCGACAATGTTGTCGACTCGGGTGACCGGGGGCGGCGGGACCTCGCTCAGGGCCGTGGTCTAGGAGTTGCGGCCGCGGTTGGGCTTACGGCCATGGTTGGCTTTCTTCTTGCGAGCCCGGATGGTGGCCTTCTTCGTGCGCTTTGACATAAGGGAGCCGAGGTTACCGGTTGGCCCTGCGCTGGCTCCAGTCTGCGATCATGGGGGATGGACGCTGCTGAGGTGATCGAGAACCTGCAACTGGTGCCCCACCCCGAGGGGGGCTACTACCGCGAGACCTGGCGCCACGACCCCGGTGACGGTTCCCGGGGCGCCGGGACCGCCGTCTATTTCCTCCTGACCGCGGGGGAGCGCAGCCAGTGGCATCGGGTGGATGCCGACGAAGTGTGGCATTTCCATACCGGAGGCCCGCTGCGCCTCTCTCTCGCCCCAGACCACCGCGGCCCGGTGCAAGAGCAGGTCCTCGGGGTAGATCTCGCCGCCGGGGAAGAGCCCCAGCGGCGGGTCCCGGCCGGGTGGTGGCAAGCCGCCGAGCCGCTGGGGGCCTGGACCCTCGTGAGTTGCACCGTCAGCCCGGCGTTCCGTTTCGAGACCTTTGAACTCGCCGAGCCCGGCTGGTCCCCGGGCTGAACCCACCGGGGGCGGCGGGGCGGCCGTAGCGCGCCAGGAGCCTCTACCCTGTGGCGATGACCACTGAGCGAAGCCTTGTCAAAACCATGGCCCGTTGGTCGCTGGGTGTGTTCTTAGCTATCGCCGGCATCGGTCATCTGGGTCCGCAGCGCGCCGAGTTCCAAGCGCAGGTGCCCTCGTGGGTGCCCATCGACCCCGACATCGTGGTGGTGGTATCGGGGTTGGTGGAGTTATCGCTCGGCGCGGCGCTCATCTTCGCCGGCCGCCGCGCCCCGCTCGTCGGTGTGATCGTGGCGGGATTCTTCATCGTGATCTTCCCGGGCAACGTCGCCCAATTCGTTGAAGGCACGAACGCCTTCGGGCTGGACTCCAATTCGGAACGACTGCTTCGCCTGTGGTTTCAGCCCCTTCTCGTGATCTGGGCTCTGTGGTCGACGGGCGGCTGGGGTTGGCTCCGCCACTGGTTTGGAGCCGAGCACCCACCGGGATAACTGGTTTCGGGGCGGCGATGGTGCTCAGGCCCTCGGCGTCGCGACGGCCCCGGCTCGGTACGACAGCGCCAGACCTCGCGCCCCCATCCGCAGCGGATTCCGGTCGAGTCCGTTGGTGAGGTAGGCGAAGGACACTCCGGTGGCTGGATCGGCCCAGGCGACCTGCCCGCCGGCTCCCATGTGTCCGAAGGCGCGGGGCGAGTTGGTAGAGGCAAAGCCGCGCATCATCGCCGACTCGCCGGGCCCGGCCATCAACAGGCCAAGGGTGCGGTGGGCGGGCGCGTTGATCATCGGGTCGGTTAGGTCACAGACCACCTCGCCGGTGCCGGCGGCGAGTACGTGGGGTGGCCACAACACCCCCGGATTAGTGAGGAGCGCCTGGTAGTACATCGCCAGGTCGGCGGCTCGGCCCACCGCGCCGCCGCCGGGCTGACCGATGGCCCGCACCGCAGGATCGTTATGCCGGAGCAGATCCTGCTCCGAGCGGCCGATCGCCGACACATCCAACCCCAGCGTGCCCCCGAGGCTCGTGAGGTCGGCCTCCGACACCACCTCGCCTACCCCGATCACCGCCAGCACGTCGTCCTGATCCTTCGCCGCAGGTCCGAGGCAGAGTGAGTCGATGGCCAACCGACCCAGAAGGGCCTCGCCCACCACGGTCCGGAAATCGGTGCCGGTCACCGTCTCCACAAGATGGGCCAACACCCAGTGGGCCGAGGACCCGTGGTAGACGAATCGAGACCCCGGCTCCCACTCGGGGGTCCACGAGGCAAACCTCTCCGCCCGCCGATGGGGGTCCGTCCAGTCGGCGTCGGGCATGGGGGCGTGGGGAACACCGGCGGTATGGGTCAACAGGTGCTCGACGGTGAGGGTGTGGAGGCCGTTGTTGGCAAAGGCCGGAACCAGATCAGCCACCCGTGTTTGGCGCGACAACAAACCCTCGCCCATCACCTGCCACAGCACGCCAGCGGTGATCGCCTTCGTGCACGAGTAGATCACGAAGCGACTCTGGGGCGACGCGCCATAGGTGGCGCTGGCCAGAAGCCGACCGCGGTAGGCCACCGCCATCTGACATGCGGGCAACAGGCCCTCGTGCACTTCCCGGCCGGCCCGCTGTAACAGGCCCTCCAGCACCGTGAGATCGACGGGCGCTTCGTGTCCAGTAGTTACGGGGTACGAACCGGGATCGTCCACACGCGTGATGGGCACGTCCCGACCCTAGATGGGCGCGAGCGCCCAGGCGACGGCGGCATCCCTTGACCCTGGGTGCGGGGCCGGCCAACCACGGGGCCTCCCCCTCGGAGTCGTCGGCGGGCGGGTTGCCCTCCTACTCTGCTCCGCCATGGAGCGGTTTGGGTTCGTCGGTCTCCCCAATGCTGGCAAGTCGTCTCTCTACAACGCCCTCGCCGGCGGCGGCGCGCTGGCGGCCCCCTACGCCTTTGCCACCACCGACCCGAACGTGGGCATGGCCCGCGTGCCCGATCCACGCCTCGACGCCCTGGCGGCGATGAGCCACAGCAAGAACGTGGTGCCCGCCACCGTGCAGTTCGTTGACATTGGTGGTCTGGTGGCAGGGGCCAGCCGGGGGGAGGGCCTCGGCAACAAGTTCCTCAGCCACATACGCGAGGTCGATGCCATCATCTTTGTGTTGCGGGCCTTTGCCGATGACGACGTACCCGGGCCGTCGGATCCACTCGAACATCTCGGGGTGGTGGAGCTCGAACTCACCTACGCCGATCTCGAAACGGTGGAGAACCAGATCGAAAAGCGCCGCAAGGCCGCCAAGGGCGACAAGTCCCTGCTCGAGGAAGTAGCGGCCCTGGATCGCGCCAAAGCGGTGCTGGAAGGCGGTACGCCGATCTACCGGTCCAACCTCGCCGAGAGCGACCGCGCCTTGCTGCGGAACTACTTCTTGCTCACCAACCGACCGGTCCTGGCGCTGGTGAACATCGCCGAGGACCAACTCGAGGACATGGAAGCGGTTGTCGCTCCGGTGCGCGCCGAGTTGGCCGGCCGGGCTGAGGTGATCGGGATGTGCGTGCAACTCGAGGCCGAGGCCGCCCTGCTCGATGCCGACGAACGGGCCGAGATGCTCGAGGGGCTTGGTCTCGGCGAGGGGGCACTGCCCACCTTCCTGCACGCCGCCTACAAACTGCTCGGCCTGCGCACCTTCTTGACCACCGGCGAAAAAGAATCCCGGGCCTGGACGTTCCGCTCCGGCTACAAAGCCCCCCAATGCGCCGGCGTGATCCATACCGATTTTGAGCGCGGGTTCATCCGGGCTGAGGTCATCCATTGGGACGAACTCATCGACCTCGGTTCCTGGAGCGCCGCTAGAGACGTGGGCAAACTACGGGTGGAGGGCAAGGAATACGTGGTGCAGGACGGCGATGTGATGGAGATCCGCTTCAACGTCTGACCAGCGTCTCGCGCCATCGGCGTATCGGCGGCGCCGATGGCCCTAGCCTCACCGTTTGTGCCTTGGTTGTTGCGACAGGGAGAGGTACTGGCCTCTCTGCAGGTGGCCGAGACGCGCGCGGCGCGCCGCAAGGGTCTCCTCGGCCAAGCCGCCGTGGATGGGGCCCTGCTGCTCCGCCCCGCCCGGTCCGTGCACTCCATCGGGATGCGCTTTGCGATCGACGTGGCGTGGCTCGATAGCAATCTCACCGTCTTGCGCACCGCCCACCTGGCTCGCCATCGCATCAGCCGCCCGGTGTGGCGCGCCCAATCCATCGTGGAAGCCGAAGCGGGAGCCTTCGCCCGCTGGAGCCTCGCGGTAGGCGACCAACTCGAGTGCCGGGACTGACGCGTGCCACTCGTCCTCGTGGGTACCCCCATCGGCAACCTCGGCGATCTTTCGCCCCGCGCCGTTGAGGCGTTGCGGGCCGCCGATGTCATCTGTTGCGAGGACACCCGTCGCACCGGTCGTCTTCTGCAGCACGCCGGGGTAGAACGGCGACCGCTGCTGGTGGTGAACGATCACACCGAATCGCAGACCATCACCGGGGTGCTCAGCCGCTTGGCCATGGGGGAACGCGTGGCCGTGGTCACCGATGCTGGGATGCCCGGTATCTCCGACCCCGGGGAGCAACTGGTACGGGCGGCCGTGACCGCGGGCTACCCCGTGGAGGTCGTGCCCGGACCCTCCGCCGCGATCACCGCGTTGGTGGCGAGTGGTCTGGGTGCCGGTCGCTTCGTGTTTGAAGGCTTCCTGCCCCGTCAGGGCTCGGCCCGCACCGCTCGTCTGGCCGAAGTGGCCGGCGAGCCACGCACCATCGTCCTCTACGAAGCGCCCCACCGGATGGCCCGGACCCTGGCCGATCTGGCCGCCGCGTGCGGCTCGGATCGAGCCGTGGCGGTAGGGCGCGAACTCACCAAACTCCACGAAGAGCATTGGCGCGGCACGCTGGCGGACGCGTTGGTATGGGTGAGTGCGAACCCACCCCGGGGTGAGTTCGTGGTGGTACTCAACGGTGGGGGGCGCCCGCCCCCCCCCCC
>CAMDIH010000067.1 GCA_945898515.1 Candidatus Neomicrothrix parvicella RN1 | reverse complement strand
CGTCGAAGAACCATGATCCGCCCCGGTGGCCTCTACGCTGCCAGCGTGGATACCCAGCCTGACGGTGACCTGCCCGCCAACGATCTCAGCGAGTCGACGGCCGTTGGCCTCCCCGACTTCGCCGGCCTGTCCGGAGATGGTCTGGGTGGTCTGCTCGAACAGGCGCAACAGATGATGCAGGCGCAACAGGATGCCTCGGAGCAAGAGGTGGAAGGCGTGGCGGGCGGTGGCGTGGTGCGGGTACGCACCACCGGTACGGGCCAGGTGCTCGGCGTGTCTATCGCGCCCGAGGTCGTGGATCCGAATGAGGTCGAGATGCTCGAGGATCTGGTGGTGGCGGCGCTCCACGACATGAACGCCAAGTTGCTGGAGATCCAGCGCGAAGCAATGGGTCCGCTCGGCGACCTCTTCGGCGGATGACGAGCGTCTACGCCCAGCCCGTTCAGGAGCTGATCGACGAACTTGGGCGCCTGCCGGGTGTGGGCCCGAAGTCCGCCCAGCGGATTGCCTTTCACCTTCTCAAGGTGGAAAAAGTAGATGCCCTCCGGTTGGCCACCGCCATTATCGAGGCCAAGGATCGCGTGACGTTCTGCCAGCGCTGCTTCAACATCGCCGAAGGGGGGATGTGTGTGCTCTGCACGGACGACCGCCGGGACCCAACCCTGCTGTGTGTGGTGGAGGAACCGCGCGACATCGTGGCGGTGGAAAAGACGCAGGAATATCAGGGCCGGTACCACGTGCTCCAGGGCGCGATCAGCCCCATCGACGGGGTGGGGCCCGAGCAGTTACGGATGCGCGAACTCCTGGCTCGCATCGACGGTGAACATGTGCAGGAAGTGATCCTGTGTACCAATCCCAACCTCGAAGGTGAGGCCACCGCCATGTATCTGAGCCGGCTACTCCGAGGCCTCGTCCCCAAAATCACCCGCATTGCCAGCGGACTCCCCGTGGGCGGCGACTTGGAATATGCCGATGAACTCACGCTGGGCCGGGCGCTCGAAGGCCGCCGCGAGGTTGAGGACTAACCCCGGCGGCCGAAACCGAGGCGGCGCTATTCCGAGTCGGGGGCGCGGCTGCGGTGCAACACCGCCGCGGCTCCCGCCGCCGCCACCGCCGATGCGAACAGCACGCCAATCTTGCTATTGGACTGGTCGGTGGGATCACTGAAGGCCAAATCGGTGATGAAGAGCGCCACGGTGAAGCCGATCCCGGCCAGGATGGACACCCCAAAGATGTGACGCCAGTTCACGCCGTTGGGTAGGCGCGCCAGGCCCCACCGCACCGCCAGCCAGGAGGCGCCGCCGACCCCCACGACCTTCCCCACCAGGAGGCCGAGCACAACTCCGGCGGTGATGGGCGAGCCCACCGCATCCTTCAACGCCGGCCCCGTGAGAGGGATGCCGGCGTTGGCCAGGGCGAACAGCGGCAGGATGAGGTAACTGCTCCACGGGTGCAGCGCCCCGCTCAGGCGCTCAGTCACCGACACCGACTCCCGCAGTTCGAACCGCACTTGGCTCAGGTCCTCGGTGGTTACCGCAGTGTCGGTGGACAGACGCTGGGCGATTTGCTCGGCTTCGGGCGCAGGAAGAAGGGGCTGCGCCGGTGCCAGGAGCCCCAGGATCACCCCGGCGATGGTGGCGTGGATCCCCGATTCAACGGTGGCCCACCAAATAGCGGTACCCAGCACCACATAGACCGGCAGGTACCAGACTCGGGCCCGGCGCAGAATCACCACGAGGACGAGGCCAAGGACCGCACCCGTCAGCCAGACCCCGTTGATTTGGTCGGTGTAGAAAATGGCGATGACGGTGATCGCCCCGATGTCGTCCACGATGGCGAGGCTCAAGAGCAGGACCTTGAGCGACGAGGGTATGCGGTCGCCCAGGAGAGCCAGGACCCCCAGCGCGAAGGCGATGTCCGTGGCCATGGGAATGCCCCAGCCCCCGATGCCCGGTCCGCCCCAGTTCAGTGCCACGTAGATGAGGGCGGGCACCACCATGCCGCCCGCCGCCGCCAATACCGGGAGGCTGGCGTTGCGGCGATCGCTGAGTTCCCCCACCACGAGTTCCTGCTTGATTTCCATCCCCACCACGAAGAAGAACAGGGTCATCAGCCCGTCGTTGATCCAGTGTCCGATGTCGTTGGACAGCTGGTAATTACCGATCGTGAGCGAAAGGTTCGTGTTCCACAGGGCGGTGTAGCTCGCCGCCCAGGGGGAGTTTGCCCACACCAGGGCGATGATGGTGGCACCGAGAAGCACGAGCCCCCCGGCGGTTTCCACCCGAAGAAATTTCGCTAGCGGGCGTCCCACGGTGCGGGCGAGGCGGGCATCCCCATGCACCCAAGTGGGGCGGGTGGGCGGCGGCGGGGGAAGACTCATACGGGGGGTGTTTCGCAGCGCCGTCTCGGCCAGCGGCGAGGTTGGGGAACGACCATCGGCAGTGTAGCGGTCAGGTCGCCGGCGCGATCCCGACCACGAGGCGCACCGCGGTGCCCTCCGTCGTGGCGGAAAAACTCACATCGTCGGCCAGGCTGCGCATCAGGGGTATGCCGAGGCCCCGTTCGTGACGCAGGCGCTGCGGGTCGTCGGCGGCCGGTATCGAAGCGGTGGTCACAGGGGGCACGAACCCGCCCCCATGGTCGGTGACGGTCACCGCCACGCCGTGCTGAGCTAACTCAACGACGATGCGAATGGGCTGCGGGGTTTCGCGGACGCGCTCGCTATCTACCGCGTTGGCACAGGCCTCCGATACAGCCAGGGCTAGGTCGTCGGTTCGGTCGCTGGACAGCGATCCCTCGGCCAGGGCGGCGTTGACCACCACGAGCCGAACGAGGGCGAGGTAGTGACTAAGCGGTGGGATGGTCAGTTCGACGGTGGGCACGGCGATCAGCCCGGTCCCGGTCCGGCGGCGACGGCCGCCGCCACGGTCGACTCGATGGGCAGGGCCTTGCCGAGGCCGGTGATCTCGAAGACCCGGGCCAGCATCTCGCGGGTGGACACCAACCGGAGATCGCCACCGAGGGACCGCGTGCGCTTGAGGGCGCCGATCACCACGCCCAGGCCGGTTGAGTCGATGAAGTGCACTTGGTCGAGGTCGAGAATCAGGTAGTGGTGGCCGTCGGTGACCGCCTGGAGGAGGTGCTCTCGTAAGCGAGGGGCACTGGCCACGTCGACATCGCCGTGCACCCGTAAGACCGTCCAGCCCGCTTGCTCCCCGAGTACTACCTGCAGGTCCATCGCTGGCCAGGTTACCGGACGGTCGGGTCGAGATCACGGGAACATTTCGCCGCTGGTCCGGGCGCGGTTATTCCACGCGCATGGTGGCCGTGGAGCGCAGCGTGCGGTGGCCTATGAGGGCACCCACCAGGGGGATCGAGGTGGGTAGGTCGTAGGCGATGGTCACCTTCACACGCGACCCAGGGCCGGCCCGGCCGCTGACGGTGACCTCGACGCGATCTGGGTTGAGGCCACTGGAGGCGATGGCGGCCCGCCGGGCGGCACCGGGGGCAGCATCAGTGGCGGCGGCGCGCGCCGCCTCCCGGGAGGCGTGCGTGACCCGCACGATGTCGCGACCGGTAAGACCGATCTCGAGCACCATGAGAACCACGAGAACAATGATGGGCAGCAGCAGCGCCAGTTCTACTGACGCCTGCCCCTCCTCTCGGGAGGCGAACACGCCGCGACGGGGCATCAGGTCACCTGGGAGAGCACTTGGTCGAGGACCGAGTTGAGGAGCCGGGCGATCTTGTCAGTCTTGGTGGCCCAGGCCACGAAGAGCAGGGCGACACCCGCCGCTCCGAGCAGTACCAGGGCGTACTCCGCAGTGGACTGGCCCCGGTCGTTGCTGAGGCGTCGTTGGAGACGAGTAGTGCCCGTGAGCACCAGGAGTTGGATGGACACCAGGGTCCGGAGCATGAGGTTGACCTCCATAGGTCAGGTGGATTGGTTCACGACGGCAGCGCCCGCAAGGACGCCACGAGAAGGGGGACGATGGTGAGCAGCGCGAACGCTGGCAACGTGCAGATCACCAAGGGGCCCAGCAAACGCACGGGAACCCGCCGCGCCTGCTGTTCGGCGGCCCGTCGACGGTCGAGACGAAGTTCAAGTCCGAGCCGTTCGAGGCCCGGCACCAGTGGAACGCCGTAGCGAAGATGATCAGCGAGGAGGTGGGCCAGGGCCAGGGCGCGGTCGCCGAGGGGGGTGAGGGCATCCACGATGGCATCGGCCCGGGGCCTCCCGCCCGCCGCCATGGCCTCGGCCACCGCCAGTGCCACGCCCACCGGGGATCGCAGGTGGGGCGCCACTAAGCGGTGGGTGAGGGGCAAGGACAACCCCGCCCCGCTGCCGAGCAGCAGCAGATCCACCGCATCGGGAAGCCCAGCGGTAACGAGTCGGGCGTGGGTACGCCGATCCCGGACCCCGATGAAGTGTGCCCGGAGGGCCACCGCCGCCGGGACCGCCAGGGCCAAGGGAGGACTGAGCAGACCCACCAGCACCATGGCACCTCCCAAGCTCGCCCACCGCCGCTGGGTTGACCAAGCGGCGGTGGGCCCGTCGGCAGCCCGGGGGGGCGGGGGCAGCACGGACCGGGGGAGAGGTGGCCGCGCCACCCACATCGCGACGGCCGCCAGCGCGCCCGCCGCCAGGGCGATTACCACGCGTTCCGCACGATGCGGCCCATCCAGGCCGCCCCGAGGGCATCGAGGCCCGCTCCGGCCACGAGGCACACAAGGCCGAGGGGGGTGGTGAACAGCACGGCTAACGCCCCCGGCTCGATCGTGGCCACCAGCGCCGTAAAGGCCAACGGAGCGACCGCCAGCACCCCGGCCGAGGCGCGGGCCTGGGTAGCCAGGGCCCGGGCTTCAGCCTGGAGTTCGCGGCGCTCGCGCAGCGTGGCAGCCACGCGGTCCACCGCGCGCGAAGTGGCCCCACCCGCCTGACGCGCTAGATCAAGGGCCGCCGCCACCAGTCGCACATCCGGTGAGCCCCCGGGCGTGTTGCCCCAGCGCGTCAGTTCGGTCTGAAGGGGGACACCGTGGCGCAGCGCTAGGGCCAACGGGCCGAGTTCGATGGCGAGCGGATACGGAGCGTCCTGCGCCGCTTCCATCAGAGCCGGACCGAGGGCCAAGCCCGCCCGCAGGCCCGAAGCAATCCGCTCGAGGAGTTCGGGGAGTTGCCCATCTCGGCGGGCGGCGGTGTTTCGACGCTGCAGGTGCGCCCAGCACCGTTGGAGTGGTGCCGGCGCGGCTCGCCGGAGGGGGGCCGCGGCCGCGCCCCGAGCGGAGCGGGGCGGGTGTCGCGGGAGGGCCCCCACCAGCAGAAATGGGCTGGCCGCCCCCAGACCCACCCACCAACCCTTCATCCACACCACCGCTGGTCGGGGGCGTCTACCGCGGCGCGAGGAGGGCGGATGGGGAGGTGGTGCACCCCATCGCCATCGGCGAGGAGACGGATCCGGGGCCCGTCGAGGGATGGGTCCACGACCTCCCCCACCGCCGTGACGCCGCGTATGCCCCCGCCCAGCCGAGACACCTGCACCACGAGATCCAGGGCCGAGGTGAGTTGATCGCGTACGGCGGCCAAGGGGAGGTCGAGGCCAGCGGAGAGCACCATGATTTCGAGCCGACGCAAGGCATCCAGGGGTGAGTTGGCGTGGCAGGTGGAGAGCGACCCTTCGTGGCCGGTATTCATGGCCCACAACATGTCGATGGCTTCAGCCCCGCGAACCTCGCCCACCACGATGCGGTCGGGGCGCATGCGCAGCGCGTTGCGTACCAGGTCTCGAATGGTGCCCGCGCCAACGCCATCGGCGGTGGCCGGGCGGGCTTCGAGCCGCACCACATGGGCCCCGGGGAGCCGGAGTTCGGCGGTGTCTTCGACGGTCACGATCCGTTCGCCATCGGGAAGGAGGCCAGCGAGCGCGTTGAGCAGCGTGGTCTTACCGGCCCCGGTACCGCCGCTCACCACGATGTTGGCTTTCGCCCGCACCGCCCAGGCGAGGAGTTCGGCTACCGCCGGCGCGCACAGGGCATTGATGGGAATGGCCTGGGCCCCGAACCGCCGAATGGTGATGCAGGGGCCGTCTACCGAGAGGGGGGGAACCACGATGTTCACCCGTGATCCGTCGGGTAGGCGGGCATCGGCCATCGGGGAGGTGCGGTCGGCGCGCAGCCCGAGCGGACCCACGATGCGTTCCACCAGTAAATCCACCTCGGCTCGCCCGAGGGCGAGGTCGGTCCGCCGCAACTCGCCGCCCTGCTCGATCCACACCGCACCCCCGCCGTTCACCATGATCTCACTGATGTCAGGGTTGGCCAGAAGGGGTTCGAGCGGCCCGAGGCCCACCGCGCGTGCCGCCACGGCCACGGCTACGGCGGCTACTTCGGTGCGGGGGAGCAGAGGGTGGGCCTGACGCACCGCGGCGCGCACCCGGGGGAGGTCGGTGGCGGAGTGCGGGTCTTCTGCCACCAACTCGGCGTGTACCGCGTCGATCACGACGGCGCGGTTCTCACGCAGCATCGGCGAGATCCTTGGCGAGGCCACGGGGCAAGCGGGAAGCGAGGAGCCCGGCATCAACGGCGCGGGCTACCGCAGGGTCTACGGCCACTTCGGCGATCACCGGAGCGCCCACGCAGTCTTCGATGTCGGCGCGAGTGAGGGCGCGCCCTGCCTCGGTGAGCACCACCACCTCGGTGGGTCGCAGGTGGGCCGCTACGACCCGTCGCAACGCCAGGAAGCAGGGCCGGGTGACCAGCACCGATCGGGTGGCCCCGGCGGCGATGGTCAGGGCCGCGCCCGTGGGGTTGGAGCCGCAATCCACCACGACCGGGCGAGTATCGGAGCCGAGTAGCCCACTGAGCACCTCGGCGCGGTCGGCCAGGAGCGGGCCGGTACCGCGCGGGAGGAGACGAAGCCCGGTGGTGGCCGGGATTTCCAGGCGGCTCAAGGCATCGACGGGCACATCAGCTCCGGTGGTCAGCCATCCGGCGATGCCCGGTGATTTCGGTTCGGCAAGCCCGAGCACGGCCGGTCCGTCCCCGGCGAGGTCGGCGAGCAGCACGCCCCCGGGATCGCGACGGGCGAGCAGGAGGGCGAGGGAGGCGGCTACCACGGTGGTGCCGGAACCGCCTTTGGATGACCAACAGGCAATGAGCATGGATTCCTCCGATGGGGCGCGGCACTGGCCTTAGCCGCAGGCGGCAACATCGGGGGAAGACCGGCGCCGGTCGGGGGGAGTGCGCCCGACGCCGTGGGCCGAAGTTAGGCCCGGGATTCGGCGTTGACAAGGGGGTGAATCGGGAAGGGCCGCGCGGTCATTAGCCTTTCAGGGTGGACTCTCCCGCCGATGCCCCCCGCATCGCAGCCTTCTTCGACCTCGACAAGACGGTGATCGCCAAGGCGTCGATGGTGGCCTTCAGCCGTCCGCTGCAGCGAGCCGGGATGGTCTCGCGTCGGCTCATGCTCAAGGCGGCCTGGGGCCAGATCGTGTACGCCCAGATCGGCGCTTCGCCGGAGAAGTTGGAGAAACTCCGGGAGTCGGTGCTGCAGCTCACCAAGGGCTGGGACCAGGCCGAAATCTCGGCCATCGTTCGAGACACGTTGGGTGATGTGATCGAGCCGATCGTGTACGAGGAGGCTCTCGACCGGATCCGGGCGCACCAACTCTGGGGCCACAAGGTGTTCATCGTGTCGGCCTCCCCCGAGGAGGTAGTGGCGCCGATCGCGCGACTGTTGGGCGTGGACGAAGCCATCGCCACCCGCGCCGAGTTGGACGACAAGGGCCGTTACTCAGGGCGGACCGAGCGCTACATCTATGGACCGGAAAAGGTGGTGGCGATCAGTGAAGTGGCCGAGCGCGATGGTTTCGACCTTGAGCACTGCTGGGCCTACTCGGATTCGGCGACCGACATCCCCATGCTGGCCGCGGTAGGCCATCCGGTGGCGGTGAACCCCGACAAGGACTTGGCGCGGGTGGCCAAGGAGCGTGGTTGGATGGTTGAACACTTCCGATTGGAAGTGCCGCTCCGCGAGCGGGTACCGATGCCTACGCCAAGGCGGGCTGTGGCGATGGGAGGCGGCGCGGCGGCCGGGGCGTTGATGGTGGGCGCATGGTGGCTCTGGCGGCGCCCGGTTACTACAGCGCCCGTACCTTCTTGGCGGCGATTGATCCCAATGCGACAAGGACGATGAGCAGGAGGAGTTTCTTCATCCCCGCAGGCTAGCCGTGGCCGGCGCCGGGTGTCAGACGGCGAGAAGGTCGCGAGCGCCCGTGTCGCTGCTGGGGTGGCGCAGTTTGGACATGGCGCGTGCTTCGATCTGGCGGATCCGCTCCCGGGTGAGGTTGAAGTGCTCGCCAACCTCTTCGAGGGTGCGGGCCTCGCCTCGGTCGAGGCCGAAGCGCAACTTCAGGATTTCCCGCTCACGATCGTCGAGAGGAGCGAGCAATCGGTTGATCTCGTCGGGCAGCAGCGACGTGGCGGCCACCTCAAAGGGCGACTCAGCGGAGCGATCCTCCACTACGTCGCCGAGTTCGGCGTCGCCGTCTTCCCGGAGGGGTTCAGAAAGTGAGAGGGGTTCAGCCGCGAAGCGCAACGCCTCGGTCACTTTGTCCTCGGGCATTTCTACCTCCGCCGAGAGTTCGGCGAGGGTGGCGGGACGGCCCATCTTCAACTCCAGGCGGGCCCGGGCCTTCTGCAATCGGGCGAGGGTGTCGCCAGCATGCACCGGGAGGCGGATGGTGCGGCCAGTATTGGCGATGCCGCGGGTGATGGCCTGGCGGATCCACCAGGTGGCGTAGGTGGAGAATTTGAACCCTTTGCGCCAGTCGAACTTCTCGACGGCGTGCATGAGGCCCAGGTTGCCCTCCTGGATGAGGTCGAGGAGCGGCAGGCCTGACGCCTGGTATTTCTTGGCGATCGACACCACCAGGCGCAGGTTGGATTGAACGAAGGTGCGCTCGGCGTTCTCACCGGTGCGTTTGGTACGTTTGAGCTCACGCTTACGCGCCGGGGTGAGGTTCTTGCCCCCCTCTTCTAGCTCGGGACGAGCCGCGTTGCCAGCCTCAATTGCCTGGGCCAGCCGAACTTCGTCGTCCTTGGTGAGTAGGGGGTATTGACCAATATCGGTGAGATACAGGCGAACGAGGTCTTCTTCGTCACGCTCAACGCGCTCCTTAGGCACAACTAACCCTCTTGCTTTTGAGATTCGGTGAATAGGGGGGTGATCGGGTGGCGAATGGTCCCGCTGTAAAACTCTACGATACCGACTTGGTCAAGCCTGCCAACCCCCAGTTGATATGGGCAGGTCAGAGCGTTATACGTCGCAAATGAGGGAGAAAACATGGTGGGGTCCGGTGCCGACGAAGTGCAACTCACGATGGTAACGATGTGTTTCGACGCCATCGACCCAGATTCCCTCCAATCGGTGCTGGCTCGCTATGTGGTGCTGAGTCGGGGCCACCAGGGCTGTCGCAACATCGATTTGGCGCTGTCGTCGACGGCGCCGGACCGGTTCGTGATCGTGCAGAAATGGGACAGCCCGGATTCTCAGCGCGCCCACTTCGACTCACCGGAGATGGTGGAGATGGCCAGGGCGTGTGCGGGTCTGCTGGTGCACCCCCCGCAGATCGATCTCCTGGAGCCGATCAGCGCTCACGATCTGGGCTAGGACCTTCGGGGCAGCCACCGTCGCTTCGAGACGCCTGAGGCCCTGAATCCCAGGGGTGGGTTAGGCGGTGGCTTGGTTGGAGATGGCGCTGATGTCGGCCCAGGTAAGCCCGTCGGCGGTCCACAACGCATCAAAGGCCGCATCGGCGGCGTCGGTGAAACCGTGGCGGTTACGGAACTGGTACAGCCGTCGTTGACGTTGGACATGGTGGCCGAGCCGTCCGAGCCGTCCGATGCAGTAGGTCTCCCAGGCCGCCACTTCGGACAGGGTGAGGTCGGCATCGGCGGGGGCCTCCCCGAAGGCCGGATCCAGCCGGTCTTTTGCCGACAGCAGGAGTTTGCCCAGCACGTCGGCGGTGGCGGTGGCGTTGAGTTGCCCGACGACTTTTGGATCCTCAAGGGCGCCGGACTCCACGGCGATCACGATGGGATCGGTAGAGGTGACTTGCGCGTGAGCCAACAGGGTTGTTTCGTCCACTTCGATCGTGACCGAGGCGGCGGGAAGGCCGATCACCTCGACGAGTTGCTCCACGATGGCCCTGATCTCGGTGGCGTCGAAGTGCACTAACGAGAACGTCTCGGGCCGGATCTCAACCGGCATCGTGGGCCTAGTGGGCAACCGCAGGGCGGTTGGCCTCGGCGATGGCTTCCATCTCCTCGCGGGCCTCCTTGGCGATCTCGGCGAGGGTGTCCATTTCGTCCTCCTTGAACCCAGCCAACTCGCGGAAGCGACGGGCCAGACGCACCGGGCTGTCGTCTTCCTCGCCCCGGAACCCACCGAGGGAGAAGAGCTTGTCCACGACCCGCTGGAACTCGAGGGCGCGTTCTTGGCGGGGTTTATCGTCGGCGGTGAGCTTGCGCAGCCAGTCAGAACCCATCTTCACGTGGGTTACCTCGTCGGCCAGCATCCAGTCTTCGCAGAACTCGAGCACCGGATCACCGGCGACCTCGCCGAATTCTCGCATCGTGTTGAACACGTCGATCGCCAAGCCCTCCAGGGCCCGGTTGACGCCGGTGAGGCGAAGCACGGGGTCGGGGTTACAGGCGGCCTCATAGAGGAAGGTGTTCTCAGAGAACTCGCCAAGCTCGGTGCCCATGTGGCCGCTGAGTTTGATGGAGATCTCGCAATGGCGGGCTTCGTCCCAGCACTGACGAGCCATGTCGAGTTTCAACTCGAAGGGCACCTCGGGAATACCTTCGCCGTTGCCGCTACCCACCTCGAAATCCCAGCAGGTGCGCCCGGCGCCCTCAAGGGCCTGGATTTCGCCCACGAAGATGCCGTGCATCAGGGCACGGGCGGCATCGGGTGCATCCGGTCGCTCCGGGGTGAGCCGGCCCGCCCCGCGGCGGCCGCTGCTGCCGCTATCGGCGGCCTGCGCGTTGCGGGGATCGTTGATACGAGTCGCTAGCGGGACGCGCACAAACCGCTCGTCACGGGCAAGGTCTTCGACGGGAAAGGACTTTCTCATGCGTGGGCCTCCTGGGTGGGCTCGTAGGAATCGCCGATGGTGCCCGGTCCGGCAATACCGCCGGCGGCCAGCATCAGTTTCTGAAGCGCAGCTTGATGCGCGATAGCGCGGTCGAGTTCGGCC
>CAMDIH010000066.1 GCA_945898515.1 Candidatus Neomicrothrix parvicella RN1 | reverse complement strand
CACCCCCGAGGCCGACCCCCCCGAGGCCGACACCCCCGAGGCCGACACCACCGAGGCCGACACCCCTATCGCGGCCACCACCGAGGCGGACACCCCCGCCCCCGACACCCCTATCGCGGCCACCACCGAGGCCGACACCCCCGCCCCCGACCCCAGCGGCTCGGACACCCCCGTCGCTACGGTCGAGGAGTAACGGCGCTCTCCTTACCCGAGCGACCGCGGTACTCGCCGGTGGTTGGGTCTTCGTCCCAACTGGCTCCGCAACTTCCGCAGGCACACGAGTCCAGTTGCACCGAGGCCAGGTAGAGGCGCTCCACCTCATAGGCCCCGCAGAAGTGGCACCGAAGCCGGCCCGCCGATTCATTCCTCCCCATGGCGATCGACCGTTGCTCCCCTGTTGAACTTCGTGAAGGTAACTTTCGCTGACTAGCGTCCAACCTATGGCCGTCAACTTCGAACAACAAGGACCCTTCGCGGTCGTCACCATCAACCGCCCGGAAGCCCGCAATGCAGTAAACGCCGCGGTGGCCCAGGGGATCGAGGAGGCCATCGACAGGATCGAAGCCGACGATTCGATCTGGGTGGGCATCATCACCGGCGTGGCCCCCGTGTTTTGCGCGGGTGCCGACCTCAAGGAGATCAACTCGGGCAACGCCGCCGGATTGGCCACTACCCGCGGGGGCTTCGCCGGCATCGTGCAGCGCGAGCGGACCAAACCCATCATCGCCGCGGTCGACGGGCCCGCCCTGGCCGGCGGCACGGAGATCGTCTTGTCCTGTGACCTGGTGGTCGCCTCCACCACCGCCACCTTCGGGATCCCCGAGGTGAAGCGATCGTTGGTGGCCGCCGCCGGTGGCCTGTTCCGGCTGGGTCGCAAAATCCCGCTGAATATCGCCATGGAGTTGACCCTCACTGGGGATCCGATCGATGCCACCCGGGCCCATCACTTCGGCCTCGTGAACCGCCTGGTGGAGCCGGGCTCGGCCCTTGACGCAGCCGTGGCCCTGGCCGAGCAGATCTGCGCCAATGCCCCCGTGGCCGTGCGGGCGTCCCGCAAGATCGTGCTGGAAGCCACCAATGCGCCCGACGACATCGGGTGGAAAATGTCGATGGAGGGCATGGCCCAGGCCATGGCTTCAGACGACTTCTCCGAGGGGCTCACCGCCTTCATCGAGAAGCGCCCACCCCAGTGGAAGGGCATCTGACCCTCAGGTAAAGGTGGCGATGATGCCGTGGTCGTGAAGAAACTCCGCCACGCCATCCTCTAGGTCAAGCGCCGCCACTTCGTGAAGTTCCACCCATACCGCTTCGGCGACGTTGCCGCCCGCCCTCGGGTCACCGTCAGACACGACGGTCACCGCAAAGGCGAGGACAACCCGGTGACGGTCGGGGAGTATGTGTTCCGACCAATCCAGCAGGGCTCCGCAGACCCCTTCCAGGCCGGTCTCCTCGCGCAGCACGCGGGTCACCGCCTCCATCAGGGTTTCGCCAAAACCAACCTCCCCGCCCGGTATCGACCAGCGGCCCCCGGCAGGGCCGGTCCCGTGCCGCACCAAGACGACCTGATCGTGATCCACCGCAACAGCCCGGACCGCCACGGTGGGGGTCGCCGCGGTCACGGGATCGAACGGTGGACCACAATGGCCCGAGCCACCAGACCAAAGGATTCAAAGAAGTTTTTTGTATGCCGATCCCCGGGGAGGGCCAGGCTGTCCACCCCAAAACACTCCTGCTCACCGCACCAGCGGACCAACGCCTCCATCATCAGCTCCCCGAGGCCGATCTCCCGACAACCTGGATCGGTGTAGAGATCGGTGACCACTCCGAGTCGTCCCCCGTCTCGCAACACTTCGATGCCGACCACGCCGTAGCCCATCACCGCATCATCGACCGTCCCCACCACAACGTGGTGGTGGTCATCAGCCAACTCCTGAGCGAGAGCATCTTCGAAGGGGGCGTGGCGAGCGCTCCGGCGCGCCCAGACCTCTCCCCCGCGTCCCGGGCGCAGATGATCCACCGCTTCCTGGGCCAACTCCGCCAACCGGGGAAGATCGGTGGCTACCGCGGGCCGACTCGCCTCGTGCGGGACCGTCACCAGCATCAGCCCTGGAGCTGCGCAACCTTGGAAAGGATGGTCTTGCGGCCACGGAGCGCCGATTCGTGCCGCCACACCGCCTCGAGTTCCGCTGTCGTAAGGCCGGCGAGCCGATTGACCACCTGCGACGCCGACAGACTGTCGTAGTTGGCGATAGCCAACGACGAGGCATCACGGCGACGGCCGGCCGAGGCTTTCGGCACGGGGATGACCGCCACCGGAGCCGGGTCAGGATTCTCCACCGGGGCCGGGACAACCGGCGCACGGCGACGGCTGACCGCGTCCAACCAGCTCGCCGTCTGATCCTGGAAGTTACTGGCCACCTTGCTGGCCTCGCCCCGACCTTGCCGGAGGGCGAACCGACCGATCAGGCGAGCCGTAGCCACCTGCCCCCGACCCGTTTCGATCAACTGCGGCAGGAGCGACACACCCTCGAACAACAAACCGATCGGGGCGTACACCAACACCTCAATGGCTTGTTCACCCGGGGTCTTGTCGGCTCCACTCACGAGGAGCAACGCTACTTCCATCCCCGAGAGATCGGGACATTCCTCGAGCGGCGCCCCTCAGACGCAATCAGAGCAGAGTTTGCGCTTGGCGTTGGCCAATTGGTTGGGATGCTTCACGAGAAAACAGGCCTGGCACACGAACTCTCCGGGCCGCTTGGGCAAAATCCGACTCACGCCGTCACCGGCCTGCTCGGGCTCGGGAATCTCCGTCTCGTCGTCTTCCTCTTCCGCGGCCGCGATCCGGTCCTTGAGAATGGCGTCGAGATCGGCCTCCACGTCGTCGGGGTCGGCCTCCTCATCATCCTCGGCATCATCATCGTCGCTCTTAGCCTTGACGGGCTCAGGGGTGCCGTCCTCGTCATCCTCGTCATCCTCGTCATCGAGAGCACCGTCATCAAGAGCACCGTCATCAAGATCACCGTCATCGAGATCACCTTCATCGAGATCACCTTCGTCGGAGGGCTCGTGCTCGCCAATCTCCTCGAGATCGTCATCTTCTTCGAGGACTTCTTCGTCAGCCATGAGAATCCTCTGCAGCGCGGGGGCGGTCGGGCGGGATCATAACCACACCGGTCGCTGTACTGGCAACACCGGAGCCCTGATCAGCGACTCTGGCGGCGGGCTTCGGCCCGGCGCTCGGCGTCGAGCCGCTCGAGGGTGGGCTCGGGCGAGTGGTCCACAAAACTCATGGCGGCCGCCACGGCATGGTGGCCGGCCTTCTCCGCAATGAGCCGGTGCATGTCCTGACCCACAATCCGGTAGGCAGGATGGCCCTGGGGGGTCGTGCGCAATTCGATGAGGTGCATCGCTTCTCGGGCGTTCAGATGAAGATAGAACCGCACCTTGTAGGCCAGGGACAACGCGTACGGGGCCTGGGCCGGAAAACGTTCGGCGAGGGCATCATGCAACCCGGCTGAGCGTTCCATGACTTCGTCAAAGCGCTCGGTACAGCCGGCGAGGTCCACGGCTTCCGGTCGGGTGTACCCATGCCGAGGGCTGAGGGTTTGCCATTCGAGGGAAAGCATTCGATGGCGCTGCAGGTCCCGGAAGGCTCCGTAATCCGCCAGGATGTCGAAGCGATAGGTGAGGCGTTCAAACGCCCGGCCCGGCTTGTGGCGTCGATTGGCCCGATCTCCCACGTAGGCGTGAATGATGGCCAAACGTTCATCGGTAGTCATCAGCCGCACCCGGGCCTCCAAGACGGCCTCCGCAACATGGGTGTGCGAGTAGAGAATGTTGGCCACGAGCTTCACCTCGCCCTCGGGGTCCCAATCCACCAACTCAACGGCGGCGTCCTCCGCCCCAACCTCGCTCCCCGCCGGGAACAGGTCATCGGCGATCTCCGCCACCGCAGAGCGCGTGCTGGCCAGATAGGTACTCCAGGCAACGCCCCGGTCGTCAAGGTCGACCCGCTTCAGGAAACTGGGGATCACCTTGCGGAGTTCGCTCAACATCAGGTCGGCATAGGCCCGGGCTTCCGGCAGGGGATGCGACCGCATGCGCAGGAGCAAGGCCTCATAGCCCTGGCCGGTGCCGTAGATACCCACATTAGAAATAGAGGCGGCTGGCAACACGCCGCGTACGGCATCGAATGCCTTCGCCCGGACGGCCTGGCGGTAAACGAAGTCGGAGTCGCCCGGATCCTTCGGGAAGCAATCCCGATAGAAATCCGACATGAGGGGGACCAGTTCGGCGTAGGAGTCGAAGAGACGGTCCATGTCGCCGATGTATCGGAGGCCGAGACTGCTGCCAAGCACCTCGGGATCACGGTAATACCGGTACCGACCCCCCAGTCGGGTGTCATAGGCGATGTACCGGGTGGACTGCTCGAGATAGGCCATGAGCCGGCCCCATTCAAGGACCTTGGTGAGCAGGTTCGAGGCCTGTTCACAGGCGAGATGCACGCCGCCGAGTTGCGCCACTGAGTCGTCGCCGTATTCGAAGAACACCCGGTCGTAAAGTTCCTCAGCCCGCCGGAGCCCTACGGTGGCATCGATGCTGGCATCGCCAGAAATGTCGAGCTCGCCGACGAACTCATCCAGGAACAGTCGGCGCAGGCTCTTGGAACTGCGTGAGTAGCGGGCAAACAGCGCCCCTTTGACCACCTCGGGCAGATTGACGAGGGCAAATACGGGCCCGTCGAGATTGGTGAAATAACGCCGCAGAACATCCGCCTCGGTGGGCGTGAAATCCTCAGAGATGTAGACGGTCATTGAATGGTCCTGATCACGGTGGAGTCAGCAGGTTACGCCCCGCTGCCCTCCTCAATGGCGGATCGACGGCCTTCGGGTCCCACTCGGGCCATGGTGTGGGCGAATTCAGCCTGCACGGCGCCGAGCACACCCTCGCCGAGCCAGAGGTCTGCCACCGTCCAGGCCATCGCCACCGCCCCCGCCACCACTGCTTCGTCCCCGTGCACACCCCGGGCATGGTCGGCAAAGTCCGGGGTATGAATCAGGGTTCCCGCCGGGGCAGCCGCCACCATCGGGTGGATGGAAGGAACCAGGTAGCTGACGTTGCCCATGTCGGTACTCCCCACTACCTGGTGCTTCCCATCCGGCTCCATCACCGTGCGGCCCAAGGCACTGGCGTTGGCCTTGTAGAGGTTCAGGATCACCTCGTTGTCCAGCATGTCGGCGTACACCACCGGCTTCCACCAAATCTCCACCTCGCAGCCGGTGGCGGTCGCCGCACCCTGTAATGCCGCCACCACCCGCGCCTTGAGGGGCGCCAAGGAGGCAATGCTCTCCGAACGCACCATCCACTCCGCCACCGCCCGCGCCGGCACAATATTTGCCTTCTTCCCCGCCTCCGAGAAGATGCCATGGACGCGTTCACCGGGGAGGATGTGCTGCCGCAAGGCCGCCACGTTCAGATACCCCAGCACCGCCGCATCGAGGGCATTGAGGCCATCGTGGGGGAAGGCCGCGGCATGGGCCGCTTTCCCGGTGTAGGTGGCCACCAATTCCTGCACCGCAATCACATCCATACGAGCGAGGTCATACCCAGCGGGATGCACCATCAACGCGGCGTCCACCCCCTCAAAGGCCCCGGCACGCGCCAATCGGATCTTGCCGCCCCCACCTTCCTCGGCCGGGGTTCCCAGGATCACGACCTGACCCCCCACCTCTTCGGCCACCGCAGCGGCGGCCAAGCCCGCCCCCAGCCCAGCAGTGGCGATGATGTTGTGCCCGCAGGCATGACCAATCCCGGGGAGAGCGTCGTACTCACAAAGCACCGCGATCGTGGGCCCGCGATGGCCGGCGCGGGCCACAAAGGCCGTGTCGACGCCGAAGGCGCCGCGCTCCACCGCTAACCCCTCCGCCTCGAGTATCCCGGTGAGGAGATCGTGGGCAAAGTGTTCCTCGTAGCCCAGTTCAGGGTGGTCGTGAATCTGATGCGAGGCATCCAAGAGGAGCGGAGAACGGTCCTGTACCGAGTCTCGTAAGCGAGATTTTAGAGAAGCGAGGTCCACCCCCCAAGGTTACCCATGTAGGAGCACAACCTTGCCGAGTTGGGACGCTGAATCGAGGTGGGCCAGAGCAGAGGGATACTCAGTCAGCGGAAACGTGCTGTCGATCGTCACCGGGAGGTCCTGGCCCATCAGGCGCGTGACCTCACCGAACTCGCCGTAGCCGCCCATCGTTGAGCCAATCACCTCAATCTGCTTGAAAAACAGTCGGGGGATGTTCAGCTCCACGGTGGGGCCTGACGTCCCGCCACAGACCACTAGTCGTCCACCCGGCACCAGCGCGCCCACCGAGCGGTCCCAGGTGGCGGGACCCACGCTCTCCACCACTACCTCGGCCTTCACCGGCCACTCCTCGCCCGAGTCGTAGGCGGCAGTAGCGCCCAAAACCAGAGCTGCGCTCCGTTTGGCCGCATCACGGGAGGTCACGTGCACCTCGGCTCCCATCCGCACGGCTAGGTGCAGGGCCGCGGTGCTCACGCCCCCTCCAATACCCACGATCAGGCACCGCTCCCCCGCGCCCAGGCGGGCGCGTTTGAGCATTCGCCACGCCGTGAGGGTAGCGAGCGGGTAGGCGGCACATTCCGCCCAGGAACGGTCAGGGGGACGCGCCACCACATTGCGAGCCGGAACCACCACCATCTCGGCGTGCCCGCCCCAGCGCTGCTCCCCAAGGATCTGGAACCCCCGGCCCATCGGGGCGTCATCACCCAGGGCGATGATGGCCTCCAACGGGGCCACGGCCGGATTCACCACCACTTCGTCGCCCACCTCTACTGAGGTCACTGCGGCCCCCACGCTCACCACCACACCCGCTGCGTCGCAGCCGGGTACATGGGGCAGCGACGGACGTGGTCGGCCTCGGGTCAGCCAGAGATCCATGTGGTTCAAGGCGGTGGCCATCGGACGCACCGCTACGTCATCGATTCCCACCTCGGGATCGGGTAGTTCACCCCATCGGTACTGCCCCGGCGACGCATCAAGGATCCAAGCCTGCATCCCCCCACCGTAGGGTCTGCCGCTCCCGGCCTGGTGCTGAGCCCGACCGCTCAGAGAAAACAACGCAAGGCGTTGGGCTCGACGCGCAGGCTGAGGTGCCGAGCTGTACCCACCAGATCACCGTCGAGGTACACGGACGTGGGTTGGTCCAGGTCAAGTTGTTGGCTCGACACGTGGCTCTCCTCGATCCCGGGATGGGGCACATGGGTGCCGGTGGCAAGCCGAGACCGCACCTGCATGCGCGTGCCCAGCGGGAGGTCGGCATCGAGCAGTTCAAGACGACCGTCGTTGGGATGGCCACGCGGTGCCACATCCCAGCGCCCGATGAACTGCGCGTTCATCGCCACCACCACTCGACCCCGCCACCAACCTTTCCGGGCCACCAGATGGGCGAGGAACCAATGCAGCCGACCATCGAGCAAGACCGCCCCTAGGTCGACCCCAACCTCGGTGGCCCCTCCCGAGCGGAGGCGCGCCTCATCTCCGGTGCCGCCCAGGGTGCGACAAAGGTCGCCGCCGAGGAGGGCCAGCGGTGGGATCGCCCGGCCGTTCCGGCGAGCATCGGTAACCACCGCCCGGGCTTGCGTGTTACTTCGCACCACCACGGTGTCGGGTGGGAGCGGGCCTACCGCCCCCCATGCCTCCCCCTTACGAATCGGCACCGGACCGCTCCACATCGGCCAACGCCGGCAGGGCCGAGGTGGCTGTCACGACCCCGCGATGGAGGGCCGCGGCGGCCTGTCGGGCCCGCGTTGCGGTGGCCGGAACCGGCGCGATGCTCCCGAGTCCTCGCAGTAGGTCGGCGAGTTGCTTGATGTTGCGCACGAAATCGCCGCCGGAGAGGTCGGCCTGCTCGAGGACCTCGGCCAAGCCGGTACCGCTGGCCCAGGCGTGAGCGAGATGCATGAAGCCCGCGTCGGGCGGGCGGGTCCCGGGGAGCCCGGCCGCCTCCTCGTCCACCAGCAGGTCCGCCGCCAGACCCTCCAACACGTGAAAGCGTCCCCGGAGGGTGGAAGAGGGGAAGCGCGGGGCCGGGGGTTGGTCGCGCCCTCGGTGCTCGTAGGTGAAACACGAGGCCATGGCCGCCATTGTGGGCGCGTCGAGGTCGTCGAACAGACCGGTGATGAGCGCCTCCGCCACCAGGAGATCGCTCTCGTGGTAGGTGCGGGCGAGCACCTCGCCCGCCGGGGTGAGTGCCCATCCATCCAGATAACCCCACGCCTCGAGAAGATCCAGCACCCGATCGAACTTGCGGGCCAGAGACTCCGTGCGGCTTTGCCCCTGTCGTTCCAGGTTCTCCAACGAGCTGCGAACCCGCTGGGCTTGGTCCGCCGCCCGGAGGTGAGCCGCCCGGTCGGGACAGTCCGCCACGGGGTGCATGTCGGCCGCCAACCCTGGGGCGATGTTCCGCACCCCTTCCGTGGAGCGCTCCAAACCCGCCATCGCCCGCCGCAGCGCCTCTCCCACCCGATGGTGAAATCGCCGATTGTGTGGGTCGTACGGGTGAGGCAGGGTGACGGTGGTGATGGGTATCGGCGCCACCGACAGGTCTGGGCCGCGCAGGGTGCGGGGTTTCCCTCGCTCGTCGATCACCGCCACCTTGGGATGACCCTTACGCAACGCCACCGACACCACCGCCAGTGCGGCACCATCGGCCACCACCACATCCCCGGGGGCCAACCGGCTCAAGGCGGTCGACACCGCCATGGTGCCGCCGTCCCCACCCGGGCGGGCGGCCACCGCACGCTGCTGGCGGTATTCCTCCACATCACCAAGTTCACAGGTGGCCTCGGCGGTGAGTTGGGCGAAGCGGCGCCGTTCCCGGTCGATACGCGCTTCGATCCGCACCACGGAGCGGTCGGCTTGGTACTGCGCAAAGGACAGGTTCAGGAGATGGTGCGCCCGTTCCGGCTGGTAACGCTTCACGAGGTTGGCCGCCATGTTGAAGGTGGGACGAAACGCCGATCGGAGAGCAAACGACCGACTCAAGGCCAGCGCCGCCACCTCCTCGAAAGGCACAAAGGGAGACCACAGCACGATGGCGTAACCCAGGTCGTCGATCCCCCGTCGCCCGGCCCGGCCGGTCAGTTGGGTGTACTCACCCGATGTGAGCATTTCGCGTCCGTCCCCGGCGAACTTGGAGAGGCGCTCGATCACCACACTTCGAGCCGGCATGTTCACCCCCATGGCCAATGTCTCGGTGGCAAAGACCGCCTTGGTGAGCCCCGCGATGAAACACGCCTCCACCGCTTCCTTGAACGGTGGCACCATCCCGGCGTGATGTGCCGCCACCCCCGCCTCCAGCGCCGCCAAGAAGCGCTCGAAACCCAACGCCTCCAAGTCAGCCGGGGCGAGGGAGGCCGTCCGTTCCTGCACAATGACCCGCACCCGGGCGGCCTCGGAGGCGGTGGTGAGGCGCAAGCCCGCGTCCGCTAACTGATCGCGCGCTTCGTCGCAACCCTTACGACTGAAGATGAACGTGATGGCCGGAAGCATCGATTCGTCCTGGAGACGTTGGATCACCGCCACTCGGCGCGGTGTAAAAAAGGGCCGCCGACCCCCACCCCGGCGGGGGGCCTCGTCGAATCGACCGGCTTCGGGGTTGGCCAGTCCATCCACCAGGATGGGAAGCAGGGGTAGGCCGGGATTGGCTTTGTCGCCCACGCAGTACAGGTTGCGGAGTTCGACCGAGCGGCGTTCCTCGATCACCACCTCGGTCGGGCCCCGGACGGTGCTGATCCACTCGGCCAACTCTTCTGCGTTCGACACGGTGGCCGAGAGGCATACCAGCCGCACACCGGCGGGAAGGTGGATCATCACCTCCTCCCAGACCGGCCCGCGATAAGGGTCCTGGAGGAAATGAACTTCGTCGATCACTACCCATTGCAGGCCCTCTATTCCGGGCGATCCGGCGTAGATCATGTTGCGAAGGACCTCGGTGGTCATCACCACAATGCTGGCGCCGCCGTTGATGCTGTTATCGCCCGTGAGCAGGCCCACCGACTCCCGTCCGTAGCGAGCCACCAGGTCGGCGTATTTCTGATTGGAAAGCGCCTTGATGGGGGCCGTGTAAAAGGCCTTCCCCCCGCCGGCGAGAGCCCGAGCCACCGCATGTTCGGCCACCACGGTCTTGCCCGATCCGGTGGGGGCAGCCACGAGCACCGAGCGATCTTCGTCGATGGCCGTCATCGCCTGCTGCTGGAAGGGGTCGAGCGGGAACCCGTACTCACTCACGGCGGCGGCCTCATGCCGCGGCGGTCGGGTTCATCCGTCGCACGATGATGCTTCCGAGGATGATCGACACCTCGTAGAAGAGCACCATCGGTATGGAAAGCGCCAACATGCTGATGGGGTCGCCCGACGGGGTGATCACCGCCACCGTTACGCAGATCCCCACGATGGCGTAGCGCCGCACGTGACGCAGATTGTCGGGCGTGATAATCCCGAGCATCTGGGCAAACACGAGCACAATCGGAAACTCGAAGCCGATACCGAAGGCCAACATCATGTAACTGATCAAGCCGTAGTACTTAGCGGGCGAGTACGCCGTGACGATGTCGGAACCTCCGATCCGCTGCAGGAAGGTCAGCGCCTGGGGCAGCGTGTAGTACGCGATCCCGGCGCCGGTGAGGAACAGCAAAAGAGCGCTCGACATGAAGGGGATGGCGTACTTTTTTTCATGGGAGTAGAGGCCCGGGGTGATAAATCTCCACAGCTGCCAGAGGATCACCGGCATGGCGATGAAGATGCCTCCGTAGGTGGCCAACTTCATGCGCACCCCGAACCCCTCGAGGGGGTCGAGCGCCAGGAGTTTGCAATCGGAGACCGAGTTCGTGCAGGCATCGACGTAGGGCTGAAGCAGAAAGTTCGAGATCGGCTCGTAGAGCATGAAGGAAATCGTCATCCCTACTACGACAGCGAGCACGATCTTGATGACCCGCTGACGCACCTCGGTGAGGTGGTCCATGAGCGACATGCGCCCGTCCTCGGGAACAGCGGCGGCGCTCACTACAAGACGACGGGAGGATCAACCGGGTCGGTCGGGGCCACGGGGGCCTCGCTCACCGCTGCAATGGCAGCCTCGGCGCTGCTATCGGAGGAGACCGGCTTGGCCACCGGGGCGGCATCGGTTCCGAGGACCGTGCGACGATCCGAGAGGCGGGTGAGATCCTCCACCCCGGCCATGGTGGATTTCATCTCCTTTTGGAAACCCTCGGACATCCGCCGGAGATCCCCCAGCACCTTGCCGATCTGGCGAGCGGCAAGGGGGAGACGGTGGGGGCCGAGCACGATCAAGGCGATAAGCCCGATAACGAGGAATTCGGCAGGTCCAACGTTGAACACAAGGCCACTCTACCGGCCCTCAACGGCGGGGTCAGACCCGGCGCAGACCCTCCAGGCAAGCACGTGTCTGGCCCCCCGCCCGCCGCAACTCGTCGAGCGCGTCGGTCAGTTCGGAAAGCTGAACCAACTCGGCCTGCAGTTCACTCGACGCCTCAGCGATGCTCCGCAGCCACCGGAGGCTCATCATGCCCGCCAGCGTCACGACCACCGGTGGAACCGCCCAGAGCAACGACATGGCCTCTAGCCTAGAACAGCCTCGTACCAGTCGTCCCCTTGGATGAGCTTGTGGAACTCGATCAGATCATCGTGGCTAATCGGCGCCCCATGATGCGGTTCGAAGATCTCCGCCGGGAGACGCCATTTCACCAGACG
>CAMDIH010000065.1 GCA_945898515.1 Candidatus Neomicrothrix parvicella RN1 | reverse complement strand
TTAGCGCAGGGCGAGTAGTTCGCTGCCGGCGTAGAAGATGGCGATGATGCCCAGGAATGCCGCCACGCTGATGCGCAGGCGGCGATCGGCTGCCTTGATGGTGAGGGCGGCGCCGATGCGAGCACCGGGGATGACCCCCACGATCAGCGCCGCCGCCACGCGCCAGTCCACCCGCCCGTTGAGGGCATGGGTGATCGTGCCGGGAATGGCGAAGGCCCCGATGCACACCAGGGATGTGGCGATGGCCGACTTCACCTCGGTGCGGGTGAAGTACACAAAGGCCGGCACGAGGATCACCCCGCCGCCGATGCCGAGTAGTCCCGAGAGGAAGCCGCCCACCACGCCGATGGCCGCGTAACGCACGTTGATGGCTCTTCCCTGGGGCGGCGAAGTGGGGGCATCGAGGGTGGCGGAACCGTCGGGAGCCGCCGGGCCGGGTGCCACGGCCATCCGGTACGCGGCAAAGCCCAGCAGGCCAGCGCTGGTCAACTGGAGTAGGTGGCCCTCCCCGGGGATCTGCGCGGAGATTGCGCTGCCCACCACGGCGGCGACCAAGCCCAACGGGACGGTGGCCCGTACGGCTGACCACAGGATGAGGCCTTCATCCCGGTAGCGCATGGCGCCGCTGAGGGCGCCGGGGATGATGACCGGCATTGAGGTACCGATGACCACGAGGGGCGCGAGGCCCAGGAGCCTCATGCCGGGTTGGGAGATCACTCCGCCGCCCACGCCGAACATCCCGGACAGTACGCCGGTGGCCAGGCCGAGCAAGACGGTGAGGGCGTCGCGGAGCGGACCGATGTCCATGGGGCCGAGGTCTCTGCCGGGTGGCTAGGGCTTGGTCGGCTTCGGCGGGTTCTTCGGAAAGTCGATTGCGGTGGCCGGCCAGCGCTCGCGGCTCTTGGCCGAGAGTTTGTGCATGAGGGCGATGGCCCCGGGGTCGTCGTCGCCTGGTCGTGCCTCAATGGAGCCGTCATCGATCATCCGGCTGATGATCTCCCGGCCTAGATCGGTGCGCACGATGGTGAGCGTCCAGTCGTTGAACTTGCCGATCCCACCGGTGGAAATGTCGGCGTGCTCGGCAGCGAAGTCGGGGCAGTGGACACAACCCTCGCGGGTCCAGGCGTGGCACTCCTTGAGGTTGATCTCGTGGTAGGCGCCGTCGCGCATCCAGATCTGGAAGACGCCCTTGATGTTCATCTTCACCATCTGCTCTTTGGCCAAGCCGTATTTGGTCCAGAAGAGTTCCTCGAAGATCGAGTCGTCGAAACTCTTGGAGCACAGGAGGCCGATGTTGAACACGATGGGCTTACCCACCTTGCCGATCTTGCGGCTCCACATCACCGGCGGCACCGACGACTGGCAACTCATTCCCACCAGCGCCAATTTGCTGAAGCCCCGTTCGAGGGCTTCGGGGAGGGCGAGGGTGTTGGCCGAATAGGTGTAGCGCGATCCGGCGCCGGCCAGTACCTCTTCTTTGGTGGTGGCCACCCCGGGCATGGCTTTCCAACTGCTTTCCCCTTCGCCGCCGCCTTCGAGGTACGAGGTGAGGGCGGCGTCGATGTAGCCCTGGTCGAGCGCCCAGATGAGCAGGGCCGACACGAGGCCGCCGTCTTGTCCCATCTGATGAACCATGGCGTCGCTGGCCCGGGTGAGGAGGATGTCTTGGTAGATGCCGCTGGGTTCGTCGGGTTGACGCACCCGGGCGAAGAGGTGCTCATCGGCCTCGGGCTCCCAGGCCCGAAAGCGCGGGCACGCCCGGGTGCAGGAGGTGCAACCCTTTTGGCCGTGGATGCAGTCGTCGAGGCCGAGTTCCTCTTCAAGATGGAAGGGTTTGTAGGCGCCGGGGGCGTGTTCGTACCCGATGACGTCGTGGGGACAGGCGATCACGCAGCCGGCGCAACCGGTGCAGAGCCCCGAGGTGATCACCTCGTCGTAGAGCTCTTTCCATTGGAGTTGCCAGCGCTCTTTGTTGCCGGCCGACATGGCGTATGGGGCGGTGGCGGGCTCGTTCAACACGGTCATACCCGCAGCGTACGAGTTCTGGAGCGGGTCCTTCACCCTTGGGCCCCCAAGGGACCTCCGCGGGGCCGGGGTCGAGCCAGAGGGTTCCCCGCTGGCGCTCGAGTGGGGGGTGCGGCCAACATGCCCAGATGGACCTGACGTACCCACCCGACGCCGAAGAGTTCCGCACCGAGATCCGGGGATGGTTGGAAGACCATCTGCCCGATGGGTGGTTCGGGGCGGGCTTCGAGATGTCGGCGACGGAGCGGGCCGCCTTCAGCGAGGCGTGGGCGCAGCAGCTCTACGCCGGGGGCTGGATCTGCGCGACGTGGCCCGTCGAATACGGCGGCAAGGGCCTGAGCTTGATGCAGGGGGTGGTGCTGGCCGAGGAGTTTGCCCGGGCCAAAGCCCCGTTGCGGGCCGATTTCTTTGGTGACACGTTGGTGGGGCCCACCATCCTGCAGTGGGGGAGCGAGGAGCAGAAGAAGGAGTTTCTGCCGAGGATCATGGGCGGCACGGTGCGCTGGTGTCAGGGCTTCAGCGAGCCCGACTCGGGTTCCGACCTCGCTTCACTGAAGACCACCGCCGTGCTCGATGGCAACGAGTTCGTGATCAACGGGCAGAAGGTGTGGACCACCCAGGCGCAGTTCGCCGACTACTGCTTCCTGCTGGCCCGCACGGATCCCAATGCGGCGAAGCACGCCGGGATTTCCTACCTGCTGGTGCCCATGAATCAGCCCGGGGTGGATGTGCGTCCGATCACCCAGCCCGATGGCACCGCCGAGTTCAACGAGGTGTTCTTCGCCGATGCCCGCTGCCCGGCGGAGAATGTGGTGGGCGGGTTGAACAACGGGTGGGCGGTGACTAACACCACGTTGGGATTCGAGCGAGGGCAGTCGGCCACCACCGGGTACCGCCGGTTCCTGGAGGAGTGGACGGTGATGGTGGCCGAAGCCACCGCCAACGGTGCCATTGCTGATCCCGTGATTCGTCAGCGCCTTGCCCAGTACTGGTCGAAGGTGCAGATCATTCGCATCAACGGGTTGCGCACGCTGACGGCGAGTTACACGGGCCGTAAGGACCCCTCGGTGGCTGCGTTGGGGGCGACCAACAAGATGCATTGGTCCGAGATGCACCAGGAGGCGATGGAACTGGCGCTGGATATTTACGGGGCGCGTTCCATGCTCGCCGATGTGGGTCCGGCGTCGGGTTCGTGGCCCGGGGCTCTGCGGGGCAAGGTCACCGAGGGCTACGCCGTGAGCCCGATGGTGTCGACGTTCTTTTTCTCCCGTTCGGAGACCATCTGGGGCGGGACGTCGCAGATTCAGCGCAACATCGTGGGCGAGCGGGTGTTGGGTCTGCCCAAAGAACCCAAGATCGACAAGAAAGCGTAGGACCTTCACTCCGGTTGGTTGGTCGGCGCGGTGGGGTGACCTCTGATGACGGAGATCGCCCGGTACCGTTAGCGGGCTATGACGCGTGCTTCTTCTCCTCGGGCGCGCTCCCGCCCGTGGTTCCAGCGTGTCGTGCTGGTGCTGGGGATGGGCATCGTGGGCACCTCGGTGGGAGTGGCCCTGGTGGCGGGCTACGTGGGTATTCGCTTTGGCCAGATCGGCCGGGTGGACAACATCGACCTGCAGAGTGCCGCCACGGGCGAACCGGCCAACTATTTGATCGTGGGCACCGACAGCCGGGCGGGCCTGGAGGCCAGCGACCCTGACGCGGGGAGTTTTCTCGGTGATGCCGGGTGCAACTGCACCGACACGATCATGGTGGTGCGGGTGGACCCCAACGAGGGCACGGCCAGCATTATGTCGTTCCCGCGCGATCTCTATCTGCCGATTGCCGGGACCGGTAAGACGGCGCGGATCAACACGGCGCATGGTCAGGGAGTGCAGGTACTGATCAACACCATCGAAGAAAACTTCGACATCCCCATCAACCATTACGCCGAGATCGATTTCGTGGGCTTCGAGGAACTGGTGGATGCGGTGGGCGGTGTTCCGATGTGGTTCGACGCACCGGTGCGGGATTCGCAGACCGGGCTGTCGATCCCGGAGGCGAAGTGCCAGGTGCTCGACGGGCAGACGGCTCGGCGGTTCGTGCGGTCGCGGTACCTGCAGTACCAAGACGCCGACGGTGAGTGGACCACCGACGGAACTGCCGACCTGGGGCGAATCACCCGACAGCAAATCTTCATCCGGCGGGCCATCGCCAAGGCGGTGAGCAAGGGGCTGACGAATCCCGTCACGCTGAACGCTCTGGTGGGGGCGGGGGTATCGAGTGTGCAGCTCGACGCCGGGTTGAGTGCCGGTGATCTGCTCGGACTCGGGAAGAAGTTTGCTCGCTTCAACGCCGAGGACCTTGAGGGATTCGCCATTCCGTCGCACCCGAAGACCACCAGTGGGGGGGCGCTGGTGGAGATCCCCGACATGCGAGAGGCCGAGCCGTACCTCAACGTCTTCCGAGGTTTGCCGATCGGACCGGTGACCCCGGGGGCCATTGATGTGACCGTGCTCAACGGGTCGGGAGTGACGGGCCGGGCGGCCGATGCCGCCGGGGCGTTGCAGAAGGTTGGCTTCACCATCACCGACATCGACACCTACAGCAGCAGCGATGTGGGGCGCACCACCGTTCGGTTCGGGGCTGGCGGGGAGGCGATCGCCCGGCGGGTGGCCAGCCACATCTCCGGGGGGGCGGCGCTGGTGCCCGATCCCAATGGGACGGCGGGGGCGGTGGTGGTGGTGATTGGTACCGACTTCACGACCGTGCACGATCAGCCCGCCCCCGAGGGCTCGGTCGATGCGGGTCGCACCACCACCTCGACGATCGCCGGCTCGCCGGCCGCTGGCAGTCCGGGAACCGCCAGCCCCACTACCACCGTGGCCGGGTACGCCACCGGCGAGCCGCCCGTCGGCGTGCGCTGCTAACCGGCGCCTCGGCCGGCGCCCTGCCCGCGGGGGGAGTGCATGGCGCCCTCGGCAGGACTCGAACCTGCGCCACCGGCTCCGGAGGCCGGTGCTCTATCCGCTGAGCTACGAGGGCGGGTACTGCGAAAACGGCACTGGGCAACCCTGGACCGGACCCCAAGGGCAAGAGGGGAGCCTAGCGGGGCCGGTCGGAGCGGCCGCACTCGCCCTCGATCGGCCGGGGGCGGCCCGAGGGGCGCAGCACTCGCCAGTGGGGCCCTCGGGGGCTCAGGCGGCGATGGTGGCGGGCTGGTGGTGGCGGGCGACGGCGAGTGAGTTGATCATGAGGGCGTAGCCGAGGAGGTTGAGGAGTTGGCGGCGGTGTCCGAGGCTGTGGGCCCGGCGGAGCCAGCGGGTGTCCTCGAGGGCGCGGTTGATGGACTCGGCGTCGTTGCGTCGCCGGAAGAGCCCACGGAAGTCGGGGTCCTCGGGGGGGATGGGGCGGACGTTCTCGGTCCGGTTGAACTTCCGGGCGACGTCGGTGGCGTCGCCGTGGAGGCGGACGGTCACGGTGCCGCCGCCGGGGTGGTCAGGGAGGCGGTAGTGGTTGTACCAGCGGTACCCGCTCTTGTCGGCGTTGCGATGGGTCCGGATCCGGGGGAGCGGGTTGAAGAGCAGCTCGCCGTCGGCGGCGAGGGTCCCGATCCCGATCGTCCCGCCTCGGGCGTAGAGATCGATCTTGTGGGTGGTGCCGTCGGTCTGGGTGATGGTCTTGGTTTCGACGTACACCAGCTTCTCCGCCTGTCGGTCTCGCTGGTGGCGGCGCGGCCCGTTCGGGTTGGCTTGGGCGGCGGCGACCCGGTTGATGGGCAGGAGCCCAAGGTCTCGCAGGATGGTCTGGTGATGCACACCTCGTAGGGCGGTGTCGTAGACGACGCCTTGGGCGCCGGGGACGAGCGGCACGCTGCGTTCGAGGCAGCGCATGGCAGTGGAGGCTTCCCCGCCTTTGGTGTCCACGAACGCGACGTCAAGCAGGACACGACTGTGGGCGGCGGGTCCTCGGGTGGCGAGCAGCACGAACTTGGTGCCCCCGCCGTCTCTCCTGTCCCTTCGAAGTGGACCTCGGCGTCTGGCTCGCTGCGCAGCGGACGAAGCTCACCGGTCGTGCGGTCGAGCCGCCGGTCGCCAGGCTTGGCCCGGTAGAGCGGCGTGATGACCTTGCCGTGCTCGCAGAGGAGCCGGTCGAGGTGGGGATGGGTCCAGGACCCGGTGCCGCCGGGGTCGAGGAGCCCAAGGCCGAGGGCTTGTCTGGCGTCGCCGGCGGCTACGGCAGCTTACGGACCACCCTCGAAGCGGTCGCACGCGTGCACCTCCTCACCGTGCAAGAGGCCGCCCGGGTCAGCGACCTGCCGTAGCCAGATGGCCACCGTGGTGCGATCGAGCCGATTGCCGCACGCTTCGCACGGCCATGACGAGCGCGCGTGGGCGCTGGATCGACGCATGCAGGCAAAATCCCTAGCGCGGTGTCACAGCGACCGGGTACACTTCGGTTGTCCCTATCCAGAGCACCCGAGAGACCTGGCTCGTCGAAGGTGCAGCAACCGTCCGTTTTCCGGCACGGTGCTCCCGCCAGAACCGATACGGAGGAGCAATGCCATCCACCCCGTCCAACCATCCGCGCGTCGACCCGGGCTCCCTGGTGATCTGCGGCCGCTCGATCGGCGTGCACCCGCCGGATGCGTTCGCCGTCCTCGTCCTCGACATCACGAGCCGGCGGGAGGTCGCATCGTGAACCGACCGCAGACCGATCCCGGCCTCCGCGTGGTGCGCGACGTGTTCGAGCAGCTCCAGATCGACGACGCCTGGAGCGTCGGGGAGGAGCGCGGCTTCCGGTGGTGGCCCCACCGGAGATCGCAGCACGTGTGGGCGGACCCCCCGGTGAGGGACGGCCATCTCACGGTCTCGCTCGTCCACGCCGAGGCTGAGTTCCTCATCGGCGCCTACGGGGCGGACCTGCCACCTCGTGGCATCGATGCGCACCTCGGTGTGATGGCGGGCAGCCTCAGCCTCCACGGCGTCGTCCGCGACGGCGACCGTGTCCAGCTCCACGCCACCGCGTTCGTGCACGAGGAGAACCAGGAGTGGGTGTCGCCGCTGTTCCAGATGGCGACCTTGATCCAAGCCACCAACGCCGAGCTGCGGGCCCCCCACCAGGCCGAGCTCCTCGGCCTGGTCCCAGCCACCAGCGAGCACCCCATCAGCGGAGCACGGCCCGAGCCCGACGAGATGCTCGAGGCGCTCGACTCGCTTGCCAGCAGAGAGGTCTGGGGTGACGCCGAGGAGTACGCCGCGATCGCCCAGGCGCTCGGGGCCCGCGGCCTGCTGAGCACCGCCGGCGAGGACGGCCTGACCGTCGAGTTCCCCGTCGGCCCGGACGGCGGGCCTTCGATCACCGGGGGACGATCGAACCTGCTCACCGTCGCGGCCGAACCCCGGGATATGGGTCACGGAATCCGGCTGACCCTGCGCCTTCGGGACTGGCCCCGCGAGAACCAGCAGCTCTTCCCGATCGACCTGAACAGCCTCGAGCGGCACTGGTCCCGCGAAGACAACCCGCAGCTCTTCCCGCCCGAGCTGAACAGCCTCGAGGCCCAAGGGCTGTCGCATGCTCACCTGCTCGGTTCGTGGGCGATCGAGGGCGACGGGCACGCCGTCCCGCACTTCACGTCCTGGGTCCCCAACGTCCTCTACCGGCCCGGGGTGCTGATGAACCTCGTCGTCGCCATGGGAGTCCGGTCCCGCTGGGTGAGCACCTTCATTGAGTGACAGCTGGCTCGACCCGGGCATTTGAAGGGGCCGAGATCGAGTGGCCATCGAGCGAATGAGGAGCTGCAATGCAAGAGACTTGCGACAAGTGCGGCGTCGTCACCACACGGCGCCTGGTGGATGTGATCGCGGACGAGGCAGTTCTCGACATCGCCATGGATGCCAGCACGGTGCACCACGTGAGCGTTCGTCGACCAGACAGGAAGTCCGACGCGCATCCCCTGGGCGAGACGGTTTGGGTCGTTTTGGTGGGCGATCCAGAGGACGAGCCCGACCCGGACGAGACGATGAGCGTCGCAGATCAGCTGAGGCGGGCGGGGGGCACCGTCTACTCGGCGACGCTGCGCCACCCGTCGTGGACGCTCCCGGCGATCGCAGTCACGGGCGTGCCGGCAGCCCGCATCAGGCACCTCGCCAAGTGGTCGACTCGGATGTGTTGGACCCCGAGCGAGATGGCCATCGAGGGGCCAGAGGTAGACGACGGAGTGCGCAGCGGCAACTTCGAGGTGACCACCGAACGCCGTCGGATCAGCGATGACTGGGCCGACGAGCTGCCTGTGGAGGACATCGTTCGTGAACGCCTCGCGGCGATCGCGTCACGACGCGCAGGGATCGGACCCGGCGGGTTCTTCGCCTACCGCCACGCGCCGGGATCGCCACTCGAGCTCGTCGCCAGAATCGATCTGAACGGTTCACTTCCCGGTGCCGCCTACTGGCGAAACGGGGTCCCCTGGCGCTCCGCACCAGAAAACGTCGACTTCCAGGCCCACTCGATCGAGGACATTCGCTGGCTGGTCGATGCCATCGTCGCGGCCCCCGTGGCGCTTCCCAACGAGGACCAGCGAACGTTCGCCAAGATCCGCGAGCGCCTCGCGGCGGCGGGCGAGCCAGCCTGGGTCACCCCCTCGACCACGGCCTTCTACCTGGAGCACGATGGGCTCCTCAGGGGGCCCAAGGTCGATTTGCACCCGGGGTACACAGGGGCCGAACTGCGTCAGGCCGCCTTCCTCGAGAGCGCCCCAGCCGACGTCATATGGCTGCTCGAACGGCTTCGGAGCCGCCTCCTCCCCGGGGTCGGCGAGCGAGGCGTCTGCCTCGAGCGCCCCCACGTCCCCGACGGAGCTGTTGACCTCGAGTTCCCGACGGACCGGTCGATCGGCGACCTCGAGGTCGGCCGCTCCTCGGCCCTCCCGGGCTCGGTCCGGATGGCCCAGGGCCACGTGGTGATCGCCGCCGATCAGCGGGTGCGGTTCACCGGCGGCCCGGACTTCGCCGGGGAAGACCTCGCCTACTTCGTCGGACATGCCCACGGGATGGTGAGCGGGCTCGTGTTGGGCGGCGCGCCGATCGGTGCGGCGGACCTTGCGCTCATCGCTCGCATCCCGGGGCTCCGGGCGCTCGACCTCGAGGGCTGCGAGATCACCGGCGAGGACCTCTCCGTGCTCGCCCCACTGACCGATCTGCGATACCTCGTGCTCGACGGGACCGACATCAGTGACGCAGGGCTCCGGCACCTCGCGCCCCTCCACCGACTCGAGGTGCTGAGCCTCGGTCAGACGAGGGTGAGCGGTAAAGGTCTTGAGCACCTTGTCGCTTTGGAGCGACTCGAGCAGCTCAACCTCTTCGGCTGCGCCGGCGTCAAGAACGAGGGTCTGCGCCACCTGCTCGCGCTCACGAGGCTGAGGACCCTCAACCTTGATGCCACGGGGGTGACAGAGAAGGGACTGGAGCCGCTGTGGTCGCTCCCGGACCTCGAGCGGATCGTGGCGTACCCGGGTGCGCTCTAGCAGCGAGCGCTCGGCGCGGAACTCGGGTCGTTCCAGTCAGGACGATGGCGGTTTCTGCGAATCGTCGCCGTGGAGGTTCCCGGTGTGCGAGAAGTGGAGTGCTCGCCGCGCATCCGTTGGTGACGTGCCGAGCCGGTCGAGCACGGTCGACGCGGCGGCGTCGTCGAAAACCGTTGCGGGGTTGACGGCGCGGAGCTCGGCGACGGCTTCCGCGACACCGAGTGCGGGCCCAGCCGGTGACGATGGTCCACCGTGGAGCGCAGCGGTCACGCTTCGGTGCTGGACTGCGGCGTCACCGCTGATGAACCTCGTCGTCGCCATGGGAGTCCGGTCCCGCTGGGTGAGCACCTTCATCACCGATGAGCACCCAGGAGGTCCGGGCCTGGATGTTCTCGGAGGTTTATTGGCGGCCGCGAGGAGCCAGGTGCGAGAGGCCGTCGACACCCGCTACCCGGCGCCAGGGACCTGAGGCCGGATCGTGCGCCACTTCCACGTGGTCCGTGAACATGTCCGGATCGCCTACGCGCGCACGGAGATCACCGTGACCGACCCGGAGCTCGGCGAGGTCGCGGCGGCCGATGCAGCAGAGCGCTACGGGCCGCTGTGGGTGATCACCGCCCACAACCCGTTCAGCGAGAAGCGCTCGTCGGCGGAGAACGAGGCCGACCACCGCCGGCTGGTCGCCGAGCTCGGCGATGCCGGTCACGAGCTGCTGCCGGCCGTCGGTGCCTCGCCCGATGGGCGCTGGAGCGAGACCTCGACAGCCGTGATCGGTCTCGGGCGCCGGCGAGCCACCAAGGTCGGCCGCGCCTACGGACAGAACGCCGTGTTCGAAGTCACCCCGTCTGTGCAGAAGGTGCACGGCTGCTTCTCCACCTGGGTGCTGGCCCGGCCGGCTTGCGGACCATGGGAGCCGGCGCCCTTCAGCGATGCCACGCTCGACGAAGCGATCCGGGAAGCGTTCGGCCTCGAGCTCGACCTGCCGTTCTGGCGGTTTCGTCGCCCCGGTTGGCGGTACAGCGGCGACCCACAGATCCCCTGCGACCTCTGCGGAACGGACCTCGACGTCTTCTCGGCACTCCTGCAGTTCAAGGACGGCACCTGGTATGACGCCAAGGCCATCATCTGTCAGGGTTGCAGGACGGCCCGGATCCCCAGCCACCTCCCCGCTGCCCGGCGGCGAGCCATCTATGGCTGGTCCGACTGGCACCTCACCGCGCAAGACGCCCTCAAGCACCCGACCAAGGGCGGGGAGTGGCACTGCTACATCGCCGCCCTCGACGACCCCGAGGGCAAGCGACTGTGGCGCGACAAGGAATGGGTGTACGTGGGCCAGACCGGCAAGGACGTCGACGAGCGCTTCGCCGAGCACAAGAGCGGGGTCCGCTCGAACCGATTCGTCCGAGACTTCGGCACCCACCTTCGCGGGGACCTGATGGCCGACCTTCCGACCCATCGAACGGCCGCCGAGGCCCTGGCATACGAGCGGTACCTGGCGGCGCAGCTCGAGCTCTGCGGGTATGGGGTCAAGGGGGGCACGTGACCGCACTCCTCGGATGCCTCTGCTGCGCGCCATGCCCTTTCGCCCGGCCCGCCACGGCCGGCGAATGCACCTCGAGCTGTGAGCGCCACTCCCTGTGACGTGTGGAAGAATCACCGCGATGGACACAGAAGCGGGCCTCCCACAGCTGATCGAGGCACATGTCACCCGGGAACTGGCCGCCGGGACCACTACGGTTGTGCACCTGCTGGCCGGTGCCCTTGCGGAGGCGTTGCACGCCATCGGGTCAGAACAGACTGACCAACTGCGAACGGTTGCGGTGAGCGCGGCGATGGCTGCGGCTCCAGCCTCGCTGGACCGGCTCACGGCGGCGGTCGTGGGCAGGTACTCGGAGAAGCCCGACGAGATCGGCGACCGGGTTCTCGACGTCTCGAACGTCGCGATCCTCGCTGAAGCGATTCGAGCCCTCGTACTCGAGGATCGTTGGGACTCGGCGTACTACGTCGATGACTTTGTCTCCCGTGCTCTGGGCGGGGAGGAGAGGATCGGCACGTATGGCGAGGACGCCTCTGTCTCACCAGCCTTCCCCACCATCTACCTGGAGTCCTTCACCTGGAAGGGTGCCGTGTGGGCCTACGGGTACGGAGACCCCGACGTTGTGCAGGACTACGAGCTCTGGTTCTTGCACAGGGACGGCGACGACGAAGGTCGACGGAGGGCACTGGTGGACTTGACAAGCAACTTTGCGGGCGCGGGGCTCGAGAACCACGACGACCCCGAGGTCCGGAGCAGTGCCCGCGAGGAGTCCTGGCTCGA
>CAMDIH010000064.1 GCA_945898515.1 Candidatus Neomicrothrix parvicella RN1 | reverse complement strand
CTCACCCGCTTATACACCGGGTCTTTCAACTCGGGCCGATCAAGACCGTGAACCGACCACAGCCCCCCGAGGTCGAGGGGTCCCACAACCTGATAGGTGTCTTCGTCGTGCAGATTGAGTTCGCTTTGCAGCAGGTTCCGCACCTCGTCGCGCATCTCTGAACTGATCTCGAGCCGGACAGCCCGGCCGAACTGCCGACGCCTCAACTCGATCTCCACTGCGGCCAGAAGATCCTCAGCCTCCTCCTCCTCCAGCGTGAGATCCGCGTTGCGGGCCACTCGGAAGGTGGCCCGCGACTCCACCTCCATGCCGGGAAAGAGTTGGTCCAGATGGGCGGCGATGACCTGCTCGAGCGGCACGAAACGCTCCCCGTCGGGCATGACCACGAAGCGCGGCAGCAGATCCGGCACCTTCACGCGGGCGAAGCGTCGTTCATCGGTGATCGGGTCCCGAAGTTCGATGGCCAAGTTCAGGGACAGGTTCGAGATGTAGGGGAAGGGATGCCCGGGATCCACCGCCAAGGGCGTGAGCACCGGGAAGATGCGCTGCTCGAAGGTCTCCACCAGAAACTTCTCGTCGTCGTCGTCGAGTTCGTCCCAACTCGATAGCCCAATCCCCACCGCCGACAACGCGGGCACCACCTCATGCAGGAAGAGGTGCGCCTGGCGCGCCACCAGGCTCGCCACCCGATGACGCACCTCGGCCAGTTGCTGACCGGGGCTGCGGCCGTCAGGCGACGGGGTGCCGATACCGGCGGTCACCTGCTCCTTGAGCCCCGCCACCCGCACTTGAAAGAACTCATCGAGGTTCTGACTGAAGATGGCGAGGAACTTGGCCCGCTCCAACAACGGCACGCGCTCATCTTCCGCGAGGGCGAGCACCCGCTCGTTGAAATCAAGCCAGGACAGTTCCCGGTTGAGATAGCGGATCTCGTCGTCTGGAGTGTCGGGCCCCGGCATGGTCTAGATCGTACCGGCGATCGCCCGCCGGTCAGTCGGAGTCTTCGGGGAGCCCTAGATCCCAATCGAGAAGGATGTTCTCCCGTTCGGCATCGCGGATCACTCGCTCACGATTCCGCCGAAACTGCGGGTCGTGGGGCGGCAGCATCACGAGACGGGCCATCACCCGACGCGAAAACTCGTCGATGACAGAGCGATCGCCAAAGTCTGAATCGATACGCCAGTGGGGCGTGGTGGGCCCCAGGTACACCACCCGCGCGTTGGCAACGGGCGGAGGAGGCGGGGCGACGACATCAGACATGGGAAGGCAACCTAGCGGTTGGGGGGCCAAGTGTCCTAGGTCAGGTGTCGCCGCGACGACCCAGGGTGATCTTCAGGGTCCGCTCCTCACCCTTTCGGATGACCGTGATCCTCACCTGGTCACCGGGCTTATTGTTCAGGATCTCGTCACGGACCTGAGTGGCCTCGTCGATATCGCGGCCGTCCACAGCCACGATCACGTCGCCCGCCTGCAGCCCACCATCGTCGGCCGCCGAGCCCGGCACCACCTCCGAGACGAACGCCCCTTTCTTGGCGGTGACCTCAAAGGTGGCTCGAACATCATCGGGCACCTCGGCCAGCTCGATGGAAGAAACACCAAGGAAGGCCTGATCGGGATTTACCGAACCCTTCCCGGCTTTCAGGTTCTCGATCACGGGTCGGGCATGGTCGATGGCAATCGAAAATCCGAGGTTCTGGGCGTCGGCGACGATGGCCGTGTTGATACCCACCACCTGGCCAGCGGAATTTACCAACGGGCCCCCGGAATTGCCCGGGTTGATGGCGGCGTCGGTTTGGATCAACTGCTTGAGTTGCTCTCCCTGCGCCATGAGGTCGCGGTCCTTGGCCGACACGATGCCGCGGGTCACGGTGGGCTCCCCGCCCAGGTTCAGGGCGTTACCGATGGCGATGACCTCGTCGCCCACGCGTAGGTCATCAGACGAACCGAGTTCAGCGGGCACCAGGCCATCCACTCCCTCGACCTGCACCAAGGCCAGGTCGTCGTCGGGCGAGGCACCCACCAGCGAAGCCTTATGGCTGGTCCCATCGGGTAGCACCACGGTGATCTCGCTGATGCCGCCAATCACGTGAGCGTTGGTGAGCACCAAGCCCTTGGAGTTGAGAATGACCCCCGACCCGGCACCATCAAAGACACCTTGAGAGGTGGTGCGGCTCGTCTCGATCATCACCACCGAAGGTTGCACCTTGGCCAGGATCGCCTGGATGTCAAGATCCCCTGACGAGGAGACCACCGGGGTGGCCGTTGGGCCGCTGGAGGTAGTGGTCGAGTCGCTGTTATTCACGACGCCGGCGAGGCCCAAGGCCACCACCGATGCCACCAGCCCGCCGACGAGCGCGCCGATCACGGCCGCCTTCCCAGCGCTGAGGGGCCGACGAGAGCGCGCCGCAGTCACCACCGGGGCGGGTTGTTCCGCTGGTTGGCTCCACGCCGGCGGGGCCGGCGGGACCGGCGGGACCGGCGGCGTAGGCGACTCAGGGGTGGCGTCGGACACGACAACCTCCGCGCTCTCAGCCGGTTCCGGCGCCGACCAGGGGGGCGGCGGCGCAGGCGACTCAGGGGTGGCGTCGGAGGGGTTGGTGTCGGAGGGGTTGGTGTCGGAGGTTCCCATGGGCCCATCTTTCCCCGATAGACGCCAGATGTAACCGCGGGCAGCAAATTTCTTCTAACTAGGTAGATTTTTCCTAAATATGTGCATTGTTTGGGAACCAACACCACCCCGGTTCCGTACAACACATGAGACCCCCCCGAAAGGTGACCCATGGAACGCTCGATTGAGGATGTCTGGATGGCTACCGGCCTCTGCAGGAACCTCCCCCCATCCACCTTCTTCCCCAGTGACGGTTCCGGCGTGGAGGTAGCGCGCAAGATCTGCTTCAACTGCCCCGTGCAGACCCAATGCCTGGAATACGCCCTCACCAACCGCATCGACCACGGGGTATGGGGCGGTTGCTCGGAGCGGGAACGACGCCGCATCCTCAAGCGCCGGGGCACCGCAGTACCCGCCTCCGTGTAGTAACCCTCAGCCCGCAGGCTGATCAGGCAGCAGGAGGATCTGTTTCGTCGTCGGTGGATTTCAGGCCCTTTTTGAACTCACTCTGGGCTTGACCCAGCGAACGAGCGAGACCGGGGAGTTTTGAGCCCCCGAAGAGCACCAAAATAACGACCAAGAGGATAATGAGTTCCGGTCCCTGAGGCACCCCTACAGCGTACCAGCCGAGGCGAAGTACACAAAGGTTGGAGCCCACCGCGCGAGGCTGGCTCGATGGTTCTGTGTGTGATGAACGTGAGCGAGGGCCGAGATCTCAAGGTCATCGCCGCCCTGCGCGAGGCCGCCGGGGCCGCCCTGCTCGACATCCACACCGACCCCCACCACCACCGCTCGGTACTCACCATCGCTGATGAAGGGGCCGCCCGGGCGGTGGCGGCGACCGCCGTAACCCTCATCGACGTACGTCACCACCACGGGGTGCACCCGCGGCTGGGCGTGGTTGATGTGGTCCCGTTCGTAGCCCTTGAGCCGAGCGACGCCCCCGCGGCCACGCGGGCGCGCCACGACTTCGCCAACTGGTTCGCCAGCACCGAGCAGATCCCCTGCTTCCTCTACGGACCTGAACGCTCCCTGCCCGAGGTACGACGGGGCGCCTTCGAGACCCTCGCACCCGACTTCGGTCCGACTCACCCGCACCTCCGAGCGGGGGCCACCGCAGTGGGAGTCCGGGGGGTGCTGGTGGCCTACAACGTGTGGATCGACCACGACGTGGCCACCGCCGTTGCCGTGGCCAAGACGATGCGGGGTCCCAGGATTCGCGCCTTGGGCCTGGCCGTGGGAGCCGGCGTGCAGGTATCGATGAATCTGATCGACCCCACGGTGCTCGGACCCGCCGAGGCCTACGACCTCGTGGTCGAACGGGCGGCCCAGGCCGGCGCCACGGTGGTGGGAGCCGAACTCGTTGGCCTCCTGCCGGGGTCGGTCCTGCGCGCCGTGCCCATTGCTCGATGGGCCGAACTCGATCTCAGCGAAGAGCAAACAATCGAGGCACGCTGGAGAGGCCGCCCCGGCTGACCTGCCGAGCTCAGGCGGTGGAGGCGTCCCTGGCGCGGGCTCGTTCACGACGCAGACGACGGCGCTCGCGCTCGCTCATCCCCCCCCAGATACCAAACTTCTCACCGTTCACGAGCGCACACTCGAGACAGTCCTCGCGCACAACGCAGCCGCGGCAGACCTCTTTCGCCTCTCGGGTGGATGCGCCGCGCTCGGGAAAGAACAGGTCCGGGTCGACGCCAAGGCAGTTGGCGTAGTCCTGCCAGGACCGGTCCTCGGGCTCGACTGAAATGGGCAGAAGCACGGTTCCTCCTCGGAGACGGGCATCATCCGGTCGGCGGATACCACATCTGTAGTTACAACAGTGTGATCTTGGTCGATCCGGCGGAAATGCGCAAGGGAAAGTCCGGAAAATGTGGGATCGGCGTTGATCTGCCCCCGCTGAACCACCAGCAACACGCCACCGCGCCCGCCCCGTACGGACCGGGAACCAACGCCGCGAGGATTAGGCGGGTCGGCGATCCCGACCCGTGCGCATAGCCCGTTTCTGCTCGATGAAATCGACCAGGACGTAATCGCCAAGCGTTTCGGGCGTAGTGAAGAACGCCCGGCCCCGGTTCATTTTCGTAAGTTTCTCGATGAAGGTCTGCAGGTACGGCGTGGCGTCCAACATGAAGGTGTTAATGCGGATGTTGTCCTTGGTGCAGCGCGCCACCTCGCGCAAGGTGGCATCGATCGTCTCCTGCACCGGCGGGTAACTAAAGAAGGGCTGGGCCATGCCTGTCTCGAAATGGGCAGTGGGCTCACCATCAGTCACCATGATGATCTGCTTGGTGCCGACCTGACGGGACAACAACTGGCGGCTCAACTGGAACCCGTGCTGCATGTTCGTGCCGTAGACGAAATCCCAAGACACCTCGGGTAACTGCTCGGGAGCGATGATGCGGGCCACCTCGCTGAAGCCCACGATCCCCAGATAGTCGCGCGGGAACTGCATCGAGATCAACGAGTGCAACGCCATCGCCACCTTCTTGGCGGCCAGAAAATTGTCTCGCATGGGCATCGACAGCGACAGATCCAGCATGAGCACCGTGGAGCTGCGCACGGTCTGCTCCGTCTGCTCAATCTCGAAGTCGGCCGGCGTGAGACGAACCGGCGTGCCGCCACCGCTGCGCCGCACCGCGTTGCGCACCGTGCGCTCGATGTGCAGATTGAAGGGGTCACCAAACTCGTAGGGCTTCGTGTCGTAGGTGCGCTCATGACCGATCCCACGATGTTCCACTTCGTGCCGGCCGAGTTTGTCGCGCGCCATCTTCGAAAACAGGTCCGATAGGGCGTTGCGCCCAATCTTGCGGAGACCCTTCGGGGTGAGTTCCAGTTTGCCCTCTTTGTTATTGATCAAACCCGCCTGTTCGAGTTGCTCCGCCAGACGGGCCAACTGCTCCAGGCTGCGAGCGGCGTCGTCACCGAGAAGATCGCGGGCCCGGTCGATGTCGACCTCGGCAAGAGCACCGGGCGAGGAGGCCCCCCGCATCATCTGCTCCAGTTGGTCCAAATCCCCGAGTTCGTTGAGGACCTGGGCCGCCTCGGCGAACCCCAGGGGATCCTGACCGGAGAAATCGTATTTACGTTCCCAACCCATCTCAGGAAACAAGGAACGGAGATGCCCGCCGAGCTGATCCATCTGCCAGCGGAGGTCCATGTCTTCCATCAGGGAATCCGACAGGCCCTGGAGCTGCGCTCGCTGCTCGGGCGACATCGAGTTCATCATCGACTGCATCGCCGCCATGCGCTGGGCCATCAGTTCCAGCAACTCGTCGAGCGTTTCGGGCTGCTCGGGGAAGAAGTCGGCGTAGCGCTGCATGAACTGATCGAAGGACGGCTGCGTATCGGCCCCCGACTCCCGCAACGCCAGGAGGTCGTTCAGGTCGTTCAGCATGTCCTTCATCCGCTGGAGGGCCTCGGGGGTCATTTCTTGCATGGCCCCCGACATTTGGTTGAAGTAACTCTGAGCCATCTCCTGACGCAGCTGATCCATCAACTCATCGAACTTCTCCCGCGCCTCGCTGGAGGTGAACTCATACTCCTGAAGCTGCGCCACCATGCCGGATAGATCGGGAGGCAGCAGGTCGAGTTGGAGGTTCCGCTCCTCCACCACCTGATCGGTGATCTCCTGCCGGCGCTCATCGCCACTCTCGCGAGCCTCCTGCGCCAACTCATTGAGGCCCTCGCGCTCCATGTCGAGCACCTCCCTCAGCGACTCGGCGATCTCCTCGTACACGCCCCCAAGGTCGTACTGCTCGAGTTGATCACGCCGCTTGCGGCGCAGGCGCTCCATGAGATCGCGCATGCCGAGGACCTGTTCGTCGTTTCGATCCCGGAAGCCCTGCTGCATCATCCGGCGCAGGGCCGCGTGTAAATCACCGTGATAGAGCAGGTCATCGGTGATCTCCTCAAGCACGGCATCGGCATCGAGATCGAAGCCCACCTGCGAGCCGTCCCATTTCGAGTACCGGAATCTCGGCGCACCAGACATGCCGACACCGTACCGGGGAAGAATCTCTGAGGGACTCCGGTTGGAAAGATCATGCACGTAGAAATCTGGAGCGACGTGGCCTGCCCCTGGTGTTACGTGGGCGCTCGGCGGTTCGACCGGGCCGTGACCGAGACCGGCCTCGCCGTGGAGGTGCTCTACCGCTCCTTTGAGCTCGACCCCACCGTGGCCACCGGCCGCGATAGCCCACTGCTGGAGGAATACCTGGCCAACAAGTACGGGGACGCCCTGCGGGTGGAAGCAGCCCGCGCCCGACTGAGCGAAGCCGGAACCGAGCTCGGCATCGACTTTGCCTGGCGGGGCATGCGTCGAGCCAACACCTTCGACGCCCATCGGCTCTTGGCCTGGGCGCTGCACACCGAGGGAGCCGAGGCCCAACGCACCCTCAAGGGTGGCTTACTGCGGGGCTATTTCACCGACGGAGTAGACGTGGCCGACCCCACTGCCCTAGCCGAGGTGGCCTCGGCGGCAGGGCTCGACCGCCGCAAGGCCACCGCGCTCCTCGCCTCGAGTGAAGAATCCGACTTCGTTCGCGCCGAGCGCGCCCACGCCCGCGCCAATGGCATCAACGCCGTGCCCACCTTCGTGGTGGAGGGCCAATGGACCCTCCAGGGCGCCCACGACACCACGGCATGGGTCAAAGCCCTAACCCACCTCGCCGCGGAACTAGCCAACCGCCCGTAGCGTCGCCGCGGGCTCGGTCCTGAACATGGGAGGCTGCGCACCATGACGATGACCTGGCCGGAAGGGTTCATCTGGGGGACCGGCGCATCGGCTACTCAGGCCGAGGGCGCGGTGGCGGGCAGCGACTGGTACGCCTGGGAGGAGCAGGGCCGGGTCCCTCGATCCGGTGACGGCAACGGCTTCGCCACCCGCCATGGCGAGGACTTCGCCCTCTACGCCGAGCATGGCCTCACCCACCACCGCCTCTCCCTCGAGTGGGCCCGGCTCGAACCCACCCAGGGCCGCCACGACCAGGCCGAGGTGGAGCGCTACCGAAGGATGCTGCAAGCCGGGCGCGACGCCGGCATCTCGATCTGGGCCTGCCTCCATCACTTCGTGCTGCCCGGGTGGTTCGCCGACGACCTCAACGGCTTTCGCGATGACAAGCAAGGCCGCCTGGTGTGGAGCCGCCACGTGGATTGGGTGGCCGAAACCTTCGGCGATCTCGTGAGCGGGTGGAAACCCATCAACGAGCCCACCTTCTATGCCCTTGGGTCCCACCTGATGGGTGTGCTTCCCCCCGGTCGTAACGACACCCGGGAAGCCGCCAACGTCCTCACGACCATCCACCAGGCCGGGGCCGACGCGGCCCGCCTCCTGCGCACCCCGACCACCCCGGTGGCCAGCGTGCAAAGCCTCATCCCAATCTTCACCGCCGAAGACACCGCCGATGCCGCCGCCGCCGTAGCCCGCCTTGACGATCTCTGGTGGGGGTCCTGGGCTGATGAAACCCAACTCGATGCCTACGACTACCTCGGCTTTTCCTTCTACTCCGCCATCGGAGTGAAAGGCGACGGCTCCGTAGGACCCTGGCCGGTCAACGGGCGGCCGGGCCCGCAGGGGTATGTCCCCTGGGCGGAGGGCTTCGCCCATGTGCTCGAACGGCTCGGCGTCGACCACGCGGGCCGACCCCTCCTGGTGGCCGAGGCGGGGATCGGAACCGCCGATGACCGGGAACGCCACGACTACGTCGAGGACGTGTTGGGCATCGTGCACAACGCCATCACCGGAGGGATCGACGTGCAGGGCCTGTTCTGGTGGACCGGCGTGGACAACTACGAGTGGCACCAGGGCTACGACCTTCGCTTCGGCCTCTTCGACCGCGACCGCAACCCCTCCCCCGCCGCCGATCTTGCCCGGCGGGCCGCCCTCGGCTGAGGGCGGCTAGGCCCGGGCCCGATAGGTGGAGCGGGCGCCGATGCTTTCTTTGTTCAAGCGCTTGCTGAGATGCAGACCCTCCAGTAGCAACTCCACCGCGCTGGCCACGCTGGCCCCCGAGGAATCCCCCTCGGTGAGTTCGGCCACCGCATCCCGCAGCGCCGGTTGCGCCTCGAGCAGGGCCGCGTACTCGGCGCTGGTCACATCCTCGCCCGCGTGGATGATGGCGCCCTCTTCGAAAGCGGCGACGATGGGTCGGAATCGCTCCGGGGAGAACCGGTCCTTGAATACCGTGAGCACGGCCGCCTTCACGAGATTCTCGGCGATCAGACCGTCGCGTCCCTCCTCCAGCGACTCGATCTCGATCTTCCCCATCATCGACGCGGGCAGGGCTTCGAGATCGCTCACCCGCGGGGCCACATCGGCCTCACCGTGGCGCAGGGCCCTACGAGTGGCGTTGGCCACCATCACCTCGTGGTTGGTGATCGTAAAACGAACCGATACCCCGGAGCGCTGATTGATGTGGGGGCTCGAGCGAGCCAGGTGCGACAGCGTGGCCACGATTTCGGTCATGTAGGCCGGCACAACCACCCGCACCCCGTCTACCTCGAACGGTGGCGCTTCCTGCAACGCGATCTCCACTTCGGTGGAGACCTCCAGCGGATAGTGGGTGCGGATCTGGGAGCCGAAGCGGTCCTTCAGGGGTGTGATGATCCGCCCGCGATTGGTGTAGTCCTCCGGGTTGGCCGACGCGAACAGCACCAGATCGAGCGGAAGGCTGATCTTGTACCCCCGCACCTGGATGTCCCGCTCCTCCAACACGTTGAGCAGGCCCACCTGGATGCGCTCGGCGAGATCGGGAAGTTCGTTGATGGCGAAAATGCCGCGGTTGGTGCGCGGCACCATGCCGTAATGCAGGGTGAGTTCATCGGACAAGTAGCGACCCTCGGCCACCTTGATGGGATCGACCTCGCCAATGAGATCGGCAATCGAGGTGTCCGGCGTGGCCAGTTTCTCGCCGTAGCGCTTGGAACGGTGGACCCATTCGATCGGCGCATCATCACCGTGGTCCCCTACCAGTTCACGAGCATGACGAGACACCGGCGCGTACGGATCATCGTTGATCTCCGAGCCCGCCACGATCGGCATCCACTCGTCCAGAAGCCCGGTAAGGGCACGAATCATTCGTGTCTTGGCTTGACCCCGTTCGCCGAGAAAAATCACGTCATGGCCGGCGAGCAACGCGTTCTCCAGTTGCGGGAGGACCGTATCCTCATAGCCGAGCACCACGGGGAACAGGGCCTCACCCGCCTGAATCTTGGCGATGGCGTTGCGGCGAAGCTCATCTTTTACCGGGATTGAGCTCCAACCCGACGCGCGGAGTTGGCCCAAGGTGGCGGGGGATGGATGGTCAGAAGGCGACGTCATGAGCGCCAACCTATCGTCGCCGTCCCCGACCCGTTCCGCCACCGCGGCACCGCGCCGGTGGGACCACTACGGTGACGCTCCCATGGAGCTCACCGGGACCTGGCGCGCCGCTGTTGCCAATGAACAGCTCCGCCGCCGTTGGCAGGAGGATTCCTTCGACGACCACGGCTGGGAAGCGGTGGAAGTCCCCGGCCACTGGCGCTCGGTGGAGGCCTTCGCCAACACCGATGGCCCGCTCTTGTACCGCCACGGTTTCTCCGTGATGGGCCCGGCGGCGAGCCGGCGGGCCTGGTTGACCTTCGACGGCCTCTTTTACCAAGGCGACGTCTGGCTCGACGGCGCCTACCTCGGAGACACCGAGGGGTACTTCGCCCCCCACAGTTTCGAGGTAACCGACGCCCTCCGAGCCCGGGGCGAGCATCAACTGGCGGTGGAGGTCACCTGCGCCCGGCCCACCAATCGCACCGCCAACCAAAACATCACCGGGGTGTTCCAGCATTGGGATTGCCTCGACCCCGACTGGAATCCGGGTGGGCTCTGGCGCCCGGTCCGGATCACCGAAACCGGCCCCGTTCGCATCACACGCCTGAGTGTTGTGTGCCAAGAAGCCAACCCCGATCGCGCCGTCGTATCACTGCGCGCCACCCTCGAGAGCGACGACGCGCGCACCGTGACCCTGCGCAGCACCCTCGGCGAGTTGGACCACGCCGTAACACAACCCTTAGCGGCGGGAGCCAACGAAGTGGAGTGGATCCTCACCGTGGAGCACCCCGCGCTCTGGTGGCCCCACGCCCTGGGCGATCCAACGCTGCACGACCTGCATGTGCGGATAGACCTCGACCGCCGTGAAGGCGGTGGCGTTTCCGACGAACGCCGCCTTCGCACCGGCCTGCGCCAGGTGCGCCTCAAAGACTGGATCGCGTCGGTCAACGGCGAGCGCCTGTTTCTCAAAGGCTCCAATCACGGGCCCACCCGTATGGCCCTCGGCGAAGCCACCCCCGCCGAGTTGGCCAACGACGTGGCCCTCGCCACCCGCGCCGGTCTCGACTTCCTGCGCGTCCACGCCCACATCACCCGACCCGAGTTTTACGTCGCTGCCGACGAGGCCGGCCTGCTCCTCTGGCAGGATTTCCCCCTCCAGTGGGGCTACGGGCGGGGTATCCGAAAGCAGGCCGTGCGACAAGTGGCCCAGGCGGTAGACCTCCTCGGCCACCACCCGTCGATCGCGCTGTGGTGCGGACACAACGAGCCGATGGCCATTGAAAATGAATCGTCAATGTGGGGCCAACCCAAGGCGCTAACAAAGATGGCGATCCGAGCCTTGGCGGCCCAGACCCTCCCGAGTTGGAACAAGACTGTGCTCGACCATTCCGTGAAACAGGCCTTCGAACGGGCCGACTCCACTCGCCCGGTCATTGCCCACTCCGGGGTTCTCCCCCATCCGCCCCAATTCGACGGCACCGACAGCCACCTCTATTTCGGGTGGTATCACGGTCACGAACGCGACCTCCCCGCCTTCCTGCGGGTCATGCCCCGCCTCGGCCGCTTCGTCACCGAGTTCGGGGCCCAAGCCGTGCCCACCAACGCGGCGTTCTGTGAACCCGAGCGCTGGCCCGATCTGCCCTGGGAACGGCTCGGCCACACCCATGCCTTGCAGAAAGCCCTGTTCGATCGGTTTGTGCCACCCGGGGACTACGCCACCTTCGAGGAATGGAAAATGGCGACGCAGACCTACCAAGCCTTGGTGGTTCGGCGGCAAATCGAAGCGCTGCGCCGGATCAAATATCAACCCACCGGCGGCTTCGCCCAGTTCTGCTTCGCCGACGGCCACCCCGCCGTCAGCTGGTCCGTGCTCGGCGAAGACCGACAACCCAAGTTGGCCTACGAAGCCCTGCGGCTGGCCTGTCAGCCGGTCATCGTGGTGGCCGACCGACTCCCCGAGATTCTCCGGGCCGGCGATGTGCTGAACCTCGACATCCATGTCGTGAGTGACCTCCGACACATCGTGACCGACGTCGAGGTCACCGCCACCCTCTCCTGGCCCGAGGGGGATTCCCGCCCATGGCGCTGGGTCGGAGACATCCCCGCCGATTGCTGCCAACGAGTGGGCACGGTGCGCGCCACGGTCCCCGATGCCCCCGGCGCCGTGATCCTGGAAATCGCCGTGGTCGGCGGCGGCGAGCGGGCCGACAACCGCTACGAGGCCATCATCGTTCCAACCTGATTCGACCCGCTCCGGTTGAAGCGAACGCGAGCCGAGGCGATAGGTTCGAATCCAGGAAGACATCGATG
>CAMDIH010000063.1 GCA_945898515.1 Candidatus Neomicrothrix parvicella RN1 | reverse complement strand
TCCCCAAATCCAGCCGCAGGTGGCCCCTCCCGGGGCAACGGCCAACTTTGCGATTGTTCGATCATCCGCCAGAAACCCTGCTGGATCTGTCGGCTCGCGGTTCCGGAAGAGACGTACTGCGGCCGACCAGGTCACCTCGTGGCCCGGGGCCATTGATTGGACGATTACGGCGGGATCGCTCACCTGGCTCATCAAACCTCCCCTCCCGCGTGCAGCTGATCGGCGGTCGAGCCTGTGCGGCAACAGTAGGGCCTTTAGGCAACACACCATCGAGGACCGCTTTGAGCGTCATCCGGCGCCCACAGAATCCAATCGAGACCTGTTTTGCGAGAATGCCGCTTTCCTGCTGAGGCGAACCTGAGCTAACTACGCCGACGTTGCTTCCATCATTGTCGACCCAGTGTGTTTCCAATTCCGCTTGTCAACGCCGTTACGACCGCAAAGCAGCCGAGCCAGGTGCGAGCACATCAGTTCGGCCGTAATGACCAACGACGTCAAAGTAGCGTTTCGCGTGCAAAGCCGCGCGCAGATCGCAGTCGGCCACAACAATGCCCTCTGTGTCATAGAGCGGGCCGGCGACGACATGACCACTTGGCGCGACGACGCACGCGCCCCCACGACCGAAGATGTCCACATCATCGGGCAGAGCCAAGGGAAAGTCGGTCGGGAGTGGGCCGGCCGACAGCGTGTTGGTGCGTCTACTTGGGCCGGGCTCGGAGTGGATCGGCGAGATGTTCGTCGCGGCTCACCAGGCTGACCCGCAGGCCGAGTTGTGGATCAACGAATTCGGCACCGACACGGTCCCCGGTAAGCACGAAGCGTTCCTCGCGCTCGTTACCTCGCTCGTCGAGGCCGGGACGCCGCTGCACGGGGTGGGCTTGCAGACGCATCGCTTCGGCGTGACCGGTCCCAACGCTGAGGTGTTCCGCCAGCAGCTTGAGGACTACGCGGCGCTGGGTCTGCGGGTGGCGGTCACCGAACTCGATGTTGTCACGCAACCAAGTGATCCCGCGGCGCTTGAGCGCCAGGCTGCGGCCTACGGCCGAGTGGTGGCGGCGTGTCTGAGCGTGAATAACTGCGATGAGATCACCATGTGGAACCTCTCCGACGCCGACAGCTGGCTCGACAACGTGTTCGACTATCCGAGGCGTCCGACATTGTTCGATGAGACCTTCGCTCCCAAGCCTGCGTACTACACGGTCCGCCAGTTGCTTGCCGAGGCTGTGCTCGGGCAGGAAGAGCCGTCTCCCACCTCCCCCACGCCAGCGGACAACACCCAGCCAGTATCGGCGGCACCGACCTTCACCGGCTGAAGGCCACCTCACTCCTTTTGCGCCTAGCGATCCACCGGTCGGCGCCGCCGTCAATCTCAGGCCGAGGCGCTATCGCTTCTCGATCGGATGAACGGCGTTATTGGGCCACGCTGGGTACAACGGCCGATCCGAGTTGTTGTGCTGCATCTTCGTCGGGTACGAGCGTGGGTAGTTCTGCGCTGTGAGGGAGCGCTCGGCTGGTGGCCGCCTGCGACGGGTTGGAGGTTTCCGATGCGGCCGGGGTTGCCGCCGACGGCCCGTGGTAAGGCAAATGTCACCGCCAGAAAACGGGAAAATAGGTAATTCGGCCTAGATCATGCACTAATCTTGTCTGATGAGAAAGGCACTGCGATGAGGAAACAGGAGCCCCCCCTTCCTTCGCGTGTGCCCGATCTGCTGGACGATGCAGCATTGATGCGGGTGCTGGCTGGCCTGCCAGAGGCCATCGTGGTGATTGCGGCCAGCGGCGACATTCTATGGGGAAATGGCGCGGCCGGGCGGATGTTCGGCCACTCGCTTGAGTCGATCGCCGGCGTCTCAGCGTTCGACCTTTTGCACCCCGACGATCTCGATTTCGCCCTGTTGGCAATGGAGACTGTGCAGGAAAAGGAGATGGGGAGTCCGGTCGAGGTGAGGCTGCGCGGTGCCAATGGATGGTGTTTGTCAGAAATCGTCGGTTCGCCCCTTCACGGATTGGTGGAGGGCGGAGTGGTGCTGAGCATTCGCGACATCACTGAACGGCGCAAGCATGAACTGGCCATTGACGACACCGCCAAGTTTCGGTCGTTGGTGCACAACGCCGCCAGCCTGATGATGCTGGTGTCACCCGATGGGCGTGTCGATGCCGTGTCGGGTGCGGTGGCGCGTTGGTTGGGCCACGATCCCGATGCTGTGATGGGTCACCCTCTTTCTAATCTCGTTGTTCCGGATGACCATGAGGTTCTTCGCAACGCGCTGACCGAGGCCAAGGAAGGTTTGCCGGGTGCGGGATCTGCTCCTATCGCAACCATTCGGCTCCGCAGTGCGAGCACCGATGAACCCTCTCGTTTTCAACTGACGTTCGTGAACCTGCTCGACGATCCCACCGTGGGGGCGTTCGTGGTCTCTGGTCACGATGTGTCCTCCCGCTTCGCCGCGGAGCTCGAACTCCGCAACACGCTGTCGGTGCTCACCGCCACCTTAGAGGCCACCGGGGACGCCATTTTGGTGGTGGACAAAAACGGTGCCGTCACCAATGCGAACCGTCGCTTCGCCGAAGTTTGGCGGTTACCCGAGAATCACCAGGTATCAGGAACCGACACCGTCGCCACTGACTCGGTGGCGGTGCAGCACTTGCTCGATCAGCTGGTGGATCCCGTCGCGTTCCTCAACACCGGCATCGAAGCCTCGGCGAAACCCGACATGCATACGGAGACCATGGTTCATTTCATTGACGGGCGAGTGTTCGACAGCTTTTCTCAGCCTCAGTTTGTTGACGGCGAGATTGTGGGACGGGTGTGGTGCTTCCGTGAGGCGACTGAGCGCATCCGTCTTGAGGGGCAACTTACGCACCAGGCCCTGCATGATCCGCTCACGGGTTTAGCCAACAAGACTCTTTTTGCCGACCGGGTTGCGCACGGCCTGAAGCGCTGGGATCGAGCGAAGGGCAGCCTGGCCGTCCTCTTCCTCGACATTGATGATTTTAAAACGGTCAACGACAGCCTTGGACATGGCGCCGGTGATCGCCTCCTGATCGGGGTGACCGAACGCCTTGATCAGTGTGTTCGGGCCGCGGATACCGTGGCCCGGATTGGCGGCGACGAGTTTGCTGTGCTGGTGGAGAATGCCGGGGGCGAAGCCGAGATCAAGTTGTTGGCCGATCGAATACTGGGGGCCTTCAAACGCGTCTTTACGGTCAGGTCGGCCAACGATGACGGTACGCCGCAATCGGTTTCGGCGAGCGTGAGCATCGGTGTCTCCTTCGCGACGCCGGGGATAACCGGCGATCGGATTCTGCGCAACGCCGACCTTGCCATGTACACCGCCAAGCACAATGGCAAGGGCCGTTCCGAGATGTTCATCCCAACGATGCACGCCACAGCGCTAAGCCGTTTGGAGAAAGATGCCGCCCTGCGTATTGCGGTTGATCAGGGGGAGTTCAGGCCGCGGTATCAACCCATCGTGGAGCTGGCCTCGGGGCGGATCGTGGCGGTCGAGGCACTGGCGCGATGGCAGCATCCAGTGCGCGGTGAGCTCCAACCGGCCGAGTTCCTCGGGTTGGCGCGAGAGACGGGCCTCATCGCCGACATCAGTTACCAAATCCTGGACCAAGCGCTCGCCGACCTGCGGGGTTGGCAGCAGGCCGACCTCGGGGGACCGGTCTTCGCCGTCAGCGTCAACGTGTCGTCCCGGCAACTCATTGGTGATGGATTGCCGAGCCGAGTCACCGCTTCCCTGGAGGCGAATGGCATCCGTGCCGACCAGTTGATCCTCGAAATCACTGAGAGCGAAATCATGGTCGATACCGAAAGTGCCATCACTACCCTGACCAAGTTGCACGACATCGGCGTGAGGATCGCCATCGACGACTTTGGAACCGGATATTCGTCGCTTGCGTACCTGCAGCGATTGCCGGTGGACATTCTCAAGATCGACAAGTCCTTCGTGGACGACATCACGGCCGACGTATCTCAGGCGGGTCTCGTTGAGGCCATCATCCGCATGGCCCAGACGTTGGGCCTACCCACCATCGCCGAGGGCGTGGAGCACGACGAGCAGCGGCAGAGATTGACGGAGATGGGCTGTGACCTCGCCCAGGGCTTCTACTTCGCCACTCCTGTATCGTTCGATGCCATCTCGGCCTATCTCAGCCGGGAGACGCCCTCGCTTCCCTCGCAAGGGTAGGGAGCGAGCAGATCGGTAGCAGGATCATCCGAAAGGAGTTCGGCTCCGTACATAGTGGTACCCCTAGTTCAAGGAGCAATACCAACATGCGAATCTCATCCATACCCCGTGGCGTGATCGTCCTCGGCATCGTGGCGGCTCTTGGCCTCACGGCCGCGGCATGCAGCAGCGACGACACCAGCGAGGCAGCGAGCACGACCACCAGCACCGAAGCCCCCATGGACACTGGCACGATTGTGGATGTGGCTGCCGGAAATGAGGACTTCGCTACGCTCGTCGCCGCCCTCGAGGCAGCCGGTTTGGTCGAGACGCTCAGCGGCCCCGGTCCCTTTACTGTCTTTGCCCCCACCAACGAGGCCTTCGCAGCCTTGCCTGCGGGCACGGTCGAGTCTCTTCTGGAGCCGGCCAACAAGGACGCCCTCACTGGAGTCCTCACCTACCACGTGGTTGACGGCAAGGTGATGGCCGCGGATCTGACCGATGGCCAGAAGGTAACCACGCTCCAGGGTGAGGAACTCACCGTGGGCGTATCGGATACTGGCGTCACGGTGACCGATGCCTCCGGCAACACCTACAAAGTGGTGACAGCCGATGTTGAAGCCAGCAACGGCGTGATCCACGCCATCGATGGTGTGCTGATCCCCAAAGCGTAACTCCGCCCGCTCGGGCTTAGTTACCGACAAGCATTTCCACAGTGGGACGGCCGAGGTGGTCGTCCCACTGTCGCGCCCCGCCATGGGTCTGGCACAATGGGGCCATGACGACCGAGCGACTAGAAGTGACTCGGAGCATCGCCGCCTCCCCGGAGGTCATCTTTGCGCTGCTATCGGACCCTCAGGGTCACGTGGCCATCGATAGCTCGGGCATGCTGCTGGCCGCCACCGGTGTTCCGGTAACCGGGGTAGCCGACACCTTCGTGGTGCACATGGATCGTGAGGCGTTGAACGACCACCCGATGGGAAAATACGACGTGACGGTGTCGATCACGACCTACGAGGCGAATCGCGAGATCGCGTGGACGATTCTGGGCCAGTTGCGACCGCAAATCGGGCACATTTACGGTTACACGCTCGCCGCGGGAGACGACGGCACCCTGGTGACGTCGTACTACGACTGGTCTGAGATCGACGACGCATGGCGCCAAGCTGACATCTTCCCGATCATTGCCGAATCCACCCTGCGGGCCACGCTGGGCATTCTCGACCGCACCGTGACCCGCTAGCCGAGGCCCACGGACCCATACGTGCTGCAGAGTCCGGCGGCGTTGATGAGCGTCAGGGTGGCCACCAGGAGATAGACGACGCAGCGTCGGCTCGCAGAATGGCGGCGGCGGCCGCCCGCCGATGGGGGCATGTACCAATCGGGCAGCGAGCCCGGCGGTGGGGTCGCGGGAGCCAAGGTCCACAGGCTCACGGCATCGTGGGGCACGACAACGTCAGGGTCCGCGGCTAGGGCTTCCTGCCCCAGTTCGTGATCGGAGATGAGGTTGCGCTCCACCTGCATCATGCTAGGACCGGCGGTGGTCGGAGAGGCGGCTGCTCAGACTCGCGGGGTGGTCATGGCCGCCATGTCCTCGTCGAGCCGGTCGAGGACGCGGTCAATCATCGCCTGATGCAACGCGAGCTTCGTGTGGGTGTAGGCCCGCGCCGAGAACGCACCGAGCCGCCGGGCCTCGGCGATGGCCTCTCTCTCGACGTCGGCCGCGGGGACCAGGCGGTCGAGATAGCCGGCCGCAACGGCTCCGGCGCTGTCGTACATTTCGGCCTGTACGGCGCTGCGGATGAGATGAGCGGCAGATAGGCGCGCCTGGGCCAACTCCACGGCGTACTGGGGGAGCCCCATGCCGATAGCCGTCTCGTTGAGGCCAATTTTGGCCGGCCCGTCACTGCCGATGCGCGTGTCGCAGGACAAGGTGAGCAGGGCACCGGCGGCGATAGCGTGGCCGGTGACACCCACCACGACCGCCTGGGGGTGTCCGTAGATGCGCATGAGGAGACGGCCCCCGGCGCCCACCAGCGCTTGGGCGTGGGCGGCACCGGCGGTCATCTCGACCAGATCGAAGCCCGCCGAGAGCTTTCCGGGGCGGCCGATGATCGCCACGGCAGTGGCTTCGGCCAGGGCGCGGTCGAGTCCGGCGTGGAGCAGTTCGATCACTCGGTGGCTCACGACATTGACCTTGCCATCGTCGATGCGCATGACGGCCACACCGTCGTCGATTGTGCAGGTGACGGGCTCACTGGAGGAGGTTTCGGACATGACGGGAACGGTAACCGGTGAGTTGCACTCCGCTCGTTTCCGCCGCCGCCGGGAGCGGACGCGCCGGGTCTAATCGCCACCGCTTGCCGATAGCGTCCATCGGGATGATCCCCGCCCCTGGTTCTTCCGCAGCCATCCAGGCCACCGGCCTCGTGCGTCGCTTTGGCGAGTTCACGGCCGTGGACGGCGTGGATCTGGACGTCCGGGCCGGTGAGATCTACGGGTTCCTCGGCCCCAACGGTGCGGGTAAGTCCACCGCCGTGCGCGTGCTCTGCACCCTCCTGGCCCCCAACGGCGGGTCGGCCACGGTGGCGGGCTTCGACGTCGAGACAGAACCCGAGGAGGTGCGCTTCCGCATCGGGGTGGCTTTGCAGGATGCGGCCCTTGACCCCCAGCAGACGGGGATGGAACTCCTTCGCCTCCAGGGTCGGCTCTACGGGCTGAACAAGGCTGATGTGGCGGCAAGACTCGATGAACTCAGCACGTTGGTAGACATCGGCGACGCTCTCAATCGACGCATCGGCACCTATTCCGGCGGCATGAAACGTCGACTGGACCTCGCAGCGGCCCTCGTGCACAACCCTGAGGTCCTCTTTCTCGACGAACCCACCACGGGCCTCGATCCGGTGAGCCGGATCAAGGTGTGGGAGGAGGTGCGTCGGCTCAACGACGAGTTGGGCATGACGATCTTTCTCACCACTCAGTATCTCGAGGAGGCCGACGAGTTGGCCGACCGGGTGGGGATCATTGCGGCGGGAAAAATCGTGGCCGAGGGAACCCCGGAGGCGTTGAAACGCTCCATCGGCGATGACGTGATCGTGGTTCGTATCGAGGGCGACGCGTCCCTGGCCAAGTCGGCGGTGGCGTCAGTGGAAGGTGTGACCTCCTCTGACATGCACGGCGATGAACTCACCGTTGGCGCCGCGGACGGTGCCGCCATCGTGAGCCCGGTAGCGGTGGCTCTCAGCGCCAGCGGGGTGAAGGTGAAGGAACTCACGTTGCGCACCCCCACTCTTGACGATGTGTTTCTTGAGATCACCGGTAACCGCATCGGCGTGGCCGATGCCGACAGCGAGGACGAAATCCAGTGACGGTGCTCACGCCGCCCGATGCGCCGCAACCCACCTATGTCATCAAGGCGCGCAAGGCGGGCTTCGTTGTGGACACCGCCAGCGTGGCCGGCCGGGCGTTGCGCGGTATCTCGCGCGAGCCCGCCGCCATTATCCCCGCGCTGTTTATCCCGCTGTTCTTCTTCATCGTGAATGTTGGAGCCCTGCAGGACTTCAGCGAGCAGGGTATTCCCGGCTTCGATTACAAGGCCTTCCAACTTCCCGTGGCGATCATCTTCGCGGTGACCGGGGTGTCGAGGGCCAGCACGCTGGTTACCGACATCCAGGGTGGTTACTTCGATCGGCTGGTGCTCACCCCGGTGCGGCGGCTGTCGCTGCTGCTGGGTTTGATGGTGTCCGACTTCGCCCTGGTGTGCGCCTTGTGTATCCCGGTGCTGATCCTGGGTTCGGTGGTGGGTGTCCGCTTCGAAACCGGCTTCTTGGGAATTTTGGTGTTCATCGTGATGGCAGGGCTCTGGGGTCTGGTGTTCACTGGGTTCCCCTACGCCATCGCTCTCAAGACCGGCAACCCTCAGGCCGTGGCCTCGAGCTTCATCATCTTCTTCCCGTTTGCCTTTCTCACCACCTCGATGCTGCCGCGGGAGGCGCTGACGGGATGGCTCGACACGGTGGCGGGGTACAACCCGGTGACCTATGTGCTTGCCGGTCTGCGCTCCCTCGAGACCGAGGGATGGGTGTGGGCCACGCTTGGTCAGGCCCTCGCCGCTATCGCCATCGTGGGAGTGTTCAGCATGTCGCTGTGTTTTGCGGCGCTGCGGGGCCGCATCCGCCGGGGTTGAGTAGGTCTCAGGGAACTTCGCCGTCCTGGTGATCGCTGGTCACGAAGTCGATGAGTTGCTCCATCGCGCCCACCAGTGTGGGGTCAAGGTCGGCGTAGGTCTGGACCTGGCCGAGCAGATGGCGCCAGAACTCCCCGGAGGACTGGGGGCGGCCCAGGGCTGCCAGCACGCCGGTTTTCCAATCAGTGCCCTTCGCTACGGTGGGCCACGCGGGGATGCCGGCCACCTCGGGCCGTATGGCGGCCCAGACATCTACGAAGGGTGTTCCGGTAACGAGCACATGGGGATGACGGACCTCTGCCGCCGAGCGGCTCTCTTTGGAACCAGCGACGAGGTGGTCGAGGAGCACTCCAATGCGTTGCCCCGGCCCGGGTCGATGGTGGGCGATCACGGCGGCGAGGTCGTCCATACCGTCGAGTCGTTCAACCACTACGCCTACCTCGCGGAGGTCGTCGCCCCATACTTTTTCCACTAGTTCGGCATCGTGGATTCCTTCCACGAGGATGCGGCTGGCCCGGGCCACTCGCGCCGGGGTGGCTCCGTGGTGGATGGATCCCGACGCCGTGCGGGCGGTGGCCGGAGCCCGGGGCCGAGGGGGGGCGACGAGCGTGCAGGGGGTTCCGTCGATGAGAAAGCCGCCGGGCTGGGTGCGCAGCGGCCGGTCATGGCCGTGGCGATCCCGCAGCGTCACCATCTGGTCGTTGAAGCTCTGGATAGATCCCACCACGCCACTAGCGCGGTGCTCCACCACGAGGCCCGGTCGTGCGTCCACGCTTTGGTACGTGACGGCGCGTCGGCGAGGGCCGTTGAGATCGATGGGGTCGGACAGGATCCCGTCGTGTGACACCCGAGGACCGTAGCGATCCGCAACGGCGCGCCGGGGGACCGTGGCGCGAAGGGGGCGGGCGGGGCATGGTCTGCGAGAATAAAAAAGTGATTCTCGTCGATGCGACCGGCGTGGCCGTGAGCCGACCCGGCAAGGCGCTGTTCGACGGGCTCTCGGTGACGGTGTCCTCTGGCGATCGACTCGGCGTGGTCGGGATCAACGGGGGCGGCAAGTCCACGTTGCTCAAGGTGCTGGCCGGAACCCGGGAACCCGAAGCGGGCACGGTGCGGCGGGGCCGAGGGGCGCGTGTCTCGGTGCTCGACCAGGATGCCCCGCTTCCGCTCGGCACGGTGGGGGAGGCCGTGGGTTCGGGCTGGGAGGCTGCCTCGATTCTCGACCGGCTTGGCATGGTGGACGCGCTGGAGGTGGATGTGTCTACGCTCTCCGGAGGGCAGGTAAAGCGGGTATCGCTGGCCCGTGCCCTGCTGGCGGTGGGCGGTGCGCGTGGGCAGGCCGACGAGGGCGATCTGCTCATCCTCGACGAGCCCACCAACCACCTCGATCTCGACGGCATCGCCTGGTTGGAGGAGTGGTTGGCGCGCTTCCCCGGAGGCTTATTGCTCGTCACCCACGATCGGCATGTCCTCGACCGGGTTACCACCAGCGTGTTGGAACTTGATCGCGGGAAGGCCTTCGTGCATGCCGGTGGCTATCAAGGTTGGCTCGATGGGCGCGCCCAGCGGGCCCTGCAGTCTGAAGGGGCCGAGACGAAACGGCGGAATCTGGCACGGGCGGAACTGGCCTGGCTCCGACGGGGTGCTCCGGCCCGCACGAGTAAACCCCAGGCGCGGGTGGCCGCCGCTACGGCTTTGGTCTCGGCTCGTCCCGAAGCGGCGGCCCGCCCGGGGGATCTTCCCTTGCACTTCGACACACCGCGTCTGGGCGACCAGGTGGTTGAGCTCCATGGGGTGGGTGACGGCTACGGCGATCGTTGGCTGTTCCGAGGCCTGGAGTTGGCGCTCGACCCGCGGGAACGGCTCGGCATCGTGGGTCCCAATGGGGCCGGTAAGTCCACGCTGGCGGAGGTGCTCGCCGGTCGCCGTGAGCCACGCGAGGGTCGGGTGGTGCAGGGCTCTACGGTGCGAATGGCTGTCTACGACCAGGTCGGTGCATCGCTCGACCTGACCCAGCGAGTGCGCGAAGCGGTGGCCGGACCACGCCAGCCGGACTGGAGTGATGCTCGACTGTTGGAAGCGTTCTGGTTTGAAGACGACGCCCAATGGGCACCGATCGGGTTGCTGTCGGGCGGCGAGCGCCGGCGCGTGCAACTTCTGCTGGCGTTGGCCCAGAAACCAAATGTGCTGGTGCTCGACGAGCCCACCAACGATCTCGATCTCGATACCCTGCGCGCCCTGGAGGACTTTCTCGAAGATTGGCCTGGCGCTCTCATCGTGATCAGCCATGATCGGGCGTTCCTCGAGCGCACCGTGGCCGACGTGGTGGTGCTCGACGGTGCCGGGGGGGCCGGCCGGCGGCCCGGCGGGTACGCCGCCTGGGACGCGCAGCGCCGGACCCGAGGGGGGGGACGCAGCGCCCCGTCGGTCACGACGACGGCGTCGTCGCCGGCACCGGATCCTGCGCCGTCGTCGCGTCCGGCCAAGGCGAAAGCGGGTCGCTCCCACGCCACGCTGCGAGCGCTTCTACGTGACGATGAGAAGGAACTGGCCCGTTTGGATCGGGCCCGGGTCCGTCTTGAGGTCGCGGTGGGGGAGGCCGCCCGCGCCCACGACCACGTGGCCCTGGCGTCGCTGGGGGCAGAGTTGGCGGTTGTGCAGGAGAGCGTGGCGACGGCCGAGCAGCGATGGCTCGAAGTGAGCGAGGAACTCGAGTCCCGGTAGCGGGAAGGCCGGGATAACGGATACGGCCGAGCCCCGCCCGCCGGGACTCGGCCGAAACCTGCTGTGGTTGCCGTTCGGCATCAAGCCGAGTGACTCCCTCCGGTATCCGTTCTCTAGGAACCACTATGACCACTTATAGTGGTGACCACTAGAGTCGTTTGGCCCATTTATGGGCGATATGCACTCAGAAGAAACGCTTAGCGTGCTCAATAAGGGGGAGGGGGTGGTCCGGAGTGTCACCGGTGCCGGGTTGGCCAACTCCTCCTGGCGGCATCCCGGGCCTCCCCCGCCCGGTTCTTCATCGCCTCGAGAAGGTGTTGCGCCCACAGGAATTCGGTAGCCAACACCGCCAGACCGGCCAACATCGCCAGCAGGCCAGGCCCCGGCAGGACGAGCATGATGGCGCCGCCCACCACCAGGGCCACACCGATTACCAACACCGCCGTGCGTTTGGCCCCGCGAAGAATGAAGACGAAGACCTGGCCGATTGAGTGCCTAGACGACGCCAACATGCCCCCAGGCTAGGGGTCAGTGGCCCCGAAATAGCGGCGGGCGCTGCTCCGCGAAACTGGTGATGCCCTCCTGAAAGTCCTTCGTGGCGAACAGCAGCATCGTCTGAAGCAGCACGTGATGGCTGTGGCTGGCGAAGTCCTCGGTCTGGCCGTGACGGAACAAGCGCTTCATTGCCTGGATAGCCAGCGGGGCATTGGCGGCAATCTCCCCGGCCCATTCGTGGGCCAGTGGGAGAAGTTCGGCGTCGGGCACCGCCCGATTCACCAGGCCGATCCGCTCCGCCTCGGCCGCGCTGAGATCGCGCCCGAGATACGAGATCTCGGCGGCCTTGGCCCATCCGAGCAAACGGGGCAGGTACCAGGTGCCACCCGACTCGGGCACGATGCCTCGCTTGGCGAAGCCCGGCAGGATTTTGGCGCTGTTGGCGATCAGCCGCAGGTCGGCACCGAGGGCCAGATCGAGCCCGTAGCCAGCGGCGGCACCGTTGAGCGCTGCGATCACCGGGGTATCCATCTCCTGCAGGATCACCGTGGGCAGGTTGCGGGTCTGCAGGGGGCCACTGGGTCCGCCGCCTCCACCGATGCCGGTACCGGCCCTGGCGTCTTTGATGTCGAGGCCGGCGCAGAACCCTTTACCGGCGCCTGTGAGGATCACCACCCGTACCTCCGGGTCGGCCTCGGCGGCGCTGAAGTGTTGGCCGAGAAGATCGAGCATGCCCATAGAGATGGCGTTGCGCCGGTGGGGCCGATTGAGGGTGATGGTGGCGATCTGGTCGGTCACGTCGTAGAGCACGACGGGCCCGTGACCCTCGTTGGGAACGGTGGCAGAGGTGGCAGATGTGTTGGTCACGACTCCATTCGTTAGCCTGCTCCCATGGTCGACGCCACTACACCCACCGATTTGGTGGTATTCACCGTTACACCCGAGGCGGTCGAACGCATTTTGGAATTGCGAGAGGCCGAGGACGATCCGGGCGGTTTGGCGCTACGGGTAGAGATCACCGGCACCAGTGGGGTCGAATACGCGTACGACCTCACCTTCGATCCGATCGCCGAC
>CAMDIH010000062.1 GCA_945898515.1 Candidatus Neomicrothrix parvicella RN1 | reverse complement strand
AGATACAACTCCGGCATCATCACCCCCTCGAAGAAATCGGGGGCCTTGCCCACCACCACGGCGTCGATGTCTGACCAGGTCATCTCGGCGTCGGCGAGGGCTCGAGTGGCCGCCTCCCGCACGAGACCGGCCATGGATACATCACCGCGAGTGGCCTGGTGCTTCGTCTGGCCCACCCCCACCACGGCCACCAGTTCCTTGGGCATGTGGGTCAGTCCTCCCCTTCGAGCACGGCGACCAGATTCTGCTGGAGACAGGGGCCCGAGGTGGCGTGGGCCACCCCCCGAGTGGCGGTGCCATCCATGATGCGCTGCGCCACCTCCCCGATACGGGTGAGGCCGGCCACCATCACCGGGTTGGCGGCCAGAGGGCCGCCGGAGGGGTTCACGTTGGCGTGATCGGCCAACCCCAGCGACTCCCGCAGGATCAGTTCCTGCGGGGCGAAGGGAGCATGCAACTCCGCCACGTCCACCGGCGCGTTGCCCACCCCGGCCCGCTCGGCCGCGGTGCGAGTGGAGTGCGACACCGTGAGGTCGCGCAGCCCCAGTGCCATTGGTTCGATGCGATGGTCGATACCGCGAATCCAGGCCGGTCGTTGACGCAGGGCGCGAGCACGATCCCCCGAAGCGAGAATGACCGCACAGGCACCGTCGGTGATCGGCGGGCAGTCGCTACGGCGAAGAGGATCCACGAGGCACGGCTCCGCCAGCAGATCCGCCACCGCTGTATCCCAGGCCAATTGGGCATTGGGATTCGTGAGGGCGTTACGCCTGCTGCGGGAGGCCACCTCCGCGAAATCGGCTTCCGTCGCCTTGCCCGCCTCCACCAGCATCCGGGCCTGCAGAGCGGCCAGGCTGATCGCATCGGGCCACAGGGGGGCCACATGGTACGGATCGAGTTGTCGCGACAGCACCTCATGCAGGGGGCCCGGGGCAGACTTGCTGTAGCAGTAGACGAGGGCCGTTTCCACGTCGCCTAGTTGGAGTTTCACCCAGGCCTCATACAGCGCCCAGGCCCCGTCCATCTCCACGTGGCTTTCCTGAATCGGAGGCCACGGGGCCACCCCGTCGAGGGTGGACACAAAACTGAACGCCTGACCGGAGAGATAGTCGGTTGAACCCGAACAGGTGAAGCCGATGTCGGCCTGGGTGAGACCCGCCTTCGCCCGCACATCGGCGATGACCGGCATCAGCATCTCAACCTCATTACGCACCGTTTCGGCGCGAACGTTCGGCATCTGGGCGAAGGCGATGACCGCCACGTCGATCACCAGGTCACCCCCGCCCCGGGCTGGGTAACCACCACATCGGGCTCGCCGTTGGGGCGGAAGTAACGGATGCTCTCAAGGTTGGGGGCCAACTCGTGGGCCTCGACCCACACCGCTTCCACCCGCATGCCGATGCGCACATCCTCCACCGGGCACTCCTGGATGAGATGCATGAGAGGTAGGTCTGATCCGTCTAGCAAGATCAGACCGGAGGTGTAGGGGATCTCCATTCCCTGGCCGTAAAACGCCACGTTCACCACACAAAAACTGACCAGCGTGCCCACATGGGGTAGCTCTACTGGTTCGGTGGTGGGCACCCCGAGTTGTGGATCGGCTCCCCGGGAGGGCACGTACACCTTCCCCCCCGGCGCCCGTTCCCCGAGGATCTTGCCCTCGGAGATGCCCGTGAGGAACCGGGTGGTGGCCTCGCCGGCGGTGTAGAGGAAATCCATGCGGGCCGGGGTGCGCACCGAGCGCACCAGTTCCTTGCCCTCGAGGGCAGCGGGGAGGCGAATCTCGGCCATTAGACGTCGGGCTCCCAGCACGCCAGATCGTGGATCGAGCCCTCTCGCTCCGCCGCCCAACGCGGCCGCACCCGCATGCCCGTGGCCATGGCCTCGGGCGAGCCAGCATCGACGACCTGAAGGAATCCGACGTCGGCGCCGTCGGGCTTCACCAGCGCCCAGGCGAAGGGGTGCGACAGCGGGTGTTTCGCCATGGGCTCTCGTACCCACGCCCAGGTCAGCACCTCGCCCCCCGGGCCTACCTCCACCAATTCGGTGAGGTCATCGCCGGTGAAACTGTCGTATTCGGTGGGCGGCACGATCACGGTGCCGTCAGACCCCTTGATCCCCAAGAGGACCTTCTCGCGCAGGCCGGTCAGAAAGGCGCCGATGACTGGACCCGTGGTGCGTGAAAAGGGGTATTCGATGATGAGGGGGGCGCTGAGCACCACGGGGTCGTCGCTCATCTTAGAAGGAGATGACCTGGCGGATGACTTCGCCGCGCTGCATGGCTTCGAAGGCCTCGTTGATGTCGTCGAGCTTGATGCGTCGGGTGATCATGCCGTCGAGGTCGAGTGAACCATCTCGCCACAGGCCCAGGAGCTTGTGGAAATCGGTGCGGACGTCGGCGGATCCGTAGTAGCTGCCCACCAGAACCTTCTCCGAGAAGAACAGTTCGAAGGCGGAGAAGTTGACGAACTCGTCGAGTTTGCCCACCCCCACGATGCAGGCCGTGCCGCCTCGTCGGGCGTTGTCGTAACTGGCCCGCATGGTGCTGGCCAGACCGATGGCCTCGAAGGCGTAGTCGAATCCCTCGCCACCGGTGAGACTGGCCTTGAGGCTCTCAAGTTCCTCGGGCTTGCACGCATGGGTGGCGCCGAACCGCTTGGCATCCTCGAGCTTCCCGTCGTTCAGATCCACCGCCACGATGACCGAGGCACCCGCCACCTTGGCCCCCATGATGCAGGAGATCCCCACGCCACCGCAGCCGAAGACCACCACCGACGACCCCGCCGTGACCTTGGCTGTGTTGAGCACCGCCCCCACACCGGTCATCACGCCGCACCCCACCAGGCTGCCGATCTCCAACGGAATGTCGTCGTCGATCTTTACCACGCCCTGATGCGGGATGATCATCTCCTCGGCGAAGGTGCCCGCCCCGGCCATCCCCGCCACGGGGGCGCCATCAAGGGTGAAGTGCGGCGTACCGCCCATCACCATCTGAATGTTGAAGCACAGGTTGGGCTGATGACGCGGACCGCAGTACGCGCACTCCCCACACGGAGGGCTCCAGGCGATGATCACGTGGTCACCCACCGCGACGGTGGTAACGCCCTCGCCTACCTCGGCGATGATGCCCGCCCCCTCGTGGCCGAGCACGCACGGCGCCGGCTGCGGGATCGTGCCGTTCATCACGGACAGATCGGAGTGGCAGACACCAGTGGCGGCGATCTTGACCCGTACTTCCCCCGGCCCCACCGCCGTCAGCTCAATGTCGTCGCGCATCTCAAGTTGGGTGTCGCCGATATTGCGGAGCAGAGCAGCACGCATATATCCCCCTCCAGAGCAAGCCACACGATCGTGGCGGATCGAATGCGCCGGTTGCAGCCGACACTGGAACACGTTCTAGTCTGGGGATCCATCGAATGGGAAACCGGGGGAGCAACGCACCATGTCAGGTTTTTACAAGTACGCCCAGGCCGAGCCGAACTTTGTCGCCGTGGTTGATCCCGACGGCACCGAATACGCCGCCGGAGACCTCCTCGCCCGCGCCAACCAGTACGTGCATCTCCTACGGTCGTTGGGCCTTGAGCCGGGTGATTCCGTGGCGGCAATCCTGCCCAACGGGGTGCTCCCCATCGAGGTGTACCTCGCCGCCCTGCAAGCCGGCTGGTACTACGTACCGATCAACTACCGGCTCTCGCCGCCCGAAATCGCCTACATCCTGCAGGACTGCGGGGCCAAAGCCATCGTCTCCCACGAGCGTTACGCCGAGGTGATCGCGGCGGCGGCCAACGCCGCCGACCTCCCCCCCGGCAGCCGTCTCGCCCATGGATCGATCGACGGGTTCCAGGATGCCGAACTGGCTCTCGCCAGCCAGCCCGACACCCTCCCCGAGAACCGCTTGGCGGGGGCGGCCATGCACTACACCTCGGGCACCACCGGGCGGCCCAAAGGGGTGAAGCGCAGCCTCCATGATGCCGACCCCGACATCATGGCCGAGTTGTTCACCGGCTTCTTTACGCTCTTTGGGATCCCTCACCGTGAGGATCAGGTGCACCTTTGCACCTCGCCCAACTACCACACAGCCGTCACTACCTTCGCCGGGAATGCCCTCCACAGCGGCCACCGCGTCGTCTTCATGGACAAATGGGATCCCGCCGAGGCGCTGGCCCAAATCGAGCGCCACTCGGTCACCCACACCCACATGGTCCCCACCCAGTTCCACCGGATGCTCTTGCTGCCCGAGGACGTGAAAAGCCAGTACGACGTCTCCTCGATGCGGTGGGCGATCCATGCCGCCGCCCCGTGCCCGATCGATGTGAAACAAAAGATGCTCGACTGGTGGGGTCCGGTCATCTGGGAGTACTACGGCGCCACCGAAGGCGGGGGCACCACCGCTACCCCGGCCGACTGGCTGAAGTACCCAGGCACGGTGGGCAGTCCATGGCCCATCTCGGAACTGAAGATCACCGACGACGACCGCCTACCGGTGGGTCCGGACGTCCCGGGAACCATCTGGATGAAGATGGGCGGGCAGGACTTCGAATACAAGGGTGACAAGTCCAAGACCGACGAGACCCACGACGCCGAGGGGTTCTTCACCGTCGGCGATGTGGGCTACCTGAACGCCGACGGGTTCCTGTTCCTCTGCGACCGCAAGAGCGACATGATCATCGCGGGAGGCGTCAACATCTATCCCGCTGAAATTGAAGGCGAGATCCTCGCTCACCCGGGGGTGGGCGATGTGGCGGTCTTCGGCATCCCCGACGACGACATGGGCGAGCAGATCAAAGCCGTGATCGAACCAGTGGCGGGGCAAGCACCCAACGACGAACTGGCGGCATCGATCATGGCGCACCTCGACGGGCGGCTCGCCAGATTCAAGTGGCCGCGGTCGATCGACTTCATTGACCAACTCCCCCGGGAGCCAACCGGAAAGCTCTTGAAGCGCCAGCTCCGCGATCCATACTGGGAGGGTCAGGATCGAGCGATCTGATCCGTCTCAGCCGAGATGATCGCAGAGCAGGTGGCAGGCGGTGTGTAGTTCCTCGCCCACCCACACCAGGTCGCCCACCCCACTGGTCCAGGCCACCAGACAGGAAAACCAAACGTGCCCGAGCACTCGGGCGATGTTCGCCTCAGTATGGGGGTCGGTTCCCTCAGGGAAGGCGCGCAACATGACACGCTGCATCACCTCACTGGTGGCCCCCGCCGCACCATCGGCGACGCGATCCTCCGAGGTCAGCGCCCTCACCACGGCTTCCGCTAATTTCGGCTGACGCTCCATCGTGGCCACGGCCCGGCGCAGTACGTCGTACACCCGCTCGGCGATGGTGTCGCCCTCTGGGGCACGGGCAGTGACCCGACGTTCGAGGTCTTCCATCCATTCCACCATGGCGGCCGCCAGCAGAGCATCTTTGGAGGGGAAATACCGGTAGATCGTGCCGAGGGCCACCTCCGCCAGGCCGGCGACATCGCGCATCTGTACGGCGTCATAGCCCCCCTGCGCTCCCAGTTCGAGAGCCGCTAGCAACACGCGTTGACGACGGGCCGCCTGGCTCTGGGTAAGCGCTTCCGCGGCAATTGCCATGGTCCGAATCTACCGACGAGCCTTGGGGAGATCCCGAAATGGGGTGTCTTTGTCGGGGCGCGCCTCCACCGGGAGCCCCAGCACCCGCTCGCCGATGATGTTGCCCTGGATCTGATCTGACCCGCCGGCAATCCGGAGCGAGGGCGAATGGAGGAACTTGGTGGTCCACACCCCGCCGCGGGGCAACAACGCCGGGTCCGACAGCATGGCGGTGGCTCCCTGGATGTGCAGCGCGGTTGTGGTCATCTGCACCATGAAGCGCCCGTAGGCGAGTTTCATCACTGAACTTTCCGCCCCGGGGCGCACGTTGTGGGAAAGCGCCGTCTGCGCCCGCAAGCGCAAGAAGCGCAGCACCTCACCGCGCAGGTGCGTCTCCGCCACCATCTGGCGCACCAACGGATCCTGAGCCCGACCCCACTGCTGGGCCAGGGCAATCAACCCGGGCGGGTCCGCTCCCCCCGATCCTCCGGCAATGGCACTGCGCTCGCTGGCCAGCGTGGTGCGCGCCACCGACCACCCCTCCCCCACCTCACCGATCACCTGAGTGGCGGGAATGCGCACCTCGTCGAGCAACACCTCACTGAAGTGCGAATCGCCGGTCATTTCGCGCAGCGGGCGAATCTCCACCCCCGGGGACGTCATCGCCACCAGGAAATACGTGATCCCGCGGTGCTTGGGCGCCGCCGTATCGGTGCGGGCCAAAAGGATTCCCCACTCGGCCCGGTGGGCCGCCGAGGTCCATACTTTTCGCCCCGTCACCACCCACTCATCGCCGTCGCGGGTGGCTCGGGTGGCGAGGTTGGCCAGGTCGGAACCGGCCTCAGTCTCGCTAAAAAGTTGGCACCACACCTCGTCGCCGCGCAACATCGGCGGGAGAAATCGACGCTTCTGCTCGTCGGTCCCGTGCGCGAGGAGGGTGGGACCGACCATGCCGATGGCGATGGCGAACACGCCGTTGGATACGCCGAAGCGGGCCTGCTCTTGGTTGAAGATGGCGGCTTCGATGGGGCGACCGCCCCGACCTCCGAACTCGGTGGGCCAGGTAATCCCTGCCCACCCTCCCTGCTGGAGCACCCGCTGCCAAGCCCGGCAACGCTCTACATAGACGCTCTCGGAATACTCCGCCGACCACATCCCGGCCGAGAAATCCTCGGGGTGGCCTTTGGGGATGGCGGCAGTCTCCAACCACTGCCTCGCCTCGGCCCGAATCGCCGCTTCCTCCGCCGTATCGTCAAAATCCACCATCTCAGACTAGAACAGGTTCTAGTGGGTTGGCTTCATCGGGGGCAGCACCCGTGATCACTCCACCAGGGCGGGCGCGTCAGCGTGCAACCCTGCCTCCTGCGGGGCGTGACGGCGCTCCCACCGATCGGAGAGGAACTGGGCCACTCCCTCCACCGTGCGTGCGGTGCGCTCGGAGGGGAATACCTCAAAGGCATGCTCGGCTCCGGGGAGTTCGGCGTAGAGAACCGGCTGCGTTGAGACGGCCCGGAGCCTCTCCACGAAGATGCGGGCGTCTTCGACCGGCGCCAGCGTGTCGTGATCGCCGTGAACCACCAAGAAAGCCGGAGCCGACTCCGATAGATGGTGCACCGGCGAGGCCTCTTCGAAACGCCGGGGCTCATCGGCCACAAATGCCTTCATCACAATGGGTTCGAGGAACCGACGGTACATCTCAGCATGGGATCCGAAGGTGCCGTCGGGGGTGAAGTCGTAGATCCCGTAAAACGGCACGGCGGCGGCCACGGAGGTATCCGCATCCTCAAAGCCGGGTTGGAACCGAGGATCTCCGGCCGTGAGGCCCATCAGGGCGGTGAGATGCCCGCCGGCCGACCCACCCGTCACACAGATGAAGTCCGGATCGATGTTGTACGCATCAGCATGTTGGCGAATCCACGCCAACGCCGCTTTCAGGTCGACGAGATGATCAGGAAAAGTGGCCGCCGGACTCAATCGGTAGTTCACGTTGAACCCGACCCAGCCCTGCGCCGCCATGTGGGTGAGCAGGGGAAGGCCCTGCTCCCGTTTGTCGCCGATGACCCACCCACCACCGTGGATCTGGATAAGCGCGGGCCGACGGGTGCCGCCCCCCGGCACCGGAGCCGAGGGAATGGTGGCGTCCAGTTTGAGCGTGCGGCCCGCCGCCACCGCGTAGGGCACGTCACGCTGCTTCTGCAGACCCCGGCGACGACCCACCAGGAACGGGAACACGAGGTGCAGGCGGGGGAACCTCGGGCCCACCGGGGGCGGTCCGATGGGCGCCAGCGCCTCCTGCATCACGGCGGCGGTGCGATGGCCGATGCGGGCGCTGTAGAGGAGCAACCCTTCGGCGACCGCCATGATGGCCAGCGCCACCAGGCCGACCGGCGATCCAACTACCCCAAGCGACACGAACAACGCCGTCCACAACAGACCCATGAACAGGTGATGCCACACCAGTTCATTGGTGAGCCACGCCGCCATGAAGCTCCCCAAGGCAAAGGGGGTGAGTGCTTTGCGGGGGAACAGTCCGTTGATGGCGTGCAGGAGGCCCAGCACGCTCACCGCTAAGAAGACCCACACCATGTCCCCATTGTGCCCGTTGCGGGCTACCTGGGCGAAGCCGGCGCCGGTGACCGATACTGGAGGGATGGAACGACTATCCGGCCTGGACGCCTCCTTTTTGTACTTTGAAACACCCAGCATGCACATGCACGTTGCGATGACGGCCATCTTCGACCCGTCCACAATGCCCGGTGGCTACGAGTTCAACAAGATCAAGGACTTCATCGCTTCGCGCCTACACCTCGTCCCGCCGTTTCGCCGTCGGCTCGTGACGGTGCCGTTCCGACTCAACCATCCGATCTGGGTGGAGGACCCCAACTTTGATCTGGATTACCACGTTCGACGGATCGGAGCGCCAGCCCCGGGCGGGCACGAGGAGTTGGCCGAGGTCGCCGCGCAGATCGCCAGCACGCCGCTCGACCGCAGCCGACCCCTGTGGGAGCTCTACGTGGTGGAGAACCTCGCCGATGGCAACATCGGCATAGTCACCAAGATGCATCACTGCGCGGTTGACGGCGTGTCCGGTGCCGAGTTGATGGTCAACCTGTTCGATGTGGAGCCCGGCGGCCGTCAACTCGACCCACCCGAGACGCGCCAACCCGAGATGATCCCCTCCGATCTCGAGATGATGAGCCATGCCCTTTCCTCGCGAGTACGCCGTCAGACACGCCTCCTGCCGCTGCTGGGATCCACCGTCCGCTCCCTGAATACGTTGGTGGCGCGCCACCGCGACAACGACACGGTGGTGGGGGCCGTACCCCTCACGGCGCCCCCTACGCCCTGGAACCGGTCGATCACCCCCCACCGACGGATGAGTTTCACCCGGGTGAAACTCGATGATGTGAAGCGGATCAAAAACGCAGCCGGCTGCACGGTGAACGACGTGGTGCTTGGGCTGATGGGAGGCACGCTACGGCGCTACCTCCTGGCCCAAGACGCCCTACCCGACGCCGCACTGGTGGCGGTGTGTCCGGTTTCGGTCCGCCGCGACGATGAGGCCGGAGAAATCAACAACAAAGTCTCGGCCATGTTCACCACGCTGGCCACCGATGTTGCCGATCCCCTCGAACGCCTCCAGGTCATCCATTCCACCACGAAGGGGGCAAAGGACGATCACAACGTCATTGGGGCCAATCTGCTCCAGGACTGGGCCGAGCATGCCGCCCCCACCACCTTTGCCCTCGCCGCCCGGCTTTATTCCGGAATGAATCTGAGCGACCGCCATCGTCCCATTCACAACGTGGTGATCTCCAACGTTCCCGGACCACCGTTTCCGCTCTACTACGCGGGGGCACAACTTGAATACACGCTGCCGATGGGGCCGGTGATGGAGGGAGCTGGGCTCAACATCACCGTGCTTTCTTACATGGACAACGTGGACATCGGCTTCATGGTGTGCCGCGAACTCGTCCCTGATGTCTGGTCTCTGGTCAGCCATGTGGAGGCGGCCATGGCGGAACTTCTCGCCGCTATCGAACCCCGGCCCGCCGTTTCGAAACCCCGCCGGGCTCGCTCCGCTTGAGTTCGGGCCGGCCACGTCACGACGGCCGAAAGGGCGACCAAACCCTGGGACTGACCGCCGCCCGCGGCCCTACCGGCTACCGATGCCTAGGCTCGCCGATGCAACTTGGGCGAGGAAGTACCCACAGACCTAACCTGAGGAACTATGGCCTACAACATCGCTGACCTCTTTGAGCACACCGTGGATTCGGTGGCCGATCGGGAAGTCTTGGTCGTGGGGGAACAGCGGCGTACCTACGCACAACTTGAGGGCCGAGCCAATCAACTCGCCCACCACCTCATGGCCCAGGGCATTGGCCCAGGCGACCACATCGGCGTGTACGGCTCCAACAGCATCGAATGGATCGAGGTCGCCCTAGCGGCGTACAAAATCCGGGCGGTGCCGGTGAATGTGAACTACCGATACGTCGAAGATGAGTTGGCGTATCTCTTCGACAACGCCGATTTCAAGGCCGTGGTCTACGACCAGAGCTTTGCCCCTCGCCTTCAGGCCGTGCGCCAGTCACTACCGCTTCTCGAACATCTCATCCACATCGACGATGACAACCCCGCCCCCTCGTCCGCCCTCACCGCTCTCGGGTCGGTTTCCTTCGAGGACGCAATGGCGACGGGCTCCCCGGACCGTGATTTTGCACCGCGCTCCGACGACGATCGGTACATCATCTACACCGGTGGCACCACCGGCATGCCCAAAGGGGTGGTCTGGCGCCATGAGGATGTGTTCTTCGCCCTCGGCGGTGGGATCGACGCCTACACCAACGAGCGCGTAGACAGCGAGTGGACCCTGGCTGAGAAAGCCAAAACGGTAGAGAGCCCGCTGCGATCCCTCAACCTGCCGCCGTTGATGCACGGTGCGGCCCAGTGGGGATTCCTGCGCTTTGCCTTTGAGGGCAACTTCGTCGTGATGCTCAAGCGGTTCGACCCCACCGAGGTATGGCGCACGATCGAACGAGAGGGCATCAACACGGTGGCGATCACCGGCGATGCGATGGCTCGACCGATGATCGAGGCCCTGACCGCGATGGGTGGTCCCCGCTCCCTCGACCTCTCATCGATGTTTGTCCTCGCTTCTACCGCCGCCATCTTCTCCCCCACCGTGAAGGATCAGTACCTCGAAGCGTTCCCAAACCTCATGATCATCGATGCCATCGGCTCCTCGGAGACCGGCTCGAACGGTATGCGCACGGTGGCCAAGGGCGACACCCAAAACAGCGGTGGCGGGCCCACCGTGGCCGCCGCCCGCGATGCCGTGGTCCTCGATGAGCACTACCAAGAAATCGCACCCGGCACCGGCCAACAGGGCCGCCTGGCCCGACGGGGCAACGTCCCCGTCGAGTACCACAAAGACCCGGTGAAATCAGCCGAAACCTTCGTGACCGGACCCTCGGGGATGCGCTATGCCCTCGCCGGGGATATGGCGCTCCTCGAGGCCGACGGCACGATCACGCTCCTCGGTCGCGGCTCACAGTGCATCAACTCCGGTGGAGAGAAGATTTTCCCCGAGGAGGTGGAGAGTGCCCTCAAAGCCCACCCCGCCGTGTTCGACGCCATCGTGGTCGGGGTTCCCGATGAGCGGTGGGGTCAACGAGTGGCCGCCGTCCTCCAGGCCCGGCCCGGCCAGAAACCCAGCCTTGATGACCTCACCACGCATTGCCGCCGATACCTTGCGGGGTACAAGATTCCCAAAGAGGTCCACTACGTCGCCGAAATCGTCCGCTCCCCGAGCGGCAAACCTGACTATCCGTGGGCCCTCAAGGTCGCCCAGAGCGAGATCGCCGTCTAGCAGTTCACCATCCACTAGCAAGGAGTGCACCGATGCAGGTCCATGAAAAATTATTTATAGGTGGCGCATGGGTAGCCCCTACGGGCAGTGACGTGATCGAGGTCATCTCACCCCACAGTGAAGAGATCGTGGGCCGGGTACCGGAGGGCACCACTCTCGACATCGACCACGCCGTGGCCGCCGCCCGCACCGCCTTCGACGAGGGCGACTGGCCCCGTCTGTCGCCGGAGGAACGCATCGCCGCCGTGCAGCGCTTTAGCGACCTCTACGCCGCTCGCATGATGGAGATGGCGCAGATCATCACCACCGAGATGGGCTCACCAATCAGTTTCTCGCAACTGGCCCAGGCCCCCGCCGCGTGGATGATGCTCAACAGTTTTATTACCGAAGCCCAGAACTACCCGTGGGAGGAAACCCGCACCGGCATGCTCGGCACCCCCGTGATCGTGCGCGGAGAAGGCGTGGGCGTGGTGGGGGCCATTGTGCCGTGGAACGTGCCCCAGTTCGTCACGATGTCGAAACTGGCCCCGGCGTTGCTCTCCGGGTCCACCATCGTCATCAAGCCCTCTCCCGAAACGCCGCTGGATGCCATGTTGATGGCCGAACTGCTCGATGAGGCTGGCTTCCCCGAAGGTGTTGTGAGTGTGATTCCCGCCGGGCGAGAGGTAGGCGAGCACCTCGTTCGTCATCGCGGCGTGGACAAGATCGCTTTCACCGGATCCACCGCCGCCGGGCGCATCATCGGGTCGATCTGCGGTGAACAACTCAAGCGAGTGAGCCTCGAATTGGGGGGCAAGTCGGCCGCCATCATCCTCGACGATGCCGACATTTCCCTCACCATGCAGGGCCTCAAGTTCGCCTCTCTCATGAACAACGGCCAGGCCTGCGTTGCTCAGACCCGCATCCTCGCCTCCCGGGAGAACTACGCCGCCGTGGTGGATGCACTCGCCGAAACGGTGCGGTCCATGTCCGTGGGTGACCCCGATGATCCCACCACCGAGATCGGCCCACTGGTGGCGGAGCGGCAGCAGGAACGGGTTGAGAAGTACATCGCCCTGGGCCAGGAGGAGGGTGCTCGCCTCGTGGTGGGCGGCAACGGGCGGCCCGCTGGCATCACCAAGGGCTGGTACGTGCAGCCCACCGTGTTCGCCGATGTGAACAACTCGATGCGCATCGCCCAGGAGGAGATCTTTGGGCCGGTCTTGACGGTTATTCCTTACGATGATGTTGACGATGCCGTGCGCATTGCCAACGACAGCGAGTTTGGTTTGGCCGGCTCGGTCTGGACCGCCGATCCCACCGGAGCGGGGATGGATGTGGCCCGCCGGGTGCGCACCGGCACCTTTGGCGTGAACCACTACACGATGGACTTCGTGGCGCCCTTCGGAGGCTTCAAGGCCTCGGGCATCGGCCGTGAGTTCGGTCGGGAAGGCCTCGAGCACTACATCGAGCAGAAGACAATCGTTCCCCAGGCGTAACGACGTCGTAGCGGTGAGCGGTGCCGCCCGGTAGCCGGGCGGGGCCGCTCACTCGCCGCCGGTAGGAGTGTCGCGGACCGCCAGCAGGCGATCGGTCTGGGCCCGCCGCTCGTGGAGATCACGCACGAGCCAAAAGCGCAGGAACGATGTCATCGTGCCCTTCAGATAGAACACCGCGCCCGACGCCACTAGCGCCAGCCCGATGAGCGCCACGATGATGGCATCGCGTTGGGCCAAATCGTTTTGGGTGCCGTGGGACAACCCGTAGGCGACGAGCGTCAACACCACGCCCACCCCCATGACCCCGAGCCCAACCCGGGCGGCTATCTGGTCCCGGGCTGCTGATGGGTCGGAGATCTTCATCTCGGCCAAGTCGGCCTTGAACTGCTCGATGCGATCGGGCTGGGTGTCCATGGTCACAGAACTCCGGAAGGTTGAGGAGAGATGGTCATGATGAGATGGTGGCCCCAAGGTAGGCCGTGCCGAGTTCGAGCTCGACTTCAGCCGGCGTTCCCACGGTCTTGATACTTCCATGCACGAGTACCGCCGCAATGTCTGCCACCCCGAGCA
>CAMDIH010000061.1 GCA_945898515.1 Candidatus Neomicrothrix parvicella RN1 | reverse complement strand
GAGGGCGAGGCCTTCGCTATCGCCCAGACCCGCCTGGGCGGGGGGCGAATCCACCACGCAATGCGCACGATCGGGTTGTGTAACCGGGCCTTCGACATGATGTGCGAGCGGGCCCTGAGCCGCGAAACCCAGGGTTCGCTGCTGGCCGATAAGCAGTTTGTGCAGGGCTACATCGCCGACTCTTACGCCGAAATCAAACAGTTTCGGCTGCTCGTGTTGCACACGGCGTGGTCGATCGACCGGTACCAGGACTACCGGCGGGTGCGGAAAGACATTGCCGCTGTCAAAGTGCTCATGCCGGGGTTGATCACCAACGTGGTGCAGCGTTCGATGCAGGTGCACGGCGCCCTCGGGGTGTCCAACGAGATGCCTTTGGCCCGCATGTGGCTGATCGGGCCGATTCTGGGGCTAGCCGACGGACCCACCGAGGTACACAAGGTCACCGTCGCCCGCCAGGTGCTGCGCGACTACCGGCCCAGTGACGACCTGTGGCCCAGTGAGCATCGGCCCAAGAAACTGGCGGCCGCCCAGCAAAAACTGGCCGCCTATCTCGAACTGGAAGTGGGGAACCTGTGAGCGTCACCGACGACGTCGCCGGCGATCCGGTTCTCGAAGTCGACCGTCTGGGCACCTGGCTCGACACCCTCGACCTGCCCGGACGCAAGGCACCCATCGAATCGCGTTACCTCTCCGGCGGCAGTCAGAACCAGATCTTCGAGATCCGTCGCGGCGATCTGCACGCGGCGCTGCGGATTCCTCCGCCCACCGCCCCGGCGAGCCGTGACGCCGGCATCGTGCGCGAGTGGCGCATCATTGAAGCGCTGGCGGGCACCGATGTGCCCCACACCGATGCCATCGCCGTGTGCGAGGACCCCTCGGTGCTGGGCCGCACGTTCTACCTGATGGGTTTTGTCCACGGCTGGTCACCGATCGAAGTAACCGAGTGGCCCGAGCCGTTCCAATCCGATGTCGCGGCCCGTCAGGGCTTGGCCTACGAGTTGATCGACGGTATCGCCCGACTGGCGCGGGTTGATTGGCGGGCCAAGGGTCTCCACGATCTTGGCCACCCCGATGGCTTCCACGACCGGCAGGTGGACCGGTGGCTGGCCTTCCTCGACCGCATCAAGGGTCGAGATCTTCCCGGCCTCGACGAGGCCTCACAGTGGCTACGGACCCACCGACCGATCGACTTCGTTCCCGGCCTTATGCACGGGGATTACCAGTTCGCCAACGTGATGTATGCCCATGGCGGACCGGCCCGTCTTGCCGCCATTGTCGACTGGGAAATGGGCACCGTCGGTGATCCGAAACTCGACCTGGCCTGGGTCATCCAGTCTTGGCCCGAGCACCCCGACGATGTGCCCGACATTGGCTACGTGGACCTCACCGGTATGCCCACTCGTGACCAACTCCTAGCCCGCTACGCCGCCGGCTCGGGGCGCCAGGTCGACGACATGGACTATTACCTGGTGCTCGCCCGCTGGAAGCTCGCCATCGTGCTCGAACAAGGCTTCCAACGGGCCGGGGGCGATCCCAAACTCATGGCGTTCGGCGACATCGTTATCAACCTCATGGCCAGTGCCGCCGAGACCGCCGCCCGCAGCGACTACCGATAAGCCCGGCGGCCGGGCCGAGGCGTTCGAGGGCCGCGATGGCGCCGGTTTTCCAACGGTGCTCGAACTCCACCGCCTCCATTTCTGGCCGCCGGCCGCCCTCCGGGTCCCGTCTCGCAGCGTTTTCGGCGCGTCCATCTGATCCGCCATGAGCCGGGTCTTAACAAGGCGCTCGACGTTGGCGTAACCTTGCGGTACACGCACGACAGCGGGGGTGACATGGGCGATCAGGGGCGGCGAGGTAGTACCTGGTTGAACCGCCCTCGTGCCGGACTGTCGGGGGCGGATCTACACAACGCCCGACTCACCGGTGCTGCGCTCACCGGCGCTTCCCTCAGCGGGGCCAACCTCACCGGGGCCAATCTGCGCTACGCCGACCTCAGCGGCGCCGACCTCACGCTGGCGCACCTAGCCGGCGCCGACTTGCTCGACGCCGACCTCAGCGGAGCCAACCTGACCGACGCCAACCTGAGCGGAGCCAACCTGCGTTACGCCAACCTGACCGACGCCAACCTGAGCGGAGCCACCCTGTGCCGGGCCAACCTGAAATATGCCGAAATGGCCGGAGCCGACCTCACCGATGCCAACCTCACCGATGCCTACCTGCGTCGGGCCGACCTCAGCGATTTGCGGTGGTCGAATACGACGTGCCCCGACGGCGTCGTGCGGAACACACCCCCGCCGGAGCGGTAAGGCCTCTCGTGGCCCCCCGGGCCGGTGCGGTCAGGCTGCGGGGGGTGCGTGCACGATCAGAATGGACTGGGTGGTGGTAGCGGCCTGGCGGAATCTCGCCAGTTCGACGTACTCCGGGGAGTTCCACCACGCCAGGCAGGCATCTTCGGAGTCGAACCCGATGATCACGGTGCGACCATCCGCCCGGTGGCCTTCCAGGACAACAGGATGGTCGTCGTAGGTGATGAAGCGCCCACCGTGGGCCCGCAGGATCGGGAAAAACCCCTTCTCGTACTGGCGATAGCCATCGACGTCGTTGATGGTGATGTGCGCAATGAAGTGCACCGGGTGGGCATCGGACATGGGGGGTTCCTCGGTTCGGTGAGTGGGTCCATGGGTGGGCCGGCAGCCCGCCGGCGCGCTCAGTCAGGGGTGATGGCCGTCACCGTCTCGGCATCGTGGAGTGGAAGTTCCTCGATGCCCAGCATGGTCCGGTAGGTGTTGTGGTAGTGGTGCAGCGCTGGTTCATTGCGCCCGAAGATGATGTAATCCAGCGCTCCGGCATTGGCGGCAGTCTGCTGGGACGCACTCATCACGTAGTCCTCGTCGCGGATGATCTCGGCGAACTTCTCGGCGAGGGTCGAAAGCAGCGCCTTGACCTCAGGGTCGTTCTCACCCAACCCCGGCTTCACGTAGAAACCGACGCGACTGAGGTGGCGAGTGGGGTCGTGACGGTCGGGGTAGGTGCGCACCAGGAAACATCCGGGCTCGAATGGCATGAGGATCACGTTGGGGAAGATCCAGTACACGGGCAGACCCGCCACCGTGATGTCCCAGTCCTCCTCGGGCAACAGCCGCATGGCGTCGATCTCGCGTTTGCACAGGATCATGCGATGCAGGTGCTCGTGCTCGGCGTAGCACTGCACGTTGCCATGAAACCCGTTGAACAGGGTGTTTCTGTGTAGGACGGAGAAGTGATACGTCTCTCCGAAGGTATCCATGGCCAGTTTCCAATTGCTCACGATCTCGTAGGCGTCGCGAGTGAGGACCTGCAGTTCGTCGAAGTGCCAGGTGGGGAATTCGTCATTGAACCACTCGCCCAACAGGTGATCGAGGTTGATGGTGCCGTGTGGATCCGGATGAACGAACAGGAGGCCGTGCCGTTCCTCAGCGGGAAGCGGACGAAGCCCGAGACACGCTGAATCCACGGCACCGAAGTGCTCGGCTTTTGGAAGTCCGACCAGCGCACCGCCACCGTCGTAAACCCATCCGTGAAATGGGCAGGCAAAGCGCTGTTTCGTGCCTCGCTCCTCGGTCTCCACCACGGCACCGCGATGACGACACGAGTTGACGAAGGCCTTTAGGGTGCCCTCGTGGTCGCGGGTAGCGAGAATGGGTAGGCCTAGATCGTTGTTGGTCAGAAACGAGCCGGGCTCGGGAAGGTCACCCGACAAGCCCACGCACTGGGGGCCGTTGAGGAAGAACTCCTGCCACTCTCGCTCCGCCAGGGCGGGGTCGGTGTAGTCGCTGGTGGGCAGGCGGCGGAACCCACCCGCGTCCACGGTGGTGCCCCCATCGATCTGGGCGCACAACTCCTTGATGAGACGAACCTGCTCGTCATGCCGCACCTAAGGAGTAGACGCTAAGGCTGGGCACCCTGTCAAAAGGTCGTCACCATGAGCGGTCAGCGGTGTCACAACAAAACGAAGCGACCCACCCTGGTGGATCAAAGACCGGAAAACGCCCGGCATCTTGGGAAAATGGGCTTTTTCGGCGCAACGCGTCATCCGACGGCCCGCTGATGGAGACAGTTTGGGTGTTCGGGGATCAACTCAACCGGAGCATCGGTGCCCTCGCCGAGGCCACCCCCTCAACTCACCAGGTGCTGTTGGTGGAGTCTCGTGGGAAACTCGCCGGACGGCAGTGGCATGTGCAGCGGGCCCACTTCTTGGTCGTGTCGATGCGCCGTTTTGCCGACGCGCTGCGGGCCGAAGCAAACAACTACGACGCTCGCGCTCTCCTGGCCCGCCTGGGGGTGGAGACCGCGCCATCCAATCAGTTCCTGTGCCATCACTCCGAGTTCGCCGAATGGGCCGAGACCCGCACGTCGCTGCGCCTGGAAGACTTCTATCGCCACCAGCGCACCCGCCTGGGCTTACTCATGGACGGCGACCAACCGGCGGGCGGACAGTGGAATTACGACGCTCAGAACCGCCAGCCATTTCGTGAATGACGTACTCCCCCTGTTTGGTCCCCACGAAGACGCCATGCTCTCGGACAACTGGCACCTCGCCCACTCGATGCTCTCGCCGTACCTGAACAACGGGCTCCTGCTCCCCGGCGAGGTGTGTGATGCCGCCGAGGAGGCGTACGACCAGGGGCGGGTGCCGATCGCCTCGGCGGAAGGATTCATCCGACAGGTCATCGGCTGGCGTGAATACGTGTGGGCCCTCTACTGGCGATGGATGCCCGACTACCGCGATGAAAATGTGCTCGGCGCCACCCGGGACATTCCCGCCGCGTTCATGAGCACAGGGGCCACCAAGATGCGATGCGTGGCGGCGTGCGTAGAGGACATGGAGCAGCGCGGATGGGCTCACCACATCCAGCGCCTCATGGTCCTGGGCAACTTTGCCCTCATCGCCGGAGTGGAACCGCGGCAGCTAACAGACTGGATGTGGGAGCGTTTCGTCGACGGCGCCGAATGGGTAATGGTGCCGAACGTGGTGGGCATGGCGCTGTACGCCGATGGCGGACGGATGTCGACGGGCACCTCGCGGTTCAACCACCTCCCCCGCGGCCTCGCTGGCTGCCATCAACGCTCCACGGGGGTGGCGTCGCTAGGCCCGTCAGTGGTCGCAGACGACGAACAGCTCCTGGCGATGAAGCTCGCCCGGGGTCAGGGCGTGGCCGGGAGGGTAAACAGCTGGGCCACGGTGGCCGCTAAGCCGCTCAGCGGGCCGCGGTAGGCGATGTGTTGATCGGGTCGCACGACGAGGCCCTGGTCGTGGTCGAGACCGAACGCCTCATCCCATACGCCCGCGGGGCACGACACGACGACACCCAGGTGGCCGCCGAGAACAAACCGGGTGCCATCGAGCACGAGGATGGTGGGCACCCGCCCGTCGATGAGATCGAGCGTCGAGCGGCCGTCGGGCAGCCAGGCGTGTGGGAGACGGCCGCCGGGGCGGGTGGAAGGCAGGTAGTCGCGGGCGGGTTCGTCCAACACAACGGCCTCCGTTCCGTCGTCGGCCACCAGCGGACCGTCGTAGCTGTGTCCCAGTTGGAGACCGAGCAGGTCGAAGCCGATCGCCTGGTTGGCGACAGCTTCTTCCACACCGGCCCGGCCGACCGGGTCGGCGAGGATGGCGTGCATCGCCACCGTGGATTCCTCCACATCGCTGGTGAAACCGAGGGCTATCGGGATCTCGATCTGTTTGAAGGCGTTGAGCATCGATTGCTCACAGTTGAACTCGGCGACCGGCTTGCGTTCGGCTTCATAGGTATCGAGCTGGGCCACATCGAGCCAGCCGGCTTCGACCGCCGCCAGCTTCCAGATCAGGTTGTGCACGTCGGCCACCCCGGTATTGAGGCCGAGGCCGCCCGTGGGTGGGAAGCGGTGCGCGGCATCACCAACCAGAAAGGTTCGGCCAGTGCGGTAGCGCTCCGCGATCTGTGCGCTCATGTGCCAGGTGCCGAAGGTGAGTACCTCGAACGGCACATCAGGGTCGGCCATGGCTGCTCGCACGAGTTCGGCGCAGTGTTCGTCGGTGAGCGTCTCGACCGGCTCCTTTTCCGGATCCCACGCGTGCATGTAGACCCACTCGCGATCTAGGCCGTGGGAGATGAAGACGCCGCCGCTGGCCGGGTCGACCACGAAGTAGAGAACACCCGGTGCGGGGCCGGCCAGCGGCCGGAAATCGGCGGCGAGGTGCACCATCACGAACGATTGGAGTGAACGGGGTCCGATCAGCTCGATGCCCAAGGACCGGCGCACGGCACTGGTGGAGCCGTCGGCCCCCAAGAGGTACTTGGCGTTGAAGTGCAGCGGGCCGGCGGGGCCGGTGGCTTCCACCGACACGCCATGCGCGGTCTCGGTGGCGCTCACCCACTGGTGGCGGTAGCGCACATCCAGTTCGGGCGCCAGTAGTAACGGTTCAAGCCGGTGCTGGCTTAGATTGCGAAGCGGCGTGGGGGTGACCGCCAACATCTCGTCGCCCTGACGTTCGAAAGGAAGCGTACCGATCACCTCGCCCCCGAACTTCGTCACCCAGTGGACGAAACCGGCCTCGGCAGGCACGAGCGCGGCGCCGAGGACCGGGCCCATCGCCACCCCGGCCTGGCGCCATATCTCGAAGGTGCGGGCGTTGATGGCGTGGGCTGCGGGAGAACGTTGGGGGCCGTCGCGCTGCTCCAACACGATGGCCGAGAGGCCCACTCGGTGACAGAGATGGGCGGCGGTCAGACCGGTGGGTCCGCCACCCACGACCACGACGTCAATGTCGATGGCCGTCCCGGTCACTCAGAACACCCCCTCGTAGCTACCGCCGTCGAGCTGGATGCTCTGACCGCTCATGTACCCAGCCTGGGCCGAGCACACGAAGGCGAACGTGTCGCCGAACTCCTCGGGGCGCCCCAGCCGGCCGGCCTTGATGGAGGCCACCTGTTCGGCTCGCGCTTCGTCGTAGCTGATCTTGCGGAGGGCCATCACCAGTTCCGCCATCTGCTGCTGACGGCCGGTGTCGAACCGTTCGGGCAGCAGGGTGTTGATCGTGACGTTGTCGGCGATGACGGACTTGGACAGTCCCTTGAGCACGCCGGTCAGGCCCAGGCGCGGGCCGTGCGACATGCTCATGAACGGGTTGGGCGACTTCACCATCGCCGAGGAGATGGCGACGATCCGACCGAACTGGCGTTGCTGCATGCCGCCGATGACCCGCTGCACGAACAGCAGCGGCGACACCATCGTGCGCTGCAGGGTGTCGGCCCACATCGGGGCGTCGATGTCAGTGAAGGCGCGGGGTGCAGGACCCTCGCCGTTGAGTAACACGATGTCCGGCTCGGGAGACGCACCCAGTAGAGCATCGTGGACTTCCGTCGTTGTCGCATCGCCAACGACAGGCGTAGCGGTGACCCCGTAGGCGTCGTGGAGTTCGTCGCAGGTGCGCAGCACGTCGGCCTCGGTACGGCCGTTGATCACCACGTGCACGCCTTCGCGAGCGAGGCTTTCGGCGCACGCACGGCCGAGGCCGCGGCTCGAGGCCAGGAGGATGGCCGACCGGCCCCTGATGCCCAGGTCCACGGCGTCAGTCCAGCCCGAGGGCTTGGCGGGCGGCGCCGATGGCGGGCAGGTCGGCCGGGTTCAGGAACGTCTCCGGTTCCGGCGGGCCCCACACCGAGATCGGGGCCATCCCGTCAGAGCCCATCCAATCGCGTCGGCAGTGGTCGCGCTCCCAGGCCTCATCGTCGATGATCTGGTCGATGTCGGAGAAGAACTCGAACATCGTGCCGGACGGGTCGGTGAGGTACCAGAACACGTTGGACCCGAGGAAGTGGCGGCCCACGCCCACAACGTTGGCGTCGGGCCGCTCGGCCAACACGGCCTGCCCGGCCTTGCCAATCGCATCGATGTCGTCCATCTCCAACGCGTAGTGGTTGATGTAGGAGGTGGGTCCAGGTTGGATGAGCAGGTTGTGGTGGTCTTGCTCAATGCGCCCGAACGTGGCGAGCCCGTTGAGCAACTGATCCGACACCTTGAAGCCCAGGCCGTCGACGAAGAACGCGGTGGCCTCTACGAAATGCGGTGTACCGAGCACGAAGTGGCCCAACCGACGGGGTGGTCGCGGGGTGGCCTCGGTTGTCGCATCGGCGCGAGTACCGACACGGTTCTGCTCGCCGGGGTGATTCCAGGCGCGTCGTTGGGTCGGCGTCAGCGGGTGCGCCCTGGTCACGTCGATCACAACCCGGTGCTGGAACACCGGATCGATGCAGGTGAGGCGGGTGTCGACGATCGTCGAGGCCACCCCCATCTCCCCGATGCGAGCGGCGATATCGGCGAGGTCCTGGTCGGTCTCGCAGCTCATGTGCAGTTCGGACATGTGGCGGTAGCTACCTTCGGCGATGCGCAGCTGCACCGGCCGATCGGTTGTTCCCAGCGCCCCATCCGCGGTGCGGACCATGCCGCGCCGCTCCCAGAACTCGAGCAACTCGGTCGGGTTGGGCACGCTCAGCTCGATATCGAGCAAACCGTTGAGGGCCATCAGATTTCGTCTCCTTGGTAGTCGCTGACCCGGACACATCGATTGGTCATGGTGCCGAGACCATCGATGGTGGTGGTGATCACATCGCCATCGGCGAGAAACTTGCCCTGGGCGACGCCGATGCCGTCCGGCGTGCCGGTGAAGATGATGTCGCCGGGGACCAGCGTGGTGATCCGCGAGAGGTAACTGATCAGAGTCGGAACATCGAAGATCATCTCGGCTGTGCTGGCGTCCTGGCGCACCTCGCCGTTGACGGCCGTGACAATTCGCAGATCGTCGCGCGCCGTCACCTCGTCGACCGACACGAGCACCGGACCAACCGGGCCGAACGTGTCGAACGACTTTCCGAGGTCGAAGTGCGGCGGCTGCGCCGCGAACTGGACGACACGGTCGGAGATGTCCTGCCCGATCATCAGACCGAACACGTGGTCCCATGCGTCAGCGCGGGCGATGTCTTTGCCGCCGGGGCCGATCACCACGACGAGCTCACCCTCGTAGTCGCAGAAATCACTGCGCAGCTCGACATCGGCGGTAGGACCGACGAGGCAGGAGGGGAACTTGGTGAACACCAGCGGCGTGTCCGGCACGTCCATGCCCCCTTCGTCAGCGTGCGCCTGGTAGTTGAGACCCACGCCGAACGACTTCTGCGGGCTGGGAACGGGCGGACCCAGAGATGCCGACGCCACCAGACCCGACGGCGTGTTCCCGCTCAGCATGCGTGAAAGGGCGGCCAGGCGCTCAGGATGGCCGATCGCGTCCATGGGCTCGGCGCTGAACGACCCGGCGCTGACCTCTTCGAGATCGAAATAGTGATCCCCGGCCACGAGAGCCGCGCGACCTTCGACGTTTACGAGACGAAATCCCATGGTGAGTTACCTCCAAGACTCTTTATGATCCTATAGGATCTACCATAGATGACCGGGGGGCTGTGAGAGAATGACGGTATGACGACCGGAGCGAGAATCCCCGCCGGCGAGCAGCCCCCCACGTTGGCGGAGTGGGCCGACCAGCAGCTCCGCGATTCGATCCTCCAGGGCGACTTCGGCCCGGGCGACACCCTCGTCATCTCCACGTTGGCCGAACAGCTGGGGCTATCGGCCACCCCCCTGCGGGAGGCACTCCGCAAACTGGCGGCCGAAGGGCTCGTCGTTCTTCAGTCGCACGGGTCGGCTCGGGTCGCCGAGGTCGACCTGCAGGAAGCCAACGAGATCTACGAGTTGCGACTGATCCTCGAACCGATGGCTCTCGAACGAGCCGTGGCGGCGGGCAATGCCGGCTACCGCCAGCGCGTCGAGGAGACGTGGAACTCTCTTACCACCGAGCAAATCGCGCCGGCGAGCCTCCACGCCACCTTTCATCGCGCCCTGCTGTCAACCTGCGACTCGGCCTGGCTGCTGCAGTTGACCACCATGCTGTCCGATCGGGCTGGCCTCATGATGACGATCCAATTGCCCGACCGTCCATCCAACTACAAGACCGCAGAGGCCCACCGCACCCTGATGGAACTCGCCACCGCTGGCGACGCCGCCGGTGCCGCCACGGAACTCCGCCGACACCTCTCCACAACGCTCGCCGCGCTCCACGCGGTCCTCAGTGGCCCCTCCCGGGGTCCGGACTGATCCCCTCCGAAAGTCCATGCGCGTCGCAGCAGTCGGGGCGCAACGCCGCCTAGTGCGGTCGCTACCCGGCTTCAGGTCACGCGTGCCAACTCGCGCGCGGGTTGCGACCACGAGGAACCACTCGTTGTCCCTGATGATCGAACCGAGCCCGGTCTGGACCACCAATGTGGCTCAGACCGGGCTCAGTGGGAACGCTTCAGGTCGTGGTGATCAGGCGAGATCGAAGCGATCGGCGTCCATCACCTTGGCGAATGCAGCGGCGAAGTCCTCGGCGAACTTGGCGCCGGCGTCATCGGCGGCATAGACGTCGGCGATGGCCCGCAGGACAGAGTTCGAACCGAACACAAGATCGTTGCGACTACCGGTCCACTTCACTGCGCCGCTGGCGCGGTCACGGCCCTCGAACGTGTCTTCGGTGCCCGACGCAGCAGACCACACAGTGTCCTGGTCCATCAGGTTGACGAAGAAGTCGTTGCTGAGCGTGCCAACATTGTGGGTGAGCACACCGAGGTTGTCGGTGGTGACACCGAGCCCACGGAGACCACCGACGAGGACCGCCATCTCGGGAGCGCTGAGGCCGAGCAGTTGTGCCCGGTCGACGAGCAGGTGCTCGGCCACATGGCTGGTGCCCTTGCCCAGGTAGTTGCGGAAGCCGTCGTTCTTCGGCTCGAGCCAGGCGAAGGATTCTTCGTCGGTCTGCTCGGCCGTGGCGTCGCCGCGGCCGGTGCTGACGTTGACCTTCACACTGTGACCACCGGCGGCCGCGGCGGCCTCGACTGCCGCGGCGCCACCGAGCACGATGAGGTCGGCCATCGAAACGTCGATGCCCACGCTCGACCGAACGCCTTCGAGGGCGGAGAGCACCCGGTGGAGCTGATCGGGGTGGTTGACGTTCCAGCCGTTCTGCGGAGCGAGACGAAGGCGGCCACCGTTGGCGCCACCGCGGCGGTCGCTCTGGCGGTAGGTGGACGCGGAGGCCCAGGCCGTCTCGACGAGCTCGGCGATGCCGATGCCCGTCGCCATGATGGCGGCCTTGACGTTTGCCACATCGGCGTCGCTGAGGGCGGTGCCCTCCAGGAAGGGATCCATCCACAGCAGTTCCTCAGCCGGAACCTCGGGGCCGATGAAGTTGGCCTTCGGGCCGAGGTCGCGGTGCAGGAGCTTGTACCAGGCCCGAGCGAACGCATCGTCGAGTTGTCCCGGATTGTCACGGAAACGCTGCGAGATGGGGCCGTAGATCGGATCCATCTTCATGGCCATGTCGGCCGTGCTCATCACCGGGGCGTGGAACACATCGGGGCGCTGAGCGTCCGGCACCGTGCCGGCGAGCGCCGGTGCGGTCCACTGCTTGTGGCCGGCCGGGCTCTCGGTGAGAACCCAGTCGTTGTCCATCAACGTTTCGAGGTAGTTGTTGTCCCACGTCGTGGGCGTGGAGTTCCACGCACCTTCGAAGCCACTGGTGGTGGTGTGGATGCCGCTACCGGTCCCGAAGCTGTTCTTCCAGCCGAGGAGCTGCTGCTCCATGGGTGCGCCCTCGGGCTCGGCGCCCAGGGCGGATTCCGCACCGGCACCGTGCATCTTGCCGAAAGCGTGACCGCCGACGACCAACGCAACGGTCTCTTCGTCGTTCATCGCCATGCGACCGAAGGTTTCGCGAATATCACGACCGGACCCGATGGGGTCGGGGTTGCCGTTCGGGCCCTCGGGATTGACGTAGATCAGGCCCATCTGCACCGCGCCCAGCGGCGCTTCGAGTTGGCGGTCACCGCTGTAACGCTGGTCGTCGAGCCACACGTTCTCCGGTCCCCAGTAGACGTCTTCTTCCGGAGCCCACACGTCTTCACGACCGCCGGCGAAACCGAACGTCGTGAAGCCCATCGATTCGAGCGCAACGTTGCCCGTGAGGAGCAGGAGGTCGGCCCAGGAGATCTTGCGGCCGTACTTCTTCTTTATCGGCTCGAGCAGGACGCGAGCCTTGTCGAGGTTGCCGTTGTCGGGCCAGCTGTTGAGAGGGGCAAAACGCTGCTGACCGGAGCCGCCTCCGCCGCGACCGTCGTGGGTGCGGTAGGTGCCGGCCGCGTGCCATGCCAGGCGGATGAAGAACGGGCCGTAATGCCCGTAGTCAGCCGGCCACCACTCCTTGGAGTCGGTCATGAGAGCCGTGAGGTCGGCCTTCAGGGCGGCGTAGTCGAGGGTGGCAAACTCGGCGCGGTAGTCGAAGTCGTCGTCCATCGGGTTCGACGCACTCGAGCCCTGATGCAAGATGTTGAGGTTGAGCTGATTCGGCCACCAGTGTTGGTTCGCCGAGCTTCCTGTTGCGGTGTGCGCGCTCTGCAGCACGGGACACTTGGCCTCCGACTCGTTGATGTCGGCTGCTGACTTCGCGGGGATTTGATCACTCATGTCTGGCTCCTTGAACAGTTGCGGATGGTGGCTTGCTGGTTTCGAACGATTCCACTGCGTCAGCGGCCGACATCAGCCGGCGGATTGTCCGCTCGACAGGTCGGGCACCGGCCCCAATAGATGACTTCGGCTTCGTCGACTTCGAATCCGTGGGTGTCATCGGCGGTGAGGCATGGCACCTCGCCAACCGCGCAGTCGACGTCAAACATCATCCGGCACACCCGGCAGATGAGGTGGTGATGATTGTCGCCGACCCGGCTCTCGTAGCGACCGGCGGATTCCGCCGGCTGGATCCGGCGGATCAGGTTCTTGTCGGCGAGGACGCCGAGCGAGTCATAGACCGCCTGCCGCGAGATGGCGCCGAGTTGGGAGCGCACGATGTCGCCCACCTCGTCGGCCGTGGCATGGGGGTGCTCCGCAACGACGCGCATGATCGCCAGTCGTTGAGCAGTGACCTGGACCCCGTGCTCGCGCAGGAGTTCTACCGCTGGTTTGAGCACGAAGGAATCCCATCACAGATTCTGGACTCTGTCAATTATCAGTATCTGTTGGGGTCGTTGCCTTTGCCATCAGCGCGGAGCGTCACGGTGTTGCGACACCTCCGCCCCCGCTGGCTCCCGACCCCCGCGGCCCAGGTGCGTCCCAGGACCTCGTTCCGAGCCGAGCAGATGGCCGAGCGCAAATTCGCGCCCGCAGCACGCACCACAAATGTTCCCAGGGTGCAACTTGGCCGTCGCCGCCCTGTCTTCTAAGCGCACCTGCGGCTGCGGAGGATTCGCACGCGAGTGGGAGTCTCGACAACACCGTCACTCGGTGGTGAGCGCCTCGGTGATCGCGATGACGTGCTCGATGTCGGTGCCACAGCAGCCGCCCACGACCCGCAGCTCGGGGAGCCGGGCGCGCAGGTCTCGGTAGTCGGCGGCCAGCTCCGCCGGGTCGCCCCGGTCGAGCTCCTCCGC
>CAMDIH010000060.1 GCA_945898515.1 Candidatus Neomicrothrix parvicella RN1 | reverse complement strand
GTGTGGCCCACCCGGGGGGCGCCAAAGTCGCTTGTGTAGGTGACCGGGCCATCCACCGGGAAGACAATGGGCTTGATCACCGCGGCGGAGGCGGGGCTCACTGGCGCGAGCACTGCCACTGCGCCGCCCACCGCCAGGAGCGGGGCGAGAATCGCGCAACGGAGCCGGGGGGGCTGGAGCATGAGGGATGGTTCCTTGGTCGACGGAGGCAGGTTCACCGCTGCGCTTAATTCTCGGCACGCTGGGCGCATGACCTTGAGCCGCCGGGGTCACCACCCCCTTACCGCCTACACCCCGAGGCTCTTGCCGATTATCTCCTTCATGATCTCGGTGGTCCCCCCGTAGATCGTGGTGATGCGGGCGTCGGCATAGGCCCGGGCGATTTCGTACTCGGCCATGTACCCGTAGCCGCCGTGGAGTTGCACACAGGTGTCGATCACCCGTTTCTGCAGTTCGGTGCACGACCACTTCGCCATGGCGGCTTCCTCGGCGGTGAGGGTGCCTTCGTTGAGGCCCACCACGGCGCCATCCACGAAACTCTGAGCGAAGGCGATCTCGGTGGCCATCTCGGCCAGTCGGAAGCGGCTGTTTTGGAAAGACCCGATCGGCTGCCCAAAGGCGGTGCGCTCCTTCACATAGGCGAGGGTGATGTCGAAGGCCTGTTGCGCGGCCGCCACCGCCGTGACGGCAATCGAGAGCCGCTCCTGGGGGAGTTTGTCCACCAGGGACAGAAAGCCGCTGCCCTCCTCGCCGAGTCGGTTCGCCACCGGCACCACCATGTCGGTGAAGAACAGTTCGGCGGTGTCCTGTGCGTGCAGACCGATCTTGTCGAGGTTTCGGCCCCTGTCGAAACCCACCATGCCTCGCTCTACAACCACCAGGCTCATGCCGGTATGGCGCTGGGTGGGGTCGGTCTTTACGGCGGTGATCACCAGGTCGGCGTTGATGCCGTTGGTGATGAAGGTCTTCGAGCCGTTCACGATGTAATGGTCGCCGTCGCGCATGGCGGTGGTGGTCATGGAGGCGAGGTCGGAGCCGATGGCGGGTTCGGTCATGGCGATCGCGGTGATTAGCTCGCCCGAGCAGATGCCCGGAAGCCAGCGGGCCTTCTGCTCGGGCGTGGTGAGCGACAAGAAATACGGCAAGCAGATGTCGTTGTGGAGGGTCCACCCCAGGCCCGCTGAGTTCACCCCGGCCCGCTGAATCTCTTCGCCGATAATGGCGTTATAGCGGAAGTCAACTACCCCACCGCCCCCGTGCTCAACGGGAGCATCCATGGCCAGGAAGCCGTGGGCGCCGGCCTTGGTGAACAACGACCGCTCCACGATGCCCGCCCGATCCCAGGCTTGATGGTGAGGGACAACCTCGCGGGCGATGAAACGGCGAAGCGAGTCGCGGAAGAGATCATGGTCGTTGTCGTAGAGCGAGCGCTGCATCCCCCCGACGGTAATCGGCCCCCCACCGCCGCACCGCCGGTTCCTGGCGCTAGGGTGATGGTTACGAAGGGGAGCTCGGAGTAGCCGGGCTGAGAGGGTGGCCTTGCCGGCAACGGTCTGCCACCGACCCGTGGCACCTGAACCGGGTAATGCCGGCGGAGGGATTCGGACAATGGCAGCACTCGAGAGCGGCAACCTCGTGATCGTGGTGACCGGAGGAGACCCGGTGGATCCGGCTCACCTGCCCCAGTGGCCGGCGGGAGCACTCGTGATCGCCGCCGACTCGGGTATCGACCGGGCCCTCGAACTCGGGTTGTCGGTGGACGTGGCTATTGGAGATTTCGACTCCGTGCGGCCGGGATCGCTGCGGAGGGTCACCAGCGATGGCGCCACCGTGGAGCAACACCCGGCGGCGAAAGACGCCACCGATCTCGAACTCGCCATCGACGCAGCGCTTCGCTACGAGCCGTCCCAGGTGCTGGTCATCGGGGGGCACGGCGGACGCCTTGACCACCTGCTCGCCAACGCCATGCTGCTGGCGGCTCCGGCCTACGCCACGCTGTCCATGGTGGCCCAGATGGGCGCGGCGAGGGTCACGGTCATTCGTGACCATGCGAGCTTGACCGGCCCCGTGGGTGATCTCGTGACCCTGCTGGCGCTCCACGGCGGAGCCAGTGGGATCTGTACCGAGGGTCTGCTCTATCCCCTTCGCGATGAGGCGTTGTTGCCCGGCTCCACCCGCGGCGTGAGCAATGAACTCACCAGCGGCATTGCCTCGGTGCGCATCGCCACCGGGGTGGTGGTGGCCATACAACCCGGACAGATCGGCACACACCACCAGATGGCCCCCTCATGACCTGGCTGCACCGCCGCCGCGCCTGGCTGGCCCTGCTCCCCTTGGCGATGACCGCCGCGGCCTGCGGGAGTTCTTCGGCTGATCAAGCCGAAGGCGGAGGGGAAAAGCCCGTGACGATCACGCTGCTCACCCACGATTCCTTTGCCGTGTCCGAAGATGTCCTCGACGCCTTTACCGAAGCCACCGGCATCAAGGTGAAGTTGTTGCAGGGAGGCGACGCCGGCACCGTGGTGAACCAGGCGATCCTCACCCGGGGGGCACCCCAAGCCGACGTGCTCTTCGGCGTGGATTCCACCTTCGTGTCCCGGGCCTTGCGGGAGGATCTGTTTCTGGCCTACGAGGCGGCCGGGAGCGAGAACATTCCCGCCGATCTGGTGCTAGACCCCAAACACCGGGTGACCTCAATCGACTACGGCGATGTGTGCGTCAACTACGACAAGGCCTACTTCGCCGAAGCCGGGTTACCGGTGCCCTCCACGTTCGGGGATTTGGTTGACCCCCGCTACCAAGACCTTCTCGTGGTGGAGAATCCCGCCACCTCCTCGCCGGGTCTGGCGTTCCTGTTCGCCACCATCGACGAGTTTGGCGAGGAGGGCTGGCAGGCCTACTGGGAGGCGCTGGCCGACAACGGCGTGGAGGTGACCTCCGGGTGGGAGGAGGCCTACTACGGCTCGTTCTCCGGGGGTGGCACCAGCGAGGGAACCCGCCCCCTGGTGGTGAGTTACGGCTCGAGTCCGACCGCCGAGGTGGTCTTCGCTGATCCCCCCGTAGACGTGGCTCCTACCGGTGTGCTGGCCAGTACGTGCTACCGACAGGTAGAAGGTGCCGGGATCCTTGCCGGTACCAAGCATTACGACGAGGCGGGGGCCTTCCTCGATTTTCTTCTTTCGCTCCCGTTCCAAGAGGACGTGCCGCTGTCGATGTTCGTGGTGCCGGTGAACCCCGCGGCGGTCCTGCCCGCGGTGTTCGTGGCCAACCGCATCGAACCGACCAAGGGGCGCGCTCTCCCGGCGGCCGACATCGATGCGAAACGGGAGGAGTGGATCGAGGCGTGGACCAACATCATGCTGCGCTAAGCCTTCGCGGACGCACCCTCCTGCTGGCGCCGGCGGTGGTCTTCTTGGCCGTCTTCTTCGCCTGGCCGGTGGTGAACATCATGGGAGAGGGATTTCGGGGAGAGGGCCGCTGGGACCTGTCGGGGGTCGCCACGGTGCTGAGCGATCCGGCCATGGTGCGCGTGGCGTGGTTCACCACCTGGCAAGCCGCCGTGTCCACCGTGGCCACGCTGGTGCTAGCCCTGCCCGCCGCGGCGGTACTAGCGCGCTACGAGTTTCGAGGGAGGCGAGTGGTTCAGGCCCTCGCCACCGTGCCCTTCGTGTTGCCCACCGTGGTAGTGGGGGCGGCCTTCGTGGCCCTGCTCGGCGAGCGTTCCCCGGTGGGGTTGAACCTACGCGGCACCCTTATCGCCATCGTGCTGGCCAACATGTTCTTCAACCATGCCGTGGTGGTGCGCACCGTGGGGGGGTTCTGGGAAGGCCTTGACCCCCGCACTGAGGAAGCCGCTCGCGTGCTCGGGGCCTCGCGGTGGGATGCCTTCCGCTCGGTCACCCTGCCGGCTCTCCGGCCGGCGATCGCCTCGGCGGCGGTCATCACCTTCCTGTTTACCTTCACCTCCTTTGGGGTGATCCGTATCCTCGGCGGTCGAGGTCATGCCACGCTGGAGGTGGAGATCTACCGGCAGACCGCCGACCTACTCGCCCTGCCGGTGGCCGCAGTTTTGGCTCTGGTGCAATTGCTGGCGGTGGGAAGTTTGCTCGTGGTACAAGACCGGCTTGAACGGCGGCAACAACGAACCGGGGTGGCCCTGGCGCCGGCGGAACGGCGTCGGGTGCGCACCGTCGGCGAACGGTGGTGGGTGGGCGGAAACCTCCTGGTGCTCGCCGTGTTCCTCGGAGTGCCGCTGGCCTGTCTGGTGAGTCGGTCCTTCCGCACCTCCTCGGGGTATGGCTTGGCCGGTTGGCGGGCGCTGGGGGAGGTGCGCCGCGGTACGGGAATGGCGGTTGCCCCGACTGTCGCGGTGATGAACTCGTTGCGGTTCGCGGCGGTGGCCACGGTGTTGGCTGTCACCCTTGGGGCCCTGGCCGCCATCGCCCTCGCCCGCTCGGACGGGCGCGTGGCTCGCTCCATGGACGCCGGCGCACTGTTGCCATTGGGCACCTCGGCGGTGACGGTGGGCTTTGGGTTCCTGGTGGCGTTGGACCAACCGTTGGACCTGCGGGCCAGTCCGTGGCTCGTACCCATTGCCCAGGCGGTGGTGGCCCTGCCCTTTGTGATGCGGACGATGTCACCGGCGCTGCGTTCCATTGATCCGCGGCTCCGAGAGGCCGCCATGGTGCTCGGGGCGTCGCCGGGCCGGGCCTGGCGAGAAGTAGATCTCCCGCTGGTGCGTCGAGGCCTGTTGGTGGCCACCGGTTTCGCGTTTGCCATTTCCCTCGGAGAGTTCGGGGCCACCAGCCTGATTGCCCGCGCCGCTACGCCCACGGTGCCGGTGGTGATCGTGCGCCTGCTCGGCCGTCCCGGTGCGCTCAACAGCACCGAAGCGTTTGCGCTGAGCACCATTTTGATGGTGCTCAGCGCCGGGGCGGTGCTGCTCGTGGACCACTGGCGGGTTCGTCCCCGGGCAGGGGCGGGGACATGGGTGTGAACCCGCGTCTTGAGGTGCGGGGGGCGGCGGTGGCCTTCGACGGATCCGTTGCCCTCGCTGGGGTAGATCTTGCGGTGGACCCCGGAGAAGTGGTGGCCCTGTTGGGGCCGAGCGGCAGCGGGAAATCCACCTTGCTGCGCGTGATAGCGGGGTTGCATCCCCTCGATAGCGGCACGGTGTTGGTGGACGGAATCGACCTCGGAGCGACGCCACCGCACCGGCGGGGCGTGGGCCTGATGTTTCAGGACCATGCCCTGTTCCCGCATCGAGATGTGGGGACCAACGTGGCCTTTGGCCTGCGCATGCAGGGCCGTTCGGCGGCCGAACAACGGCGCCGGGTGGGTGAACTGCTCGCGTTGGTGGGCCTAGCCGGTCTGGCCGACCGTCGTATTCAGACCCTGTCGGGAGGCGAGCAGCAACGGGTGGCGCTGGCCCGGGCGCTCGCCCCGGAGCCGCGGCTGCTGCTCCTTGACGAGCCCCTCGGGGCCTTGGACCGCCCGCTGCGGGAACGGCTGGTGGGGGAGTTACGGGAGGTGTTTCGGTCGCTGGAACTCACCGTGTTGGCGGTAACCCATGATCAGGCCGAGGCCTTCGCGCTCGCCACTCGCCTGGCCTTGCTCGACAACGGCCACATCATCCAGAGCGGCACGCCCGCCGCGGTGTGGACCCAGCCAGCGTCGGTGCGGGCTGCGCAATTACTCGGGTTTGTGAACGTGGGGGCCATGCCGGGCGCACCCGATGGTCCGCCGGTGCTGGTGCGCCCCGATGGGGTGGTCTTCTGCGCCGATGGGCCGATCGCTGGGGTGGTGGAGACGGCTACCTTCATGGGCTCCCACAGTCGGGTGGTGGTGCAACTCGCCGACGGCAGATCCCTCGAGGTTGAGGTACCCGCCCGGGAGGCTCCCGCGGTGGGGGTACCGGTGCGGCTGCGTATCAACCCCAACGCCGTGGTGTCCCTTGCCCCGTGAGCGCTCACTACGCTGGCCCTCGCCAGGGCTCGTGCCCTCGGCGAACGCCCCCATGACCACCCCTCGCCGCCATTGCCCACCCGCACCGCCCAGCGCCTTTGGAACTGGACGGGATTGAGGATGGAGGTGAGCGCAATCCTGGACGCGCCCTGTGCACCCGAGGCGCTCCGGCCCTGGATCGAGGACCTCCTTCGCTACCCCGAGTGGCTCGACATCGTGCCGCACGCCGTGGTGGCTCCCGCCCATGGCGACGATGCCGGTCCGGCCTGGTCGGTGGATCTACGCGGGCGGCTCGGACCCTTCGCCCGGGCCAAGCGGCTGCGCATGGTCCGTACCGCCCACGACGCGCATCATGCCCGCTTCGAGCGGGCCGAACACGACGGGCGGCAGCACGCCCCGTGGGTCCTTGATGCCCAGATCAGCGAGGTAGGCGAAGGCAGTCGACTCACCATGACGCTTCACTACGGCGGCCGACTGTGGATCCCGGCGCTGGACCGTCTGCTGGCGGAGGAGATCGAGCGATCCCGGCCCCGTCTGTTGGAACGTCTCGCTCCCTGATCAGCGCTGATCAGCCCTGAACGGCCCGGGCCGACCACCGCTGCGCTCGGTGCTCAACTTCGAGGGGGAGGCCGAAGGTGGCCGAGAGATGGGCCGCCGTGAGCATCTCATCGAGGGGACCCTGATGCAGTACCCGACCCCCCCGCAGGAGCAAGACATGGGTGGTGCCGAGCGGGATTTCCTCCACGTGATGGGTGACCAGCACCGTCGGGGGACTGTCGGGGTCGGCCGCCGAGCCGCTCAGGCGGGCGAGGAGGTCCTCTCGGCCACCCAGGTCGAGGCCCGCCGTGGGCTCGTCGAGAAGAACGATGGCGGGGTGGCCGAAGAAGGCTCGGGCAAGGAGCACGCGCTGACGCTCCCCCGAGGACATCGTGGCTACCGGCCGATCGGCGAGGTGACCTACCCCGAAGCGATCGAGTCGGTCACGGGCCTGCTGGCGGTCGTCGGCCTCGTAGGTATGCCACCACGGTTCGAGCGCCGCGTAACGCGCCGTCATCACCACTTCGGTACCAGTGAGTTGGGGGCGCAATAGATCGCCGAAGGCCGGGCTGGACAACCCGATGCGGGTACGCAAGGCGCGCACATCCACGTGACCGAGGAAGCCACCGTCGATCGCCACATCGCCGGCGCTGGGATGCAGGTAGAGCGAGGCGATGCGGAGCAGGCTCGTCTTGCCCGACCCGTTGGGCCCGAGGACCACCCAGCGTTGGTGGCGTTCCACGTCCCAGGTGACGCCACAAAGGATGGTGGTCCCATCGCGCACCAGATCGACCCCGGCGAGATGGAGGGCGGGAGTCATGGTGTGAGCGGGCGTCGTGAGCATCCAGGTTTCCCCCCATCGGAGGGCACCGTTGGTGCTGGACCTATCGCCCAGAACCTTACTCTTGCGCTCTAGATTGAGCGGCGCAGGCTTCGTTGATCCGGACGGTCTCCATGGTTGTTGCGCTCGGCCTCGTGGTCGTGCTCTGTCTGATACTGGCCACTGGGGTGTTCGTCGCGTTCGAGTTTTCGTTGCTGGCGCTCAACCGGGTGCGCATGGACAGCGATGCCGAGGCCAACCAGCGCGGGGCTCGCGCCGCCTCCGAGGCGGTGGCCTCGATGTCGTTTCATCTCTCCGGTGCCCAACTCGGCATCACCGTCACCTCGCTGATCGTTGGCTTCCTGGCGAAGTCGACGGTGGCGGGGGCCATTGAGCCCGTGGTGGCGAGGGTGGCGGGCGAAGGGGCAGCCTCGGGGATCTCCACCGGTCTAGCCCTGGTGGGCATCACCGCCGTTTCCATGGTGATCGGTGAACTCGCCCCCAAATCGTTGGCGATCGCCAAGCCACAGGCCGTGGCCTATGCACTCGCTCCGCCGATGCTCGTGGTTGTCAAAGTGGCCAGGCCGATGATTCGTCTCCTCAACGGGGCCGCCAACGCCACCGTGCGCCGCCTGGGGATCGAACCGCAGGAAGAACTCAACTCGGTGCGGTCGTTGCAGGAGTTGGAGTTGTTGATCCGGGCCTCGGATGGGAGTGACGGTCTCGAGGCCAGCCTCATCATGCTGCTCACCCGGTCGATTCGTTTCGGAGGAACGTCGGTGGCGGCAGCCTTGGTGCCCCGCCACGCCGTGCGGTCGCTGTCGGTCGACGACAGCATCGCCGATCTGGTGGCGCTGGCGCAGGCCACGAACTACTCGCGCTTTCCGGTGGTGGGAACCGATCTGGATGACGTACTCGGGGTGGTGCAGGTGAAGCAGGCGTACACCGTGGCCTACGACCAGCGCCGGTTCACCACGATGGCCGAGATCATGGAGCCGGCCTTCGTGGTGATCGAAACCCGCGGCCTCACGGACTTGCTGGCCGACCTGCGGGGGAGCGAAACCCACTTGGCCATCGTGGTGGACGAGCACGGCGGTACCGCCGGCATCATCACGCTCGAGGACGTGCTGGAGGAGATCGTGGGTGAGATTCGCGACGAGTACGACGAGGCAGACGCAGCCGTGGCATCCCTCCCCAGACCGATCGATGCCATCAGCGCCACCTCGCCTGAGGCCATTGCCGAGTGGATGCTGGCCGGTTCGCTGGATGTAGATGCGGTGTTCGAGGCCTCTGGGTTTCAGGTTCCGCCGGGGGACTACCAGACGCTGGCGGGATTCGTATTGCAGCGTCTCGGGCGGATCCCGACGGTAGGCGAGGCCTTTGATGTTGACGGCTGGCGTTTCGAGGTGGCGGAGATCGATCGGCAGCGGGTGGTAGCCGTGGCCGTGCGGCGCGACATCGCCGGGGAGGATGGAGGGCCGTGAGCGCCTGGAACCTCCCCGTCATCGCGCTGTTGCTCGTGCTCAACGGATTCTTCGTGGCCGTCGAGTTTGCCGTGATCGCCAGCCGTCGCACGAAACTCGAGGCGCACGGTGGCGCCTTGGCCCAGGTGGCCCTGGAGGCCATGAAGAAACTCAACCTGTACCTTGCCGGGGCCCAACTCGGCATCACGATGGCGTCGCTGGCGCTGGGTTACGTGGCCGAGCCCACCGTGGCGCGACTGCTCGAGCGCTCCCTCGGCAGCGTGGTGGAACTCCCCGAACGGGCCATGGAGACCGTGGGCTTTGTGGTGGCCATCGGGGTGGTGGCCTTTCTTCACATGGTGGTGGGGGAGATGGTGCCCAAGAACATCGCCATTGCCGCACCGGAGCGCACCTTGATGGCGGTGGCGATTCCCTACCGGCTGTACGTCACCCTCTTTCAGCCAGCCCTTCGCCTCCTCAATGCGATGGGCAACGCCGTGGTGCGGCGCGTCGGGGTGGAACCACGTGACGAACTCACAACGGCGGCTTCGGCGGTGGAACTGGTATCGATGCTTGGCAGCGCTCGCGGGGAGGACGGCATCGAGGAAATGGCCCGACGGCTGCTGACCGGGGCGGCCAGCCTGACAAGCGTGAGTATCTCATCGGTGATGGTCCCCCGGGAGAAGATCGTGTGGCTTCCCTGCACGGCCACCCCCGCTGAGGCCGAGGCCCTGGTGGTCGCTTCGGGCCGAACCCGCTTGGTGCTGGCGGGCGACGACCTGGATGACGTGCGCGGGCTCTTGCACGCCAAAGACCTCTTGTTGGTCCCTGAAGACGCCCGGAATCAACCCCTGCCGCCAGGCTCGGAGCGGGAAATCGAGGCGATGGGGCCGGAAACGTCCCTCGACGTGGCCCTGCTGACCATGCAGAAGAAGCAACGCCATCTCACCGTGGTGTGCGACGCCGAGGGCCGTACGCTGGGCATCGCCACCCTGGAGGACGTGATTGAACGGCTCCTCGGAGGGACTGGGGGTGCCCCTGCAATGGTCAGGGGGGGTGCGGTTGGCTAGCGTCTGATCCCACTGTGTTCCGCCGCTGCCTCCCTGTCCTTCTCGGTATGACCGTTCTCCTTGGGAGTTTGGTCATGCCTCGCGCCGGTGCCGATGGCGGCGATTTGGCCACTGCTCGGGCTCGGGCCAACCAGGCGGCGACCGAGTTGGCCAGGGCGGAGACGAAGCTGGGGAAGCTCGACGGTGAAATCAACAGCCTCCAGGCGCGCGCTGATGCGGCGCAGCAGACGCTCGACGGCTTGCGGGCCACGGTTCGTGAGGTAGCGATCCGCCAATTCATCAACGCCGATGCGAACCGCATCACTACCTTTGATCCCGATATCAACGTGCAGGCGCGCTCGTCGGCGCTGGCCCGCTTCAGCACCCAGGGAAACCAGGACGCGGTCGACCAGTACACGGCCGCCTCGGAAGATCTGGCCGTGGCCCAGGATGAACTGAAGGAGAAGCGGAGGGATCAGAAAGACGCGGTGGCCGCTCTTGAGAAGCGTCGCGAGGCACTGAATCGCGAGTTCAAACGGCTTGAGGCACTGGAAAAGGAACGGCAGGAGGTGGAGCGCAAACGCCGGGCTGAGCTCGAACGGGCCGCCACTCGCCGGGCCCCGACGGGGTCTCGAACCTCGGCCCCCGCTCGGGTGGTCTCCTCGGCTGCGGTAGGGGGCATTGTCTGCCCGGTTCAGGGTCCGGTGGCCTTCAGCGACACCTGGGGCGCGCCGCGCTCAGGCGGACGCGCCCATCAGGGCGTGGACATGCTCTCGCCGCGCGGTACGCCCACCGTGGCTCCGGTAAGCGGTCGGCTGGAACACCGAGGTAACAGCACCGGTGGTCTTTCGTGGCATGTCTACGGCGATGACGGCAATTACTACTACGGCACCCATCTGGCTTCCTACGCCAGCCAGGGCGCCGGCCGGGTAAGTGCGGGCACCGTGATCGGCTACGTCGGGGATACTGGAAACGCTCGGGGTACGCCGCATTTGCATTTCGAGATACATCCGGGCGGCGGCGCCGCGGTCAACCCCACCCCGTACGTTTCGGCCGCCTGCTGAGCGCGGATGTCGCACGATCTAGCTGAGGCGCTGCGGCAACTTCTTGGCCCGGACGGAGCGGAGATCACCTCCCTGCAACGGCTGTCCGGCGGGGCCTCCCGGGAAACCTGGTCATTTGATTTGGTCGCCGACGGAGGGGTGCGTCCGCTTATTCTTCAGCGTCTCCGCGGCGGTGGGGCAGCAGGGTCCACGGGGATTCCGATGGGGGTCGAGGCCGCCTTAGTTCGGGTGGCGGGTCGGCACGGCGTGCCGGTGGCCGAGGTGGTGACGAGCGACGATGGTTCGGTGCTGGGCCGCGCCGGGATGGTTGTCGCGCGTCTCGAAGGGGAGACGATTCCCCGGAAACTCCTACGCGACCAGGAGTGGGCGGGGGCGGTTGGCCGTCTGGGGAACCAGGTGGGCGCGGCGCTCGCGGCGGTTCACGCCATTCCCACTGCGGAGATATCGGGGTTGTCCACCACTGATCAACTGGCCCAGTTCCGGGCCATCCTCGACGGCCTCGGCGAGCCCCATCCGGCCTTCGAGCTTGGGTTCCGCTGGCTGGAGGCCCACCGGCCCGCGCCCACCGCGCCCACGGTGGTCCACGGCGACTTCCGCCTGGGGAACCTGCTGGTGGATCACGATGGCCTCCGGGCAGTACTGGATTGGGAGTTGGCGCATCTCGGTGATCCAGTGGAGGACCTCGGATGGTTCTGTGTGCGGGCCTGGCGCTTTGGCTCGCCCCTTCCCGCCGGTGGGGTGGCCAACCGGGAGTCGCTGGTGGCGGCCTATGAAGCGGCCAGCGGAAGAACTGTTGCGGCAGAGGCGCTGCGGTGGTGGGAGTTGTTGGGCACTCTCAAGTGGGGCGTGATCTGCATCATGCAGGCCTGGGGGCACCTCAGCGGTGGATCGCGATCGGTGGAACTCGCCGCCATCGGAAGGCGCGTGTGTGAAAACGAGTGGGATGTGCTTGGGCTGTTGCCGGGGCCCCCACTGGTAGTGGATCCACCGGTGGCCGTCACGCCCGTCGCTCCTCTGCACGACCACCCGCATCTGCCCGAGTTGGTGGAAGCGGTGCGGGAGTGGGTAGAGGGCGACGTGCTTGAGGGCACAGAGGGCCGCCTGGCTTTTCATGCTCGGGTGGCGGTCAACGCGTTGCGCATGGTGGAGCGCGAACTGGCCCAGGGCCCGGGACCAGCGTTGGCCCATCGGGCGGCGCTGTCGGTGCTGGGCTGCCAGGACGATGCCGACCTCGCCGCCCGGATTCGCAGCGGGAGTTTGGATGACCGGCTTGAGGAGGTTCGCGCCGTTGTATCGGTGAGCGTGGTCGACAAACTTCGTGTTGCCAATCCGACGTGGCTCGCGGTGGAGGCCTAACGCTTAGGTGGCCACCGCGTGGAAGCCGCCGTCCACGTGGATGATCTCCCCGGTGGTCTTCGGAAACCAATCGGACAACAGGGCCACGCAGGATCGGGCCACGGCGTCGGCGTCGGCCTTCACGTCCCAGCCCAGCGGGCTTCGTTCGTCCCAGACATCCTCGAAGCGGGAGAACCCGGGGATTGATTTGGCGGCGAGGGTCTTGATGGGGCCGGCGGCCACGAGGTTCACGCGTATCCCCTGCGGGCCGAGATCGCGGGCCAGGTAACGGCTGGTGGATTCCAGGGCGGCTTTCGCTACCCCCATCCAGTCGTAGGCGGGCCAGGCCTGGCGACTGTTGTCGAAGTCGAGGCCGAGGATGGAGCCGCCGGGGGGCATGTGGGGCACCACTACTTCGGCGAGGGTTTTGAGGGAGTAGGCCGAAATTTGCAGCGCCACCGAAACGTCTTCCCAGGGGGCTTCGGTGAAGCCACCCCCGAGGCAGGAAGGAGGAGCAAACCCGATGGCGTGCAAGGCCCCATCCACGCGGCCCCACCGCTCTCCCAGCGCGTCTCGCACGACCGCCACCTGGGCGGAGTCGGTCACATCGAGTTCGAGTACCTCGGCGGGGTGGGGCAGTTTTCGGGCGGTTCGCCGGGTGAGGGACAGGCCACGCCCGGCCCCGGTGAGGATGATCTCGGCGCCCTGTTCCTGGGCGTGGCGGGCCACCCCGAAGGCGAGGGACGCATCCGTGAGAACGCCGGTGACCAGGATTCGCTTACCGTCGAGAAGAGACATGGCTGTGAGACTGCCATGCGCGCCGGTGTGTTACCGGCCTGGTGGCCCGCCGAGTGGAAATGCCGATTGGCGGGGGAGCGCCGCTACGGTGTGCCCGATGCGCATAGGAATCCTTGGTGGTACTGGTCCGGCGGGTAGTGCTCTAGCCGCACGATTGGCATCGGTTGGTTTCGAAACGGTGGTTGGTTCGCGATCGAGGTACCGCGCCCTGGAGGTGGTGGATGGCCTCAAGGAGCGGTGGACCGGCCGCGACCTGACGATCGAAGCGGCCGATAACGAAGGGGCGGCGGATGCTGACCTCATCGTGATTGCCACCCCCTGGGACGGTGCCACCCAGACCGCCCAGATGGTCGAAACTCACTTACGCGGCAAAGTAGTGATCTCCATGGCCAACGCGCTCACCAAGATCGGTAAGGAGTTCCAACCCCTTGTTCCGCCGCGCGGATCGGTGGCGGCGAGTGTGCAGGCGGTGTTGCCGGGGAGTTTTGTGGCCGCGGGTTTTCATCACGTACCCGCCAAGGAACTCGGCGACCTTGATCATCCCATTGAGAGTGATGTACTGATCTGCTCGGACCACCCCGAGGCCACGAAGATGACGGCGGAGTTGGTGGCGAAGATTCCGCACATGCGCCCTCTCGATTGCGGTGAGTTGTCCCTCGCCACCCCCATCGAGTCTTTCACTGCCGTGTTGTTGCAGTTGAACGTGCGCTACAAGACGCGTGTCGCGGTGAAGTTCACGAGCATCCCGGAGTGACCCGCGGGTGACGTCTGGCAACGAAGCGCCATTGCTGCTGTGGTGCACGGCCCGTCAAGCGGTGGTGCCCTTCACCCCCGGTAAATTGGTCACGCTGTACACGTGCGGCATTACGCCTTATGACGCCACCCATCTGGGCCACGCGGCGGTGTACGTGGGGTACGACGTGTTGCAGCGGCGGCTCCGTGATCGAGGGCACGACACCCGTTGCGTGCGCAACATCACCGACGTCGACGACTCGATTCTGACCAAGGCCCGTGAGTTGGGGGTGCACTACCTCGATCTGGCGGCCGCCGAGACGGCCCGTTTCGACGACGACATGCGGGCCCTGGGTCTGATCCCATCGTGGAGCGAGCCTCGGGCCACCTCGGCCATCGCCGACATCCGCGGCTTCATTGGCATGGTCCTTGATCGGGGGCACGCCTATCAGGCGGGTGGGGCGGT
>CAMDIH010000059.1 GCA_945898515.1 Candidatus Neomicrothrix parvicella RN1 | reverse complement strand
TACGGCCGGAACGAGGCGTGGTCGGAACCGGGCCCGCCGTGGAGACACAACAGGGTGGGCTTGGGCACCATGGCCTCGTCGGTGGGGAGCAGAGCCGACCCGACGCTGTCTACGAACAGGCGCACCCCGCCACCGATATCGACCCGCATGGCGGCACGCTAGCGGTGTCCGAGGGCGGACTAGAGAAGCGGTCGGTCGGTCGGGGCGATGATGGCCGGTAGGGCAGTGTCGCCCATGAGGTAGCGGTCTACTGCGGCGGCCGCGCTGCGCCCCTCGGCGATGGCCCACACGATGAGGCTCTGGCCGCGCCCGATGTCGCCGGCCACGAACACGCCGCTCACACTGCTGGCGTAATCGTCGTTGCGGGCTACGTTGCTGCGCCCATCAAACTCCACGCCGAGTTGGTCGAGCAGGCTGTCTTTCTCCGGTCCAAGGAACCCCATGGCCAGCAGGACCAGTTGGGTGGGGATCTCGCGCTCGGTGCCCTCCACCTTCTCGAACCGGCCCTCAACCATCTCCACCTCGTGGAGGCGCAGGGCCTGCACGTGGTCGTCGCTGTCGCCGAGGAAGCATTCGGTGTTGACGGCGTACACCCGCTCGCCGCCCTCCTCATGGGCCGAGGTGACCTTGTAGCTCATCGGGTAGGTGGGCCACGGGTTGGCGTTGGGCCGACCATCCACCGGCCGGGCCATGATCTCGAGTTGGGTCACCGAGCGAGCACCGTGACGGTGGACGGTGCCGAGGCAGTCGGCGCCGGTGTCGCCGCCACCGATGATGATCACGTCTTTGTCCTTGGCTGTGAGCGGTAGGTCGGCCAGGGTGAGGTCACCTTCGATGGCTTTGTTGGACCACGGCAAGAATTCCATGGCCTGGTGCACACCGTTGAAGTGGCGGCCGGGTACCGGAAGATCCCGCCAGGCCGTGGCACCGCCGGCGAGCACCAGCGCGTCAAAGTTGGCCCGCAGTTCACCCACGCCGAGGTCTACTCCTACGTTCACCCCGGCCCGGAACTGGGTGCCTTCAGCCTCCATCTGGGCGAGGCGACGGTCGAGATGGCGCTTTTCCATTTTGAACTCCGGAATCCCGTAGCGCAGCAGGCCACCGATGCGGTCGGCCCGCTCGAACACGGTCACGGCGTGGCCGGCCCGGGTGAGTTGCTGGGCGGCGGCGAGGCCGGCAGGGCCCGAACCAATGACCGCCACCTTCTTGCCGGTGATCAATGCGGGGGGCACGGGAACAACCCAGCCTTGGTCCCAGGCGTGGTCGATAATCGACACCTCAACCTGTTTGATGGTCACGGGGTCTTGGTTGATGCCCAACACGCAGGCACCCTCACACGGCGCCGGACAGAGACGGCCGGTGAACTCGGGGAAGTTGTTGGTGGCGTGCAGGCTGTCGATGGCGTCGTGCCAACGATCCCGGTACACGAGATCATTCCAGTCCGGGATGAGGTTCCCGAGCGGGCAACCGTTGTTGCAAAAGGGGATGCCGCAGTCCATGCACCGCGAGGCCTGTGTTTGTAGGTGGTCCTCGGGGAAGGGCGCGTTCACTTCTTTCCAGTCGCGCAGCCGAACGGGTACGGCCCGGTGCTCGGGGAGCTCCCGGTCGTGCTTCATGAAGCCTTTGACATCACCCATGGGACTGACACCTCGTAACGAACCAGCGGGCGGGGGGCGGGCGGTGCGGAGACATCGTTGCTCCAGGCTGGCTAGCCATGGGCCGCCGCCATGATTGCGGTGTCCACGTCGAGGCCGGATTCTTCCGCGATCCGGGCCGCTTCGAGGACCCGCTTGTAGTCGCGCGGCATCACTTTCTTAAAGCGACGGACCTCGCTATGCCAACGTTCGAGCAACTGGTGGGCCCGGGCCGAACCGGTGGCTTCCTCGTGGGTCCGTAGGGTGGCGCGGAGCCACTCGCTGTCGTCGGAGTCGAGTGGCTCAAGTTCCACTAACTCCGCGTTGAGGCGTCGGAAAAACGTGTCGTCCGGATCGTGCACGAAGGCCACCCCGCCCGACATCCCCGCGCCGAAGTTCCGGCCGGTGGGTCCGATCACTACGGCTCGACCGCCGGTCATGTACTCGCAGGCATGGTCGCCCACGCCCTCCACCACCGCGGTAGCGCCGGAGTTGCGCACGCAGAACCGCTCGCCCACGATGCCCCGGGCAAAAAATTGGCCCCCAGTAGCGCCGTAGAGAATCACGTTGCCGGCGATGATGTTGTCTTCGGGCACGAAGGAGGGGTGCGAATCTTCCGGCGGGCGGATGATGATGCGGCCCCCCGATAGGCCCTTACCCACGTAGTCGTTGGCGTCACCTTCGAGCCGCAGGGTGATGCCGCGCGGCAAGAAAGCCCCCAGGCTTTGGCCGGCCGAGCCAGTGAGGTTGATGGTGATGGTGTCGTCAGGGAGGCCGTCGCCGCGATAGCGCTTGGTCAACTCATGGCCCAGCATCGTGCCGACGGCCCGATGCACGTTGCGGATCGCCATGTTGATCTCCACGGGCTCGCCCTGTTCGAGAGCGGGGGCGGCTTGGCGGATGAGTTCGTTGTCGAGCGCATGCTCGAGACCGTGATCCTGGGTGCCGGTGCAATGGAGGTCCTGGGCGAAGGCGGATTGGGGCTGGTGGAGAATCGGCGACAAGTCGAGCCCGCTCGCCTTCCAATGGTCCACGGCCACGCGCGTGTTGATGCACTCAACGTGTCCGATGGCCTCGGCCAGGGAATGGAACCCGAGGGCGGCTAGGTACTCGCGAACCTCCTCGGCGATGTACTCGAAGAACGTCTCCACGAACTCAGGCTCTCCGGTGAAGCGGGCTCGCAGTTCGGGATTTTGCGTGGCGATGCCCACCGGACAGGTATCGAGGTGACAGACACGCATCATGATGCAGCCCGAGACCACCAGCGGTGCGGTGGCGAAGCCGTACTCCTCGGCCCCGAGGAGGGCCGCCACGATCACGTCCCGGCCTGTTTTCATCTGGCCGTCGGTTTGCACCACGATCCGGTCGCGGAGGCCGTTGAGGAGCAGGGTCTGTTGGGTCTCGGCCAAACCGAGTTCCCAGGGTGCCCCGGCGTGCTTGAGCGAATTGAGAGGGCTCGCCCCGGTACCGCCGTCGTGACCGGAGATCAGCACGACGTCGGCCTTGGCTTTGGACACACCCGCCGCCACGGTGCCCACGCCCACCTCGGCCACCAGTTTCACGTGCACTCGGGCGGCGGGGTTGGCGTTTTTGAGATCGTGGATGAGTTGTTTCAGATCCTCGATCGAATAGATGTCGTGGTGAGGGGGCGGAGAGATCAGGCCAACACCGGGGGTGGAATACCGCGTCCGGGCGATCCAGGGGTACACCTTGCCGCCAGGCAGTTGCCCGCCCTCGCCGGGTTTAGCGCCCTGCGCCATCTTGATCTGGATGTCGTCGGCGTTGGTGAGGTACTCCGATGTCACCCCGAAGCGGCCGGAGGCCACCTGTTTGATGGCACTGCGGCGGGCCGGGTCGAAGAGACGCTCGGGGTCTTCACCACCCTCGCCGGTGTTGGATTTTCCACCGATGCGGTTCATGGCGATGGCCAGGGTCTGGTGTGCCTCCATGGAGATCGACCCGTAACTCATGGCTCCGGTGGAAAAGCGTTCGATGATGGCGCTGGCGGGCTCCACCTCGCTGATCGGGATGGCCGGGCGATCCTGGCCGTGCAGTTCGAACAAACCCCGCAGGGTGGCGAGTCGGCGGGCTTGATCATCCACGAGAGTGGTGTATTCCTTGAACACGTCGTAGCGCTTGGTGCGAGTGGCGTGTTGAAGTTTGAACACCGTCTCCGGGTTGAAGAGGTGCACTTCACCCTCGCGCCGCCATTGGTACTCGCCGCCAGCCCACAACTCGCGATGGGCGGCTTCGGTGGGGCGGGTGGGATGGGCGAAGCGGTGCCGACGGGCCACTTCCTCGGCGAGCACATCGAGGCCCACGCCACTGATGCGACTGGTGGTGCCGGTGAAGTATTTCTCCACGAGGTCCTCGGCCAGTCCAATGGCCTCGAAGGTCTGCGCCCCGGTGTAGGAGGCCAAGGTGGAGATACCCATCTTGGACATGATCTTGAGCACGCCTTTAGTGCTGGCCTTGGCGAAGTTCTTCACGGCTTGGCGCTTCGTGATGTCGGTGATCACGCCGTGATCGATCAGATCTTCGATGGTCTCGAAGGCCAGATAGGGGTTGATGGCGGCGGCGCCGTACCCGATCAGCAGCGCCATGTGATGCACCTCGCGGGCGTCGCCACACTCCACGACGAGGCCAACCTGCGTGCGGGTTCGCTCTCGAATCAGATGGTGGTGCACGGCGGAGGTGAGCAACAGCGACGGGATCGGGGCCAGCTCCGTGGAGGAGTAGCGGTCGGACAGCACGATCAGGGTGGCCCCGTCAGCGATCGCCGCGCTCACCTTGGCGCGCACTTCCTCCAGGGCCCGCCGCAGGCCCTCGCCGCCTTCGGCCACGCGGTACAGGCCGTCGATGGCGAAGGTTTTGAAGCCGGGCATGTTGTCGTCGTCATTGATGTAGAGCAGCTTCGCCAACTGCTCGTTGGAGATGATCGGGTGGGCGAGCACCACTTGGCGGCACGAGCCGGGGCCCGGACGGAGCAGGTTGGATTCGGGGCCGATGGTGCCGCCCATCGAGGTCACTAGTTCCTCACGGATGGCATCGAGCGGTGGGTTGGTGACCTGGGCAAAGAGTTGCTGGAAGTAGTCGAACAGCAGGCGGGGGCGATCGGAGAGCACCGCGACCGGGGTGTCGGTGCCCATCGAGCCGATCGGCTCGGCGCCGGTGCGGGCCATTGGCGCGATGAGGATCTTGAGTTCCTCGGATGTGTAGCCAAACTCTCGCTGGTGGGTTACGACCGATGCGTGTTGGGGCGTGAGGAACGCTCGGCCGGGAAGGTCGTCGAGGTGCACGAGCCCGGCGTGGAGCCACTCGCTGTAGGGCTGCTGGGCGGCGAGGGCTTCTTTGATTTCGTCATCACCCACGATGCGTCCGAGCTTCATGTCGATGAGGAACATGCGCCCTGGCTGGAGCCGGCCCTTCTGCACCACGGTGGCGGGATCGATCGGCAGGACACCAACTTCCGATGCCATCACCACCAGGCCGTCTTCGGTCACCCAGTAGCGCGACGGTCGCAAGCCGTTACGGTCGAGTACCGCGCCGATCACCGTGCCATCGGTAAAGGCGATTGACGCCGGCCCGTCCCACGGCTCCATCACCGAGGCATGGAAGCGGTAGAAATCCCGCTTCCAGTCGGGCATGGATTCATGGTTTTCCCAGGCCTCGGGGATCATCATCAGTACGGCATGGGGGAGCGAGTAGCCGCCGAGGTAGAGGAGTTCGAGTACCTCGTCGAAGCGGGCGGTGTCGGAACTGCCCGGCGTGCAGATCGGGAACGCTCGGTCCAGGCCTTCGATGAGATCGGATTCGAGCAGGGCCTCACGCGCCCGCATCCAGTTCTCGTTCCCCATGACGGTGTTGATCTCGCCGTTGTGGGCCACGAAGCGATAGGGATGGGCGAGCGGCCACGACGGGAAGGTGTTGGTGGAGAAGCGGCTGTGCACGAGGGCCAGAGCCGATTCGACGCGTTCGTCGGCGAGGTCGGTGAAGAAGGACCCAACCTGGTACGAGATCAGCATCCCCTTGTACACCATCGTGCGCGCTGAGAGGCTGGGGAAATACACCGGACCGCCCTCGAGGGCGAGCTCGTGTTCCACCCGTTTGCGCACCACGAAACACTTGCGATCCAGCGCAATGTCGACCAGGGGGCGATGACCTTCGGCCACCCCCAGGAATACCTGGCGGAACGATGGCTCTACCTCGACTGCCTGCCGGCCGATCATGCTGTCGTCGGTGGGCACGTCGCGCCATCCCAGGACCTGTAAGCCCTCGGCGGTGGCGATCTTTTCGATGCCGGCCATCGCCGCCGCTTCCACCACGGGGTCCTGCGGGAGGAACACCATTCCTGTGGCGTACGAGCCGGCCGGGGGCAGCGCAAAGTCCACGACGTCGCGCAAGAAGCGATCGGGGATCTGGATGAGGATGCCGGCCCCGTCGCCCACGTTGGGCTCGGCGTTGGTGGCCCCTCGGTGATCAAGATTGCAAAGGGAAGCCAGGCCGAGGCGCACCGTCTCGTGGCTGCGGCGCCCGTGCAGGTCGGCCACGAAGGACACCCCGCACGCGTCATGCTCGAAACGCGGGTCGTACAAGCCTTGTTTGGTGGGCAACATCAAGTTCGATTCCCCCGGGGAGCGGTGGATCAACGTTCAGGTCCAAAGCTCTGCGGTGGGACGACGATGGCCCGCTGCAGCAGTGCATACCTTATCGACCGGGCGGGGCATTGGGCCAGCCGTTATCACCCCGGGGGTACATCTGGGCCGCGCCGAGGGGGCGGGGACGGTGCCGTTGCGACGTCGTCTGGCCGCGGCGGTCGGGTGATCGGTACGATGCGAACGTCCTATCTCGACGTCTCTTTGGGGGAAGTTGTATGGCTGGTTCCGTGATTCTCGCAGGCGCTCGCACACCCATCGGCAAGTTGTCCGGTGCTCTGGCGGGGTTCTCGGCGGCCGAACTGGGTGGCTTCGCCATCAAGGAGGCCCTGGTCCGGGCGGGCCTCACCGGGGAGCAGGTGGATTACGTGTTCATGGGGCAGGTGCTGCAGGCCGGAGCGGGCCAGATCGCGGCACGTCAGGCCGCCGTACACGGCGGTATCCCGTTGTCGGTGCCGGCGAGCACCATCAATAAGGTGTGCCTCTCGGGATTGAACACCATCCACCTCGCTGATCAGATGATTAGCTCTGGTGAGGCGGACATCGTGGTGGCTGGAGGCATGGAATCCATGACCCAGGCGCCCTATCTGCTCCCGGGCGCTCGCGCTGGTTTCCGCATCGGCGACCAGAAGGTGGTCGACTCGATGATGTTCGATGGTCTCTTTTGCGCCTTCGATCAGGTGGCGATGGGGGCCGGTACGGAGAAGTACGCCGCGTCGGCGGGCCTGGCTCGGGAGCCACAGGATGCGCTGGCGGCGATGTCCCACGAGCGGGCTGCCCGGGCCGCCAAGGATGGGCTCTTCGATAACGAGATCGTGAAGGTAGAGGTACCTCAGCGCAAGGGCGATCCGGTCATCTTTGCTACCGACGAAGGGGTTCGGGGCGATACCACCGCTGAGTCGCTTGGCAAACTGCGCCCGGCCTTCGACAAGGCCGGCAACATCACGGCGGGCAACGCTTCGCAGATCTCCGACGGCGGAGCCGCGGTCATCGTGACCTCCATGGCGGTGGCCGAGAAACTCGGTAGGCAGCCCTTGGGGGAGATCGTGGGCTACGGCCAGGTAGCCGGTCCGGACCCGTCGCTGCTTACGCAGCCCGCCCGGGCCATCAAACAGGCGGCGGAGCGGGCCGGCCAGTCGCTCGGCGACATTTCGCTGTTCGAACTCAACGAGGCCTTCGCGGCGGTGGGCTTGGCCTCGATGGCTGATCTGGGCATCAGCGACGACATCGTGAACGTGAACGGCGGGGCCATTGCTCTCGGTCACCCCGTCGGCATGTCGGGCACGCGCGTCGCTCTCACGATCTTGCTGGAACTTGCTCGCCGGGGTGGTGGCCTCGGGGCCGCCGCGCTGTGCGGTGGCGGGGGTCAAGGCGACGCCATTCTTCTCCAAACCCTGTAACTCCCGGCGCATCCTGTGGGGATGGTTTCGGCCACCGGGGGACCAAAACCACCCGGGAACCGGGGCGTTGTTTGACAAGATGGCAGCCATTGGGGCCAATGTTGCGCCATGGCAAAGCCGCTTGTGATCGTCGAATCCCCAGCAAAAGCGCGAACCATCGAGGGGTTTCTCGGCGGTGAGTTCACTGTTTTGGCATCGAACGGACACATCCGTGACCTTTCGCCCAAGGGCCTTAGCGTCGACGTCGAGAACGACTTCGCCGTGGAATACCTGGTGCACGCCAGCAAAAAAGACGTGATTGCCAAGTTGCGGAAAGCGCTGAAGGGCGCTGACCAGCTCTATCTAGCTACTGATGAGGATCGTGAGGGCGAAGCGATCTCGTGGCATCTCCTCGAGGTACTCAAGCCGACGGTCCCGGTGAAGCGCATGGTGTTTCACGAGATCACCAAGGCGGCGATCGAGCGAGCCATCGATGAGTCCCGTGACATCGACTACGGCCTCGTGGATGCCCAAGAGAGCCGTCGTATTGTGGATCGCCTCTACGGCTATCCGCTGTCGGAGGTGTGCTGGCGCAAGATCCGTCAGGGGCTTTCCGCGGGCCGGGTGCAGTCGCCCAGCGTCCGCCTCGTGGTGGAGCGAGAACGAGAGCGGATGGCCTTTGTGGCGGCCAGTTATTGGGACCTCAGCGCCGCCTTCCCCACGGATCCCGCCTTCACGGCGTCGCTGGCCACCATCGATGGTCACCGCGTGGCCGGGAGCCGCGACTTCAACGCGCAGGGCGGCACGAAGCGAGACGACGTCGCCATCCTGGATGAGGTGAGCTCGGCGCGTCTCCAAAGCGGGTTGGCAGATCAGCCCTTTACCGTGACGGGCACCGAGACGAAGCCGTACACCTCTCGTCCCAAGCCGCCTTTTATCACCTCAACCCTTCAGCAGGTGGGTGGTTCTCGCCTGCGGATGAGTAGCCGCCAGGTGATGAGCCTGGCTCAGGGCCTCTACGAAGACGGCTACATCACGTACATGCGAACCGACAGCATCACGTTGTCCGGTACCGCCATTGCCGCCGCCCGTCAGGTGATCGAGCGCCAGTTCGGATCGGAGTACCTCACCGAAAAACCTCGCACCTACGCCACGAAGAGCAAGAACGCGCAGGAGGCCCACGAGGCCATTCGTCCGGCGGGTGACGCCTTCCGCACCCCCGATCAGCTCCGGGGGGAACTCCGCGGCGATCAACTGCGGCTCTACGAACTGATCTACCAGCGCACGGTGGCTAGCCAGATGCCCGACGCCCGCGGCAACACCGTCACCGTTCGTATCGCGGCCGGCACAGCCGACGGCGTGGCCACCGAGTGGACGGCGTCGGGTCGCACCATCACCTTCCCCGGCTGGCAGGCCGTCTACGGATTCAAGGGCGAAGACGACGCCGAGGAAAGTGGCGACGACACGGCCAGACTTCCCAATCTGGAGCAGGGCCAGGCGTTGCCGAACCCGTTGGTGCAAGCCGATGGTCATACCACCCAGCCCCCGTTCCGTTACACGGAGGCCACTCTGGTGAAGATGCTGGAGGAAAAAGGCATCGGCCGTCCCTCCACGTACGCATCGACGATGGAGACCATCCAGGCTCGGGACTATGTGTGGAAAAAGGGCCAGGCGCTGGTGCCCACTACCGATGCTTTTGCGGTGGTGAAACTGCTGGAGGACCACTTCAGCCATCTGGTGGACTACGAGTTCACTGCCCGCATGGAAGATGATCTGGATGAAATCGCCGGTGGGCGTCAGGCTCGACTGCCGTGGCTGACGCACTTCTGGTTTGGTGACGACGGCCAGGGCGTGAAGGGCCTCAAGGACAAGGCGCTCGAAGAGGCCGATGCGGAGGCCATCAACACGATTCCGTTGGGGGTCGATGGCGATGGTTTCCCGATCGTTGTGCGCAACGGGCGGTACGGCCCGTACCTCAAGCGCGGTGAGGAAACGGCTTCGATCCCCGAGGATCTGCCGCTGGATGAACTCACCATTGAGCGGGCGGTGGAGATCCTCTCGGCCCCCAAGGGTGGCGAACCGCTCGGCGAGGACCCCGATACGGGCCTGCCGGTGTTCGCCAAGAGCGGACGGTTTGGGCCGTACGTGCAACTGGGCGATGCCGAGACGCTGCCCGATGGCGTGAAACCGAAGATGTCGTCGCTGTTCCAGACGATGTCGCTGTCCACGCTTACCCTCAGCGATGCGCTTGCGCTGCTGCGGTTACCGCGGCTGGTGGGTGCTCATCCCGCTGACGGTGGCGACATCATCGCGGCTAATGGGCGCTACGGGCCGTTCGTGAAGTGGGGCGAGGAAACCCGCAGCGTGGACGGCGAGGAGCAACTCTTCACCATCACGGTGGAAGATGCCGTCAAGGTGCTGGCCGAGCCGAAGAAGTTCGGCCGCCGAAAGACCGCGCCCGCCCCGCCGCTCAAGGAACTGGGGAACGACCCAGTGTCGGAGAAACCCGTGGTGGTGAAGGACGGGCGCTTCGGGCCGTACGTCACCGATGGCGAGACGAACGCCAGCCTGCGCAAGGGCGACTCGGTGGAGAACGTGACGATCGAGCGGGCTGCCGAACTTTTGCAGATTCGTCGCGATGCTGGCCCGGTGAAGAAGACGGCCCGGCGCGGCACCACCAAGAAGGCCACCAAGAAGGCCACCAAGAAGGCCACCAAGACCACCAAGAAGGCCACCAAGAAGGCGGTGGGCATCAAGGCGGCCCCCCGGGCCACCCCGCCCGCTGATGTCTGATAGCCCCCGGCTACGGACGTCTGACCCCTAACGTGGAGGGCATGGCGGAAGCGCGCCAGGTGCCGCTGCCCGGGCTCGAACCCTCGGACGGCGAAGTGCCCATCGACCCCAGCCTTGGCACCGATCAAGGTGAAAAGGCTGGTTTCCGCGTCCGGATATTCGGCTCACCCCAGTTCTTCCACCTCTGGCTCACGCAGGTGTCCTCGGCCATCGGCGACTGGCTGGGGTTCCTCGCCATCGCGGCCCTGGCTGCTTCCCTCGGCGGTCAGAAGGGCGCAGCGGCGGCGGTGGGGTTGGTGATGTCGGCACGCATCATCCCCGGCTTCTTCTTCGGTGCCGCATCGGGGGTGGTCGCCGATCGGTTCGACCGCAAACGCGTGATGGTGTGCTGCGACCTCGGACGAGCGGCGGTGCTGCTCACCCTTCCCTTCGTCGACACGGTGTTCGGCCTAGTCGTCGCCTCGTTGGTGCTGGAGTGTTTCACCCTGTTGTGGACCCCAGCGAAGGAAGCGTCGGTGCCCAACCTCGTGCCGGCCAGCCACCTCACTACGGCCAACTCACTGTCACTGGTGGCTGCCTACGGCACGATGCCTATCGCCGCGGGGTTGTTCTCGTTGCTCGCCGGTCTGAGCGCGGCCCTGGCCAAGGTCGATGCCCTCGACGCCTTGCGCACCAATCAGCAAGGCCTGGCCTTTTACGTGGATGCCTGCACCTTCTTGCTCTCGGCCTTCATGATTTCGAAACTTGCGCTCCCATCCAACGAGCGCAAGACCTCGCCGGAGGGGCGGCGCATCGATTTCGGTCAGGCCTTCCACGAACTCAAGGAGGGGTGGAAGTTCATTTTTGCCAACCCCGTCGTGCGGGCGGTGAACGTGGGTCTCGCCACCGGACTGGTGGGTGGGGGCATGTTGGTGCCGCTCGGACCGATCTTCGCTGATCAGGTACTCGATGCCGGCACGGCGGGCTTCGGGCTGTTGATCTTTGCGCTCGGTTGCGGTGTGGCGGTGGGAGTGGTGCTGCTGTCGGTGTTCCAGCGCCACATCCCCAAGGCGCGGGTCTTCACTTGGTCGGTGTTCGGGGCGGGCGCCTCGCTCATCTTGGCGGCTTCGATGTCGGCGCTCGGCACCGCCTCGTTGTTCGTCGGGATGATGGGGGTGTGCGCCGGGTCGGTGTACGTCCTGGGGTTCACCCTGTTACACGAGAGCGTGGACGACGAAGTGCGAGGTCGGATCTTCTCGGCGTTGTACACGCTGGCGCGCTTCTGTGTGCTCATCGCTTTTGCGGTGGGCCCCTTCCTCGCCGCTGCCTTGGGCCGGCTGAGCCAGAACTTGTTCGGCGGCGCAGTGGATATTGGTGGGGTGAGTGTGGCCATCCCCGGGGTGCGTCTCACCTTGTGGCTGGCTGGCGTGATCATCTTGGGGGCGGGGGTGTTGGCGGTGTTATCGCTCCGGGCCGGCCAGGCCTACACCGTTGCGCTGAGCGACGAATCCCCCAGTGCTCTCGACAAGTTTCTGCTGCAAGAGGGTGCCGAACTGGTTTCTGGTCTCACGGCGCCCATTACTGAATCTCGCCGTAACTATGAGCGTGAGGCAAAGGAACACGAGGCCGACGAATGAGCGGCTACCTGATCGCCTTTGAGGGCGGAGAGGGGAGTGGAAAGTCCACCCAGGCTCGCCGTTTGGCCGACCGCCTGGGGGGGCGCGCCCTGTTCACCTTTGAACCGGGCGACTCGGCACTGGGGGCGCAACTGCGGCAGTTGCTCCTCGATACCGAGGCTCTGGCGATCAGCGATCGGGCCGAGTCGTTGCTGATGGCGGCGGATCGGGCCCAGCACGTGGTGGAAGTGATTCGCCCGGCGATGGCGGCAGGGCGCACGGTCATCACCGATCGGTACGCCGGGTCGTCGGTGGCGTATCAGGGCTACGGCCGCCAACTGCCCCCCGGCGAGGTGGAGCGGCTTTCGCGCTGGGCTGCCGATGGGCTGTGGCCCGACCTGGTGTTTCTCCTGGAGGTCACGCCGTCGGTGGCCGAACAGCGGCTCGTTCGGGCTAAGGACCGGGTGGAGTCGGCGGGGGCTGCGTTCCATCAGCGGGTGCACGACGGCTTCCTGCGCCAGGCCATAGAAGATCCAGATCGTTGGGCGATCATCGACGGCACGCAGGATGAAGACCGCGTGGCCGAGCAGATTTGGCAGGTCATCAGCATCCGCTTTCCCGACCTGGTGTGAAGGTTGGGCACCGACCGGGTGCGGGCTGGCATGCTCTCGGGGTGAGCGCCACCGCCGAGATCGATGTGTGGGCCGATGTGGTGGGGCAACGTCAGGCGGTGGCTCACCTGAGCGCCGCGGCGGAGGCCCCGGTGCACGCTTATCTGCTGGTGGGTCCGTCGGGGTCGGGAAAACGGGTGGCGGCCCGGGCCTTCGCTGCGCTCCTGCTTTCCGCCGATTCCACCGGTGAGGAGGCCCACCGTCATGTGCAACTGGCGCTGGCCGAGAAGCACCCCGATCTCCACATTTTTGAGGCCACTACGGCCCAGGGGCGCATTGATGTGCCTACCGCTAAGGCCATCGTGGCTAAGGCGGCCCGCTCGCCCGCCGAGGGCAATCGCAAGGTTCTGGTGTTGGAGGACTTTCATCTGATCGACCGGTTTGGCGCCATCCTCCTGAAGTATGTGGAGGAGCCGCCGGCGTCCACGTTCTTCGTGATCCTGGCCGAGGATGTGCCCCCGGAGTTGGTAACCATTGCCTCGCGTTCGGTGCGGATCGATTTGGGTCCGGTACCACTGGCCGCAATGGTTGAGCGGCTCGTCGCCGAGGGCATTGCCCCCGATCAAGCCAGTGAGGTGGCCGCCGCTGCCGCCGGTGACCTCGATCGGGCCCGCCTGCTAGCGACCGACGCCCGTTTCGCCGTGCGGGCCGCGGCATTCTCGGCGATGCCCGCTCGCCTCAACGGCACGGGTGCCCGGGCGGCGGAGATGGCCCTGGAGGTCAAGGGGTTGATCGACGATGCCCAACAGGTGATTGATCAGCGCCACGAGCAGGAAGCCGTCGAACTTCAGGAACGGATCGAGCGCTACGGGCAGCGGGGGAGCGGAAAGAAGGAGCTTGAGGATCGCCACAAGCGCGAGGTGCGGCGTCATCGCACGGCCGAGCTCCGTTTCGCGTTGGCCACCTTTGCCGGGGTATACCGCGATGCGTTGGCGGTGGCCCGCCACGCCGACCAGGTGGTCGATGCCATTCACCGTATCGAGCAGGCTGCCCTGGCTCTGGATCGGTTTCCGAATGAGAGCCTCCTCCTGCAGGCACTCTTCGCGCAGTTGCCCGCCGTGGACCGGTAGCCCCTTCTTGGTGGTCCAGTGGCCGCGGGTAACCTATTTCAATCCGCCCGGGTAGCTCAGTTGGTAGAGCAACGCACTCGTAATGCGTAGGTCAGGAGTTCGACTCTCCTCTCGGGCTCAAGGCAATCCCTGGTAGTGGCCGGTTTCCGGCCAAGAGCGCACGTGGCCTCTTGGTCGTCAGACCAGTAGCGGACCAGTAGGTATCGGCCGCTTCGCCCCCGAGCATGTTCTTTGATGGCCCGCTAGGGAGAGCGAAGGCGGTTTGAGATGCGTACCCGGTGAGCACTGCGTGCTTCGCCTACGCCTTGCCTTACCCGTCGTTAGTTGGCGTGCGGGGGCGGCACCACTGAGCGTCAGCGGCGCGTCCTCTGCAATCAGTATCCGCTCGACGCGCCCTCAACGAATACCGCGTCCGATCATCACAAGGACGACAAAACCTACTACAGCGACGATGCCGATCCACCCGAG
>CAMDIH010000058.1 GCA_945898515.1 Candidatus Neomicrothrix parvicella RN1 | reverse complement strand
GTCAACGCCGGCGATACGAGCCATAAGTGGGTTGCTGTCTCCTCTTAGCCCTGGCGCTGCTTGTGCCGGGGGTTGGTGCAGATGACCTGAACCCGCCCATGACGGCGGATCACCTTGCACTTGTCACACATCTTCTTGACGCTGGGTCGAACCTTCATCAGTCGATCTCGTTCACTTGTAGCGATAGGTAATGCGACCTCGGCTGAGGTCATAGGGGGTGAGCTCAACCTGGACGCGATCCCCGGGGAGGATGCGGATGTAATGCATCCGCATTTTTCCGGAAATATGGGCCAATACCTTGTGGCCGTTTTCGAGTTCCACCCGGAACATGGCGTTCGGGAGGGGCTCAGTTACCGTGCCTTCCAGCACGATCGCGTCTTCTTTGGGCTTGGCCAGAATGGTGCTCCTGAATTGCGGGATCAACAGGCCAAGTCAGCGCGCCATAATCAGGCACGTGCAGCGGACAACTTCGTCCCAGGGCCGAGGGTGGATGCTATCGCAGGCACGACAGCGCTCCAATTCGACCGCGCCAAGGCCGATCTAGCGACCTCGAGTCCAGCGGGTTCATCGACCCGCCAGAACCCGAACCCTACCGGAGAAATCAGGGCAGGGTGAGGATCTCCGGGCCGTGGTCGGTGATGGCAATGGTGTGCTCCGTGTGGGCAGCGAGGCGCCCATCGACGGTGGCCACGGTCCACTGGTCCTGCAAGACCTTGGCCTCGGGGCCGCCCGCACAGACCATCGGCTCCACCGCATAGGTCTGGCCGGACCCCAATCGTCGACCCTTGCCTGGTCGCCCCCAGTTCGGGACATCGGGCGCCTCGTGCATGGCGGTACCGATCCCGTGGCCGGTGTACTCACGCACCACCGAGAATCCAGCCGCCTCGACCACGCTCTGCACCGCGGAGCCGATATCAGACAGTCGACCGCCGGGAACCATCGCCCGGATCCCCGCCGCCAGCGACGCCTCGGTCACCGCGATCAGCCGTTCCGCTTCGGGGTCGATCCGGCCCACGCCCACGGTGAAGGCGGCATCACCATGCCAGCCCTCGATGATCGCCCCGCAGTCGATGGAGATGATGTCGCCCTCGGCGAGGCGATAGGGGCCTGGTACTCCATGCACAATCACGTCGTTGGGTGACGCACAGATCACCCCGGGGAACGGTGGGTACCCGTAGCCCAGGAAGTTGGACCGTGCGCCGCGACGCTCGATGACGTCGCGCCCGATGCGATCGAGAGCGGCCGTGGTTACCCCCGGGCGAATGGCGGCACGAATCGCTGCATGCATCTCAGCCACGACCCGTCCCGCCTGACGCATCTTTCCCAAATCCTCACTCGATCGACGCACCCCCCCAGGGTAGAACCCACCCTGGCTCCAGACCTCAACGCGACCCGCTTCGGTCACCGCCGAGGATCGGGCTCACCGTCACCGCCGCCGGTGGGTAGTTAAGGGCGGCGGGCGTCCACGGCGGCGACCAGGCGGGCGGTGACCTCGGCGGCAGTGCCGAGACCATCCACGGCGGTGAGAAGCTCGCGTTCGAGATACCAGGCGATCAGCGGTGCCGTTTCGCGCTCGTAGAGATCGAGGCGAATCTGGATGGCGGCGGGCGTGTCGTCGGCCCGCTGCACCACCTCACCGCCGCAGTTGTCACACACCCAGCCATAACGCGGCGGGGAGTCCACCGAGAAGTTCGTGGCGCAATCCACGCATACGCGCCGGCCGGCCAATCGCTCCAACACCACCTGGATGGGCACGACAAGGTCGATTACTAGGTCCAACGCCGCCCCCACCGTGATCTCGCTGAGCCTCTCCGCCTGGCCCACGGTGCGCGGGAATCCGTCGAGAATGTAGCCGCGCTCTCGGGTGTCGTCGGCGGCTAGCCGCTCGGCCACCACTCCCCCGATGACCCCGTCCGACACGAGTTCGCCACGGTCCATCACCGCTTTGGCCTGGAGGCCAAACTCGGTGCCCTCGCGGACCGCCGAGCGGAGCATGTCACCCGTGGAGATGTGAGGGATCACGTAATGGTGCGAGAGGCGTACGCATTGGGTTCCCTTGCCCGCACCCTGCCGACCCAGCAGGACCAGACGAGCGCCAGGGATCACGCCAGGACCCCAGCCGCCATCACTTCAGGAAGCCCTCGTAGTTGCGCATCATCAACTGGCTGTCAATCTGCTTCATCGTCTCAAGGGCCACGCCCACTGCGATGAGCAGCGAGGTGCCCGCGAAGGGGAAGTTCTCTACATCAGCGGTAGCCAACAGGATCGAGGGCAGGAGCGCGATGAAAGCGATGAACAACGCACCGGGCAGCGTGATCCGAGACAAGATCTTGGCAAGGTAGCGCTCGGTCTGGGGCCCGGGGCGAATACCGGGGATAAACCCACCCTGCTTGCGGATGTTCTCGGCCTGCTGCGCAGGATCGAAGGCAATGGCGGTGTAAAAGTAGGCAAAGCCGATGATGAGCAGGCCGTACACAACCACGTACACGACCGAGTCGGGTTGAACCAGGTAGTCGTTCACCCAGCCCTGGATCGACCTTCCGTAACCCTCGGCTGGCAACACGTTGGTGAACAGAATCGGGAGGTAGAGGACCGAACTGGCGAAAATGATCGGGATCACGCCTGATTGGTTCACCTTGAGGGGGATATACGTGCTCTGGCCCCCATACATCCGACGACCCACCACCCGCTTGGCGAACTGCACGGGGATACGGCGCTGGCCTTGTTCGACAAACACGATGGCCACCAGCAGGACCACGGCGAGCAGCAGCAGGAAGATCAGGAGCGCGGAACCCTTCTCCGCATTCAGTTGGGCACCCGCAGCCGGGAAGATACTCACCACCGAGGCGAAGATCATCAACGACATGCCGTTACCAATGCCGCGCTGGCTGATGAGTTCGGACAACCACATCAGCAGGGCCGTGCCCGCCGTGAGGGTGAACACCACCAGGATCACCCGGAACGGAGTGAAGTTGGGGAGGACGTCGATCCCGAGGCTGTTGCCGCCACCGAGCAAACCGCCACCCCCATTATGGAAGAGGAAGGCCAAGCCGGTGGATTGCAGCAGGGCGATAGCCACGGCGAAGTAGCGGGTCCACTGGGTAATCTTGCGCTGCCCCACAGCCCCCATCTGCTGCCATTCCTCCAGCTTCGGAATCACCACCGTAAGGACTTGCATGATGATCGAGGCGGTGATGTAGGGCATGATCCCCAACGCAAAGATGGCGAACTGGGTGAGGGCGCCGCCCGAGAACAGCTTCAGGAAGCCCAACACGCCAGCGCCTTGGTCGGCTTGTCGCTTGAGTTCGGCCACCGCATCGAGATCGATACCGGGCGCGGGAATGTAGGCACCGATGCGGTAGAGCGCGATCATCAGCAGCGTGAAGAGAATCTTTCCCCGGAGGTCAGGGATTCTGAACACGTTACGAACGCTGGACAGCACGGACTGGGCTCCTGATCAGCAGGCGCTGCCAGCGGCAGCGATTAGATCGATAGGACTATCGGTTAGCGAACTGGTTTCCTTGCACCGGAGGACGACGATCGCCCCACGGCTTGGGCAGGATCTCCACCGTACCGCCCGCCGCCGTGATGGCTGCCTCGGCCGACTTTGAGAAGGCATGGGCCTTCACGGTGACCTTACGCGTGAGATCACCCCGACCCAGGACCTTGATGAGGGCACCCTTGTGCGCCAGACCCTTGGCTTGGAGGGCAGCAGGACTGATCTCGTCCATGCCGCTTTCCTCGATGGAATCGAGATTGATGCCCTGATACTCAACCCGGAACGGGTTGTTGAAGCCCTTGAGCTTGGGGATTCGGATGTTGAGGGGCATCTGGCCACCCTCGAACCGGGCCGGGACGCTGCCGCGTGCCTTCTGGCCCTTGGTGCCTCGGCCAGCGGTTTTACCGCCCTTGCCGGCGATACCCCGACCGACGCGCTTCTTGCCACGGTTTGAGCCCTTGGGGGGCTGGAGGTCATGGATCTTGATGGTCATGAGTTGGTCTGCTCCTCAACCGAGACGAGGTGGGGCACTCGGGCCACCATCCCACGAATCTCGGGGCGATCAGGAAGGGTGTTCGACTTACCGATGCGACCGAGACCAAGCGCCCGTAGCGTTCCCCGCTGCTTGGGCTTGGTTCCGATGGCGCTACGGATCTGGGTGACGGTGATCGTGCCTGCTTCAGTCATCACGCAACCTCTTCGGGCACGGAGGCCTGCGGACCACGCTCGCTCAGGTTGTAGGCGACGAGCATTCCCTTGGGCACAAAGTCCTCAGGATCGAGACCACGGAGACGAGCAATCTCATCAGGCCGCTTGAGCGACTTGAGACCGTTGATGGTGGCGCGGGCCACGTTGATGTGGTTGGAGGAACCGAGGGACTTGCACAGCACGTCGCGTACGCCCGCCTCTTCGAGGATGGCGCGGGCAGCCCCACCGGCGATCACACCAGTACCGGGAGCTGCCGGCTTCAACAACACTCGGCCCGCCCCCATGCGGCCCACAATCGTGTGGGTCACCGTGGTGCCCGCCAGCGGTACCTGGAAGAGGTTCCTCCGAGCCTCCTCAGTGCCCTTCTGGATCGCCAAGGGCACCTCCTTCGCCTTGCCATAGCCCAAGCCGACGCGGCCATGGCCGTCACCGATCACCACGAGGGCCGTGAAGCTGAAGCGACGACCGCCCTTCACAACCTTGGCCACGCGGTTGATGTTGATCACGCGCGACTCACGCAGGGTGGTGTCGGTGGACTGCCGCGGGTTCTCACGCTCTGCTTTCTCGCGATCTCGGCGGGGGGGACCTGATCCGTTAGCCATCTAGAGCTCCAGTCCAGCGTCACGGGCGGCGTCAGCGACTGCCGCGACCCGACCGTGGTAGAGGTTGCCGCCTCGATCGAAGACGACCTTGGTGACGCCGGCGGCCTTCGCCCGCTCGGCGACGAGCTGACCAACCCGGCTGGCGGCACCCTTGTTGCTGGTGCCGCCGTCTCCAAGGCGGGGCTCTTGGGTGGACGCCGAGGCGATCGTGCAACCGGAGCGGTCGTCGATCACCTGAGCGGAAATGTGCTTGTTGGAGCGGAAGACGGCGAGGCGCGGGCGCTCGGCCGAACCTTCCACCTTTTTGCGCACTCGCCGGTGGCGGCGGATGCGGGCTTCTCGCTTGTGCTGTGCGGTCACGGTCATGAGGTGTCCTTACTTACCCGTCTTTCCGGCCTTCTTGGCGACGAATTCGCCAAGGTACCGGACGCCTTTGCCCTTGTAGGGCTCGGGCTTACGGATCTTGCGGATGTTGGCGGCCACCTGGCCGACGATTTCCTTGTCGATACCCTTCACGATGATGCGGTTCGGGGTGGGGGTCTCGAAGGTGATGCCGGCGGGAGCATCAACCGACACTGGGTGGCTGAACCCGAGAGCCAGATCGAGTTTGCTCGTGCCCTGAGCGGCGGCGCGGTAACCCACGCCGATGATCTCAAGTTCCTTCACGAACTCCTCGTTCACACCCACAACCATGTTGTTCACCAGCGAGCGAACCAGGCCATGCATGGCCCGGTTCTCGCGCTGATCGTCGGGCCGTTCCACCAGCAACTCATCGCCGTCTTGACGCACGGTGATGGCGCCGGGCAGCACGCGCTCCAGAGTGCCCTTGGGACCCTTCACGGTCACATGGCTCCCGGCGATGGTCACATCGACGCCACGGGGGACCGGGATGGGGGATTTTCCGATTCGGCTCATGTCAGGTCACCACACGAAGCAGAGGATCTCGCCGCCCACGTTGCGCTTGCGCGCTTCGCGGTCGGTCATGAGCCCCTGGCTGGTTGAGAGGACGGCCACCCCGAGGCCACCGAGGACCCGGGGGACTTTGGTGGACTGGCTGTAGACACGCAGGCCCGGCTTGGACACCCGGCGTAGACCGGAGATCACCCGGGCCCGCTCGGGCGAGTACTTCATCTTGATGGACAGCACGCGTCCAGGGCGTTCGGTGTTGTCGGCCACATCAAAGCCCTCGATGTAGCCCTCCTTGTGGAGGATGGCGGCGAGGGCCTCTTTCACCTTGGAACTGGGCATGCGCACGTCGTCGTGCATCGCAACGTTGGCGTTGCGAATGCGAGTGAGCATGTCGGAGATCGGGTCGGTCATGGTCATTGGTCGACTCCCCTCACCAACTGGCCTTCGTCACACCGGGGATTTCCCCGGCGTGGACCATCTCCCGCAAACAGATCCGGCACAGGCCGAACTTGCGGTAGACGGAATGCGGACGCCCACAGCGCTTGCAGCGGGTGTAGGCACGAACCTTGAACTTCGGGGTCCGCTGTTGTTTTTCGATCAGTGCTTTCTTGGCCATTATTCCTGTCCCTCGCGCTTGAACGGGAAGCCAAAGGCGTCAAGGAGGGCCTTGCCTTCGGCGTTGGTCTTGGCGGTCGTCACGATGGTGATGTCCATGCCTCGCGGGGCATCGATCGAGTCGTAGTCGACCTCTGGGAAAATCAGCTGGTCGCTCACACCAAACGTGTAGTTGCCGTGGCCGTCGAACGAACGGGGGTTGAGCCCCCGGAAGTCACGGACTCGCGGGATGGCGAGGCTGATGAGCCGGTCGAGGAACTCCCACATGCGCGCACCCCGAAGGGTGACCTTCGTGCCGATGGGGTTCTCCTCACGGAGTTTGAAGTTGGCGATGGACTTACGGGCCCGGGTGATGATCGGCTTCTGACCGGAGATCCGGGTGAGGTCCTTGACGGCTCCCTCGAGCAGTGAAGGCTGCCCAACAGCGGCACCGACGCCCATGTTGATCACGATCTTTTCGAGGCGGGGAACCTGCATGATGTTTCCGAACCCGAGCTGCTCCTTGAGGGCATCACGGATTTCGGTCTCATACCTGGTCTTGAGCCGCGGTACCGGGTTGGTAGCGGTGGCGGTGGTCACTCGATGTCCTTTCCACACTTCTTACACATGCGTACCTTGGTGCCGTCGGGGTCGTGCCGGTAACCCACCCGAGTGGGCTTGCCGCACGCCGGGCACACCAGCGCCACGTTGGCGATGGGCAAGGGCATGTCTTTGTCGATGATGCCGCCCTGCATCGTGGCCTTGGTGGCCTTTTGGTGCTTCTTGGCCACATTGACGCCGTCGACGATGATCTTCCCTGCGGAGGGGAACACCCGTGCGACCTGGCCGGTTTCGCCGCGATCCTTGCCGGTCAGCACCTTCACCTTGTCGCCCTTTTTGATCTTTAGGCCGGCCATGGTTACAGCACCTCCGGAGCGAGGGACACGATTTTCATGAACTTCTTGTCCCGCAACTCTCGGCCCACCGGGCCGAAGATTCGGGTGCCTCGCGGGTTCATCTGATCGTTGATGAGTACGGCGGCGTTCTCGTCGAAGCGGATGTAGCTGCCGTCGGGACGGCGCTTCTCCTTCTTCACCCGCACGACGACGCACTTGACGACCTCGCCCTTCTTGACCGCTGCGCCGGGGATGGCGTCCTTGACGGTGGCGACGAACACGTCACCGATGCTGGCGTAGCGCCGTTTGGTTCCACCGAGGACACGGATGCACAGGACCTCCTTGGCCCCGCTGTTATCCGCCACCCGAAGACGGCTCTCCTGTTGAATCATCTGTAACTCCGATCAAACTTCACGCCAAAGTCAGGGAGCATGAATGGGGCGTCTCGTCGCTCTGTCATCGTGCCCGCTCCAGTACTTCCACCAGCCGCCAGCGCTTCAGCTTGGACAGCGGCCGGGTCTCTTGGACCCGAACCTTGTCGCCCAGCTTGGCGTCGTTGGTTTCATCGTGCACGTAGAGCTTCTTGGTACGCACCATGGTCTTGTTGTAGAGCGGGTGCGGCTTGCGGGTAGTTACGGTAACGACGGCGGTCTTGTCCATGCCGGCGGAAGTAACAACTCCCTCGCGCAACTTGCGGGCGTTGGGCCGTGTAGTGGTCTCGTCGGCCATCAGGCGTTCTCCCTCTGGTTCTCGAGCGCTTCGGCCGCCGCAATCTCGCGGGACCGAAGCTCGGTGTTGAATCGTGCGATGTCCTTGCGAAGTTTCTTCAGGACGCTCACGTTGTCGAGTTGGCCGGTGGCGTTCTCGAAGCGCTTCTTAAACAAGGCGTCCTTGGTCTCGGCCAGCTCCCGCAGCAGCGCGGCATCGTCGAGCTCCTGGTAGCTAATGTCCTTGGCCATTAGAGGGCCTCCTCACGAGCGACGAAGCGGGCCTTGATGGGCAACTTCTGGATGGCGCGGTCGATCGCTTCGCGGGCCAAGACCGGATCGGGATAGGAAAGTTCGAAGAGGATTCGGCCCGGCTTCACCACGGCGACCCAACGTTCCGGATTGCCCTTGCCTGATCCCATGCGAGTCTCGGCGGGCTTTTCGGTGACGGGTTTGTCGGGGAAGACGGTGATCCAGACCTTGCCACCCCGGCGGGTCTTACGGGTCATGGCGATACGAGCCGCTTCGATCTGACGAGCGGTGATCCACCCAGGCTCTAGAGCCTGGATGCCGTAGTCGCCGAAGGTGACCTCGCTCCCACCCTTGCTCTGACCGCGCATGCGCCCACGATGCTGCTTGCGGTGTTTGACCTTCTTAGGCATCAACATCAGTCGGCATCTCCCGGGTGGAACTTGGGCGTCTCGTGGTGCTCAACGGTGAGACGCTCGATCTCCTCTTCCTCGGCCAAAAGGCGCTCCAACTCGGGATCAGCCTCCTTGACCAGGGGTTCAGCTTCGGCCGCCAAGTCGCCATCGGGGGTCATGGGCCGACGAGCAGCCGCGGAACTCGACACCACTCGGCGGGGAGCACCGGCAGCGCCGGAGGTCTCACCCACGGCCATAGCGGCCTCACGGTTGATCTTGTCGTCGTTGGAAGACTTGTAGGGAAGGATGTCGCCCTTGTAGAGCCACACCTTTACGCCGATCCGCCCAGCGGGGGTGCGGGCTTCACGGAAGCCGTAGTCGATGTCGGCCCGGAGCGTATGCAGCGGCACCCGGCCCTCGCGGTACCACTCGGTGCGAGACATCTCCGACCCGCCGAGGCGGCCCGAGCACTGAACCCGGATACCAAGGGCACCGGCCTTCTGCGCATTCTGGACGGCACGCTTCATGGCCCGACGGAAGGCCACGCGGCCAGCGAGTTGATCGGCGACGCCCTGGGCAATCAGGGCGGCATCCAGCTCGGGTTGTTTGATCTCTTGGATGTTGAGCTGCACCTTGTTGTTGCCAGTAATGGCGGTGAGCCCGGCGCGCATGCGATCAGCCTCGGCACCGCGTCGGCCGATCACGATGCCCGGTCGGGCGGTGTGCACATCTACTCGAAGCTTGTCCCGGGTGCGCTCGATCTCCACCCGCGAGATGGCGGCGTGGGGAAGCTGGACCATGATGAAGTCACGGATTTTCCAGTCCTCGATAATGAAGGCGCCGTACTCCTTGCGGTCGGCGAACCAACGGGACTTCCACTCGGTGGTAACACCGAGGCGGAAGCCATAGGGGTTGACCTTCTGACCCATCAGCTCTTCTCCTCATCCGAGGCTGATGCCTCGGACTCATCGGTGGGTGCATCGAGGGGGGCTTCGCCCACCTCGGCGTTGTCCTCGGGTGCATCGGCAACCACCGTCTCCGCCGGGGCTTCTGCGTCAATCACCTCGTCGGTGCTCACCTCGTCGGTGCTCACCTCGTCAGCATCGTCGTCGTGGTCGGCATCGTGGTCGTGGTCGTGGTCGTGGTCCGGCTGACGCGCCGCCCGAGCCGCCTGGCTCTTGGCCACGCGGGCCCGCCGGGCCTCCGCCGCATCGCGCCGGACACCCCCCCGACCCACCGCCGCAGTGGTACGGGCCTGACGTTGAGCCAATTTCTTGGGGTCCATGCGGCTGACGATCACGGTGATGTGGCAGGTGCGCTTGCGGATGCGGGTCGCTCGGCCACGGGCCCGGGGACGCCACCGCTTGAGGGTCGGGCCCTCATCGGCGAAACAAGCCGATACGAACAGCTCATTGGGGTCCATCGAGTCGTTGTGCTCCGCGTTGGCCACGGCCGCCGCCAGGACCTTGCGAATCTCGCCCGCCACGGCCCGATCGGTGAACTCCAGGACCCCGTCGGCATCGTCGACGTGCAGGTTCCGGATGAGGTCGAGGACCTCGCGTGCCTTGTAGGCGGAAACTCGCAGGTACTTCACCTCGGCGCGGGTACCGGGACGTTCGTTGGTCTTGGTTCCGAAGGCCACTGCTATCGCCGCCCTCGAGCCTGCTTCTCCATACCCGCGTGAAACCTGAAGGTTCGCGTGGGGGAGAATTCGCCGAGTTTGTGCCCAACCATGGCCTCGGTGACATACACAGGGACGTGCTTACGCCCATCGTGAACGGCGATGGTGTGACCAACCATCTCCGGGATGATGGTGGAGCGACGGCTCCAGGTCTTGATGACCTTCTTTTCGCCCTTCTCGTTGAGGACGTCCACCTTCTTGAGAAGATGATCGTCCACGAAGGGACCCTTTTTGAGGCTGCGGGGCATGGGTTCCTACCTCCGACTGCCGCGCGTACGGCGCCGGCGGACGATGAGTTTTTGGGACGGCTTGGTCTTGTCTCGGGTGCGGCCTTCGGGCTTGCCCCATGGCGACACTGGGTGCCGACCACCGGAGGTTTTGCCCTCGCCACCACCGAGGGGATGGTCGACGGGGTTCATCGCCACGCCGCGGGTTTGGGGTTTGACGCCCTTCCAGCGGTTGCGGCCCGCCTTGCCGATCTTGATGAGTTCGGCTTCGGAGTTGCCAACTTCACCAACGGTGGCTCGGCAGTTGATCGGAACCCGGCGCATCTCGGTACTGGGCAGACGCAGCGTGGCGTAGTCGCCTTCCTTGGCCACCAACTGCACCGCCGTGCCAGCCGAACGACCCATCTTGGCGCCACCGCCGGGGTACAACTCAATGGCGTGCACGGTGGTGCCCACGGGGATGTAGCGCAGCGGAAGGGCATTGCCCGGACGGATTTCCGAACCCTGGCCCGACTGCAGCATGTCGCCCACGCCTACGTCTTTCGGGGCGAGGATGTAACGCTTCTCACCATCGAGGTAATGGAGGAGCAGGATGCGACAGTTGCGGTTGGGGTCGTACTCCACCGCAGCCACCTTGGCCGGCACGCCGTCCTTGGTGCGTTTGAAGTCGATCAGGCGGTAGCGCTGCTTGTGGCCGCCACCTTTGTGACGGGCCGTTTTGCGGCCATAGTTGTTGCGGCCACCGGTGTTGTGCTTGGGCGCCAGCAGTGACTTCTCGGGCGTCGTCTTGGTGAGCTCGGCGAAGTCGGAGACCGTCTGGAATCGACGACCGGGGCTGGTGGGCTTGCGTTTGCGAAGGGCCATGTCTGCTCTATCCCTGGAAGAGGTCGATCGTCTGACCCTCGATGAGGGTCACGATCGCACGCTTGGTGTCGGGTCGGCTGCCAAACCCGGAGGTCTTGCGGTTGCGCTTCCGCTTGCCCTTCCGGTTGAGGGTGTTCACCTTCAGGACCTTCACGCCGAAAATCGCCTCGACGGCGTCATGGATCTCGGGCTTAGAAGCCCCGGGGTGCACCTTGAACGTGTAGGCCCCACCCTCGGAGAGGGCGAAGGACTTCTCGCTCACGATCGGGGCGAGGATGATGTCACGGGGGTCCTTGATCACGAGGCCTCCTCGGCGGCGTGGTGGCCCCGGGTAACGGAGCGATCGACCGGCAGCGTGTCGGGGGTGAAGACCAGCCAGTCCGATACGAGGATGTCGTAGGCGTTCAGCTCGCCGATACCGCACACGTGAATGTTGTCCAGGTTGCGGAGGCTCTTCCAGATGGCCTGGTCCTCGGGGCGGAGCACCACCAGCACCCGACCAGCCACGCCGTTGGCGGCCAACGCCGCGATGGCGCTTTTGGTGCTCGGAGCATCGATGCCCCAGTCGAGTACCAGAATCCGCTCCGAAGCGGCGCGGTCGGAAAGGGCGGACTTCAGGGCCAGACGAATCATCTTCTTGGGGGTGCGCTGCGCGTAACTCCGCGGCTTGGGGGCGTGAATCACGCCGCCGCCAGTCCAGATGGGGGAACGACTCGACCCGGCCCGGGCCCGGCCGGTGCCCTTCTGATTCCACGGCTTCGCTCCGCCCCCGCGCACTTCGGCTCGGGTCTTGGTGGACTGCGAACCCGAGCGTTTGGCGGCCAATTGTGCGGTCACCACCTGGTGCAGAACCGGGAGGTTCGGCTCAATCCCGAACATGGCCTCATCGAGTTCCACCGACCCGGCGGCTTTCCCGGCGGCGTCCTTCTTCTCCAACGTCGGCATCTCAGACACCCGCCTTCACAGCGTTACGGATCAGCACAAGCCCACCCTTGGGCCCGGGTACCGAGCCGCGGACGAGGACGATGTCGCGATCAGCATCGGCCGTCACCACCAGGAGGTTCAAGGTGGTGACCTTCTCGCCACCCATGCGACCGGCCATCCGCTGGCCCTTGAATACTCGCGAGGGCGTGGCGCAAGCACCCACCGAGCCCGGGGCCCGGTGCGTGCGGTGGGTGCCGTGGGAGGCGGGCATGCCGCCGAAGCCGTGGCGCTTCATCGCCCCGGCGAAGCCCTTGCCCTTGCTCACGGCTGTGACATCAACCTTGTCGCCATCGGAGAGGAGGTCGGCCTTCAGTTCTTGGCCCACCGAATACTCTGAGACGTCGTCAAGCCGCAGTTCCACGAGCCGCGGACCGGGTTCGACGCCCGCCTTTTCAAACTGCCCGAGCTTGGGCTTGGTGATCTTGGAGGCCTTCTTGGTGCCGAAGGTGACCTGCAGGGCGGTGTAACCATCTCGCTCGTCGGTCTTGACCTTCACGACACGACACGGCTTGACCCGAAGGACGGTGACGGGCACCACGCGGTTCTCGTCGTCCCAAACCTGCGTCATTCCTATTTTCTCACCCACGATTGCTTTGGTGGCCATGACGGCTACGTCTCTCTCATCTGCGGAGGAACAGAGCGAACCCTGTTCACGCGAACGCTCCGCACGGGGGACCCGGCGGAGCGTGATTAGGTTGTGCCGTGCGGTTCCCGAGGTTGGTTCGGGCCTGCCCGGACATCGGTTTCGATCTTCGGCCGCCGGACCCAACCGGTCCGGTAGCACGAAGGTGACACAGTAGCCGTACTGGGCTCCACCGTCCAAAGGGGCCGCCACGGCGGCGGGCGAGGGGCTAGGGAGCCAGGCCCGTGCACCCCCGAAGGGCCTCCCAGTCGGCCCGGGCGCGCTCCGCCTCGGCTCCCACCAGCGGCGAGGGAACGCTGTTGGTGATACGGCCGGGGGTCCACTCGTAACGATCGATGCGCCGACCCGTGGCCGTCACGGTAAAGACGCCGGTTTGCGCCCCGGCGGCACTGTTTTCCTTGAAGAAAAAGTTACCGAGGCCGTAGTGAACCACGGCATTCCCGAGGCGCCCGGCTCCCTGAAGGCGGTGAGCATGACCTCCCACCACCAGGTCGGCACCGGCATCGACGAGAGTACGAGCCAACCCTTGTTGGTCCCCACTTGGACATGTCTCCTTCTCCACCCCCCAGTGGAGGAAGACGATCACCGTGTCGTTAGTGGCCCGGGCGGCCTGTACCTCGGCCACCAAGCGGTCCACCCGCTTGGCCGACGCCAAACCGGCATGGTCTTCCGTGGCGGTCCACGCCTCGATCAGGCTGTCGCCGATGACCTGGGTGGCACCGATGACCGCAATACGCTGGCCGCGAATCGTGGTGGTGAAGGGAGCGAAGGCCTCGTCTTCGTTGGCGCCGATCCCCACGATGAAGTGATCTCGCTGGGCACGCGCCACCGCCAGCGATTCGGCCAGGCCCTCGGGGCCGTAGTCCACCCCGTGGTTGTTGGCCATGCTCACCACATCGAAGCCGGCGGAGCGCAGCGCATCCACCGCCGTTGGGGGTGCCTGAAAGGTGAACTGCTTGGGGGCCGGAGCACCGCCGACGCCAATCGCCGCTTCGAGGTTCCCGATGGCAAGGTCAGCGGCGCTGATGACCGGTGCAAACGGACCAAGGGCCCCGGCGGGGTCGTTATCGAGGCGAATTCGGTTCGTTCCCTCAAAGTTGATATCGCCGGCGAAGGCGATCGTGACTGGCTCGCCACTGCCGAGGTCCCCCCGCGGCTCCGTGGTGGTAGTGGTCTCAGCAACTGGGGTGGTAGGAGGGGAACTGGGGGAATCCGTTCCGAGCGTGGCGGTGTCCGCACTCTCCAGCCGACTCGCGCCGTAGCTCACCGCCAGGACAGCCGCGCTGAGCACGGCGGCCAGCCCCAAGGTGATCCGGCGCCGTCGAGCCGAAACAGGAGACGCTCGATGGCGAGGCACGCCCATGCCCCCCATTCTGCCAGAGGGCGCGAAAAGAACCAGCCACCCGCTGGTCCTCTCTGAAGTGTGAAGGGCTCTTAGACCTGTTGGATCTTGATCTCGATGTCCACGCCAGCGGGGAGTTCAATGCGCTGCAGCGAGTCCACCGTCTTGGGCGACGGCTCGAGGATGTCGAGCAGGCGCTTGTGGATCCTCATCTCAAAGTGCTCTCGGCTGTCTTTGTCCTTGTGAGGGCCCCGGATCACGGTGAACCGGTGGTTTTCCGTGGGCAGCGGGATCGGACCCCGGACCGTGGCCTGCGTGCGCAGAACGGTTTCGACGATCTTCTTCGTCGACTGGTCGATGATCTCGTGGTCGTACGCCTTCAGGCGAATGCGGATCTTCTGCTTCTCAGCCATGTCTTGCTCTGCTCACTTTTCAAGGATCGGCTCCGGACGGAGCCTGGAAAGGCTACTTGATGATCTTGGTGACGCGGCCGGCGCCCACGGTACGGCCACCCTCACGGATAGCAAACCGCAGGCCCTCGTCCATCGCAATCGGATGAATCAACTCCACATGCATCACCGTGTTATCACCCGGCATGCACATCTCCGTACCC
>CAMDIH010000057.1 GCA_945898515.1 Candidatus Neomicrothrix parvicella RN1 | reverse complement strand
CCCGGCGGCGGCGGCCAACGCTTCGGCCAAACGCGATGCCTTCTCGGCTACCGCCCACATGTGGGCCTCGGCCATGTCGGATCGGCCGCGTAGGGGCGGGGAACCGATCGAGCGCATGAGCGCGGTGGGATCCGTGGTGCGCACGATGGGTTCGATTTCCGGCACCGGCGGGACCGGCCGCCACAGGTCCACCGGCTTGGGCTTCTGACCACCGCGCTTGCGCGACGGGTTGCGTTTCCTCGGCTGGCCCATCAGAGGTCGTCCGCCGCCAACAATTGATCGGGCCGCAAGCCCAGCGCGGTGCGCAACTGTTCGGCATCGAGGTCGGCGAGCGAGCTGCTCTTGGGCAGCACCAGGTCGGCGATGCGACGCTTCCCGCCCACCACCTCCTCCACCCGTTCATCCACGGTGCCGGGGCACACGAGCCGATGCGACAGGACGGTGCGCGTCTGGCCGATGCGCCACGCCCGGTCCCGGGCCTGATCCTCCACCGCCGGGTTCCACCAACGGTCGTAGAGCACTACATGGTTGGCGGCGGTGAGGTTGAGGCCGGTGCCGCCGGCCTTGAGTGAGAGGACAATGGCTCCCGCCCCTTCGCCATCCTGAAACTCCTTGATCATCATGTCCCGGGCTCCCCGGGCAAGACCGCCGTGATAACACGGAATGGCCTTCCCCGACACCTCGCTGAGGTGCTGGGCGAGGCGCACACCCCAGGTGGCGAACTGGGTGAAGATGAGGATTCTCTCGTCGGCTTCGAAGACCTGCTCCACCACTTCCTCAAGACGGTTGAGCTTCCCGGAGCGACCCGCCAGAGGCCGGTCGTCTTGTTGGTAGTTCCACGGGTGGTTGCAGATCTGCTTCAGCGCCGTGATGGCGGCCAAGATCGCCCCCTGCTTCACTTCGCGCTCAGCCCCTTCGGCCTGGGTTACCAGACCATCGAGCACCGCCTGGTACAAACCGATCTGCTCGGCGGTCATGGTGCAATGGTCGAGTTCGTCGATGCGATCGGGCAACTCTGCCGCTACGGCAGGCTCGGTTTTGGTGCGACGGAACACGAGGATGCCGTTGAGCGCCCGCAGGGCCTGCTCGCCTTCGCCCGACAACTGCGCAATGAAGGTGGGCCGAGCCCCCACCAGGCCCGGGTTGGTGAAATCGAGGATCGACCACAGGTCGCCCAGCCCGTTTTCGATCGGCGTGCCCGTGAGAGCGAGGCGGGTGCGGGCGGGAATACGCCGTAATTGCTGGGCCGTCTCGTTCGTATGGTTTTTGATGGCCTGGGCCTCATCGAGTACCACCCGATCCCACGTGCGCTGTTCGAGCGCCTCTACATCGCGTACCGCCGTGCCGTAGGTGGTGATGACCACATCGGCGTCGGCCACTTCAGCCGTCAATTGCTCCGCCGATGCGCGCGAGGCACCGTGATGAACCACCACCTTCAACTCGGGCACGAAGCGGGCGGCCTCGGCGGCCCAGTTCCCCACCACCGCCGGTGGAGCGATCACCAACGACGGGCCCTGGCCCATCGTGCGCCGGAGGTGGGCGAGCACCGTGGGTGTCTTGCCCAGGCCCATGTCGAGCGCCAGGCATCCCCCCAGTTCCACCGCGTCGAGGAAGTCGAGCCAGCCCAATGCCTCCGCCTGGTAGGAGCGCAGTTCGCCGTGGAAACCCTCCGGTTTGGTCACCGGCGCGGCGGGGGCGGCCGAAGCCTTCTCGAGCAGGTCGGTCACCCAACCGGAACCCTCCACGCTCACCCCGCCGCCGAATGGCGTGCCCTCCAGTCCCACGACGTGACGGAGGATCTCCGCGCCCGTCATCTGTGTGGACGAAGCCCGCTCCGCCAACGCGGCGGCGGCTTCCTTCAAATCCACCCCGTCGAGTTCCACCCACCGTCCGTGCGACTGCACGAGCGGGCGAGCCTCCGCCGCCAATCGAGCAATGTCGGCCGCCGACAGCTCAACATCGCCGAACACCGCCGACCAGCGCACATCACTGAGTTGATGCGCTCCCACCACCCGCTCGCCGGCCGGCTCCACAAAGAGCCGCAGACCGGCTCGCGGCTTGCGGCGGGACAGGGCGGGAACGCGCACATCGAACCCGGCCACCCCCAGCATGGGCCCGATCGTCGTCATGAGTTCCCAGGCCTCGTCCTGGCTCAGATACACCTGGCCCCGCCGCAGGCCACCGGCCCGCCGCAGGGTGTCGTAGAGGCGTTCCAGACGCGCCATCTCATCGGCCAAGTGTTGTGTCTTCTTGCTGTCGGTCAGCGCCTGTTCAATCGGGAGTAGCCCGCCTTCGGCCCCGCGGCCGAGCACCTGCAGGAACCACGCGTCGCCCTTGTCGGGCGGGTCGAGTTGCACCACCAAGGTGGTCTTGGCCACTCCCACCACCCCGCTGACCCAACTATCGAGGCGTTTGGATACTTCCGCCCCCGCCGGGATCGGGGCGGTGAACGGGGAACCGTCGAGCCTCGCGATAAAGGCCTCACCCACATCAGCGGCGTTGCGAATGACCGGCGGGGTAGCCGGCCGCTCCAACTTTTCCGCCGCCTCCCGGGCAATGGCATCCACCACCTCCCCGATCACCTCGATGGTGACCACGCGTGGCTCCTTGCGGCTCAGCACCGCCACCGGGCCCGGCATCGCCGCCGCCAGGCGGGACACCTCCGCATCCTCGATCCGGGCCGGCGACCACCGCACCTTGAGGTCCATCGCCTTCCCATCAGGGTGTCGATGGGTACGCAGGCCTGGAACCAAATCACCCCGCGCCACCAATCGCACCGCCGACACCGCCACCCGACCTAGCCACCGCACACTGGCGCCCACCCCGTCGTCATCCGCGTTGCCCCCTCCGACCGCCACCACGAGCCAGCCGAGCGCTTCCTCCACCGGAATGGACAACGCCGCCGCCCGCAGTCCGTTGGGTAGCGCAACATCGGCGTGGGGAGCCCACCCCAGTTTGGGACCGCCGAGGGCCTCGAGGCGATCGGCCAGTTCCGCGTTCCGGTGCGCCACCACATCGGGACCACCGGCCCAGATGATGATGGAGCCGCCCTCCCAAGAAGCCTGGAGGCGCACTTCACCGCTGGGGTCAGCGGTGGGGATGAGCACCTCAGACCCGGTAGAGACCGATCGGGTGATCAGATCGTAGGCCGCCTCCAGCCGATCGAGTTCGGCCTCGAAGTCGCCCACCACTTGGGCGCGTTCAGGACCCCCGATGCCACTGACGGAATCGAGAGCATCCTCGGTCTCGTCCATCAGTCGCTCGAGGGTTAAGCGCCAAGCGACGGGGTCGGCTTCGAGCAACGTCCGCTGATCTGCGGTGGCGGTGCCCTCCGCTGCAGCCCACGCCGCGGCCTCGAGAGCACGTGTGCGGTCTGTCATGCAGAGCAGAGTTGGTGGCTCTGGATTAGCGCCACCGGCTCTGTGGGAAGGATACGCCTTTCCACCCCCATTGCCAGAATTTCACCCCCGGGAACGCTCAGAGCGGGCGAGGGGCCGCCAAATCGACCGCATTCTGGTGCAGCACGAGCTGCCGATCCTCCGGCGACAGCGGCTGGGTATCCGCCACGTAGTCAAGCGGGTGCGGCAGGGCCTCGATGTGGGGCCAGTCTGAACCGAAGATCACCCGGTCGGCCCCCATCAGGGCCACCAGCGTCTCCAGATCATCCTCCCAGAAGGGATTCACCCACACGTGCCGGCGGAACTGCTCCACCGGGTCCTCCCCGAAATAGCCCGGGAGCTTCTTGTCCTGCGAACGCAGTTTGCGGAACAGGTCGGGCAGAAACTCGGCGCCGTTTTCGATCGAAGCCACCCGCAGGTTCGGGAACTTCACGAAGTGACCAGCGAGAGTCATCGACAGGAGAAAGTCGTGGACGGCATCTTCGATGTGGAAGCTCTTGATGGTGGGCCGGAAATCACCCTGGCTGAAGTTGGCCGCAAACCCGTCACGAGCGAAGCCGTTCGATGACCGGCCGCCGTCGCCGGCGTGAACCACCAGGGTGATGCCCGCCTCATTAACCCGAGCCCAGAACGGGTCGTAGGCCGCATCGAACGGACTGCGCATCCCAGTGACGGTGGTGGGCGCGGCGGCTCGCATCACGATGAGGCGAGCACCCTGGTCAATAGCCCACTCAAGTTCCTCCACCGCCCACTGGTCATCCGCGAGCGTGAGATAGGGGGCCGTGAGAATGCGCCCGTGGTAATCGAACGGCCAGTCCTCGGCCAGCCACCGGTTGAAGGCCCGGAAGGTGGCGCACACGGCGAAAGGATCGTCCTTGAGCGGTTCCTCATAGATCATTCCCAACGTGGGAAACAAGAAACATCCCTCGAGGCCCTGCTCATCGAGCACGCCAAGGCGCGCCGCCGGAGAGCGGTACTCAGCGCGAATCGGTTCGTGGTCGCGTAGCAACTCAATGGGGTTGGCGCCCTGGGGGTTGCCCCGGAAGTACTCGCTCAGACACCCGGGCTTGGAGATCGGGTCGAACGTGGCGTTGGTCACCGCACGGCTGACCTTGCCCCCGAGCACGTGATACTGCCGGCCGTCGATGGTGGCCCACTGCACGGCCCGCGGCCCGAGCGCGGGATCGAGATGCCGGGTGAAGGCATCGAGCGCCTCGTAGTAGTGGTTGTCGGCGTCCCAAATGGGATGGGCGAGATCCTCCATAGCCGTCACCCTAGGTTCGGTTCAGCGCCGGATGACGCCGGGCCACCAACCGGAGGAGCACCCGGCGGGGTACGGCCCGAGCCGCCACCACGGCCAGGTGATTTGGCCGCCCCGGGATCAAGACATCCCGGCCCTTGTCGAGCGCGGCCAGAGCCTGGAGCGCCACCTCGGTGGCGCTCACCCACATGAACGACGGAAGCGCCTCGGCCGCCGCCGCCGCCTCGGCCTCGCCCATCCCCGAGGCCACCGCAAACTCCGTTTCCACCGGGCCGGGACACACCGCGGTCACGCTCACTCCGTGGTGACGTAGTTCCTCGGCCATGGCCTGCGAGTACGACAACACGAACGCCTTGCACCCGCCGTAGCCGGCCTGACCGGGCAGTGGCTGAAAGGCAGCGACGGAGGCCACGTTGAGCACCGCCCCTGTGCCGCGCGCCACCATGGCAGGCACGAACAGACTGCAGAGGTGGGCCACCGCCTCAACGTCGAGGCGAATCATGGCGATCTCGCTCTGGGGCTCACTCAGATGCACCGGCCCCATGGTGGATACACCGGCGTTGTTCACCAGCACCTGAACCTGGAGGCCGCGTTCGCGGAGCGTGGTGGCGATCGCCGAGCGCGCCGCGTCATCAGACACATCGGCCACGATCACCTCGGCGCGCACACCGGTCGAGGACGTCAGTTCCTCCGCCAGTGTCCGCAGGCGATCTTCGCGACGGGCCACCAGGGTCACCCCGTGACCCCGGCGCGCCAGTGCCCGGGCCAGTTCCACGCCGATGCCGGCCGATGCCCCGGTGACCAGCGCGGTGCAGTCGGGAGCGGGGATCGGCAGGGTCATATCAATAGCGTAGGACAGCGCGGTGACGAGCCCATCAGCTACCAATCCAACACGGTGTCGAGCACTTCGCCGGCGATCGCTAGCCCGCCGAGGTGGCTTTCGCCCTCGCGCACGAAAAGGGTGCCGTGGCGCAAGGACGGCACAAAATGCTCGGCGTGGGCGGCGGGCACGATGTGGTCGTCACGGCCGTGCCACCACCACACCGGCACATCGATGACCCCGGGATCGAAGCCCCAGTCTTTCGTGAACAGAATCCCGTCGTCCACGATCGCCCGCATGCTGTGGCCTCCGTTGGTGGCGAGGTCGTCGAGGAACATCTCTTTGACATCCGCCCGCCGCAGCACGGCTCGGTCCCCCGGCGGCGACAAAGCGGCATAGAGATCGAGGCCTCGTGATCCGAACGGCTTCGACGCCCGCATCAAGACGGTCAGCGCCCAGCCGACGGGTCGGCGAATCACCGGCAGGAGCGGCGCCACTACCTTCGCCAACCCCACCACCCCTCCCGGCACGGCATCAGGCCCCACGGTGGGTACCACGCCATCGAGAATCCCCACCGAGCGAACACGATCGGCCAGGCCGGCGGCTACCGCGAGGGCGTAGGGCCCGCCGCCGGAGAGACCCACCACCGAGAAATTTCCGATGCCAAGGTGGTCCACCACCATCTCAACGTCGGCTACGAAGTCGAAGACGCAGCCATAGCGATGCGCCGGCGACCAGCCCACGCCGGGGCGATCAAGCCCGAGGATGCGCAGGTCGCGGGATTGGGCGATGCGCCGGGCCTCCTCGGGGATCTGCCGCCGGGCGCCCGGGGTGCCGTGGAACCAGACCACCGTCTGCCCGTGAGGAGTGCCAAACTCGGCCACCCCCAGTTTGCGACCATCGCGCACCGGCACCGTGCCCTCGAAGCGAGCGGCAGTGATGTTCCCCACCGCTCAGATCCTCCGGAGCGGGCGGCGAGGGTCGGTGAGCAAGGCGTGTGGCACGAATGGAGGATACGTTCACCAGCATGACAATGGTGCCCTATGACGAGTTTGGGCTGTTTCAAGAGAACGCCACGGAGTTTGGTCTCCCCTATCCTGGGCCGCCGGTCGTGCGCCGGGAGCGGTTCACGGTGGCCCCCGATCGCCAGCTGAGTGCACTGGTGTGGGGAGAAACAACCCCAGAGGTGGTTCTGCTTCATGGCGGCGCCCAGAATGCCCACACGTGGGACACCGTCGCCCTCGCCCTCGGCCGTAGCCTGCTGGCCATCGACCTCCCCGGTCACGGCCACTCCGATGCCCCCGCCGAAGGGAGCCTCGACGTGCGCCGCAACGCCCAGGACGTGGCCCAGGTGATCGCCGCCCTCGCCCCATCCGCCACTGCGGTAGTGGGCATGTCGCTGGGTGGGCTCACCACCATTGCCTTGGCCGATGCCCATCCTGATCTCGTGCGCCGGGTCGTACTGGTAGACGTCACCCCGCGCGTGGAGGGACCCGGTGCGGCGGCCATCGTGGCGTTCATCAACGGTCCTGAAAGCTTCGCCGACTTCGACGAACTTCTCGCCCGCACCATCGAGTTCAATCCCACCCGTTCGGAGTCGTCCCTCCGCCGGGGCATTCTCCACAACGCCATGCCGCGCGACGACGGTTCCTGGGTGTGGCGCTACCGGCGCTTCCGAGAGGCCGGCACCGACGCAGAACCTGCCCTACCCACCGAAGACCTGTGGGATGCCCTCGAGCGGATCTCGGTGCCGCTCATGCTCGTGCGGGGGATGCGCCCGGGTTCAGTGGTGGACGACGAGGCAGAGGCCGAACTCCGCCGTCGCCAACCCACCGCCCGGATCGAGCACGTCGTCGAAGCCGGTCACAGCGTCCAGGGCGACGACCCGATCCACCTCGCCCATCTCATAACCGACTTCATTATCTGAGGGCGATGGCGACCCGTTTTTAGGACCAGCGGTAGGCGACGCCGGTGAGTTCTTCGCTGCGGTTCCACAAGCGGCTGGCCGCCACCGAGTCGAGCGCACTGGCGCGTCGCCCCACGCGGGTGGGGTGCCCCCGGGACTCGCCGAGGGAGTCCGGCCCCCAGTAGTCGTCGGCCACAACAGTGGGCATGGTGGCGGCGTAGAGCTGCGGGAGCGCGCCCATATGATCCGGCTGCCCCAAAAACGTTTCCAACCGGGTCAGTGGCTTGAGGAATCCCGCCCCCAGGGTGGGGCCGGCACTGAGGTTGGTGGCGGCCCAACCCGGATGGGCGGCGGCGGCGATGAGAGCCGTGTCGTGCTCTGACGCCTGGCGCTGGAGTTCGCGGCTGAAGAGCAGGTTGGCCAACTTCGACTGGGAGTAGGCGGACCAACGGCCGTAACGGTGGTGCTCGAAGAACAGGTCGTCGAAGTGAATTTTCCCAAACTTGTGGGCGTTGGATGACACGCTGATCACCCGGGGCGCAGGGGCGGCGAGCAAGACGGGCAGGAGGAGGCCCGTGAGAGCAAAGTGACCGAGGTGATTGGTGGCCAACTGCAACTCGAAGCCATCGTCGGTGATAGCCCGCGGTACGGCCATGACCCCAGCGTTGTTCATCACCACATCGAGGTGGTCGAGTTCGTCGATCAAACCGGCGGCACAGGCACGCACCGACGCCAGCGACGCCAGATCCAGCGTGCGTATCTCCGGCGCCGGGCCGGTGGCGTGGACCTTCACCTCCTCCAGGGCGGCCTTGGCCCGCCGTTCGTCGCGGCAGGCCATCAGCACCCGAGCACCCTTGGCGGCCAATGCCTCCGAGGCGCGCCGACCCAAGCCACTGTTGGCTCCCGTGATCATGATGGTTTGCCCGGTTTGATCGGGGATATCGACGGAGGTCCACTTAGCCATCCCCCTATCCTCGCATTGTCACCCTCGTGACGCGAAGTGACGGCTCAACCCAGCGAGGCAGTGATCGTCTGGCCTCCATCGATTGTCGCCCTGGCCGAGGATTCAGGTTGCGGTGGTGGAGCGGCCACGGAAGCCGAAGAGCTGCTGGGCCACCTTGCGCATCTGGATCTCCTCGGAGCCCTCGGTGATGCGATAGCGACGGTGGTGACGATAGATGTGCTCGAAGGGCATGTGGCGGCTGTAGCCCACCCCGCCACAGGTTTGCATGGCGCGATCGGCGGCGTCGCAGGCCAAGCGGTTGGCGCGGTAGTTGCACATCGCCACCTGATGGGTGAGCTCCATGTGGTGGTGGCGGTCCATCTGCCAGGCCGTCATGCGGATCAGTTGGCGCAACATCGCCGCCTCGGTGTGTAGTTCCACCAAGGGAAACTGGATGCCCTGGTTGGTGGACAGCACCTGGCTCCAGGTGGTGCGGCCGTTGGCATACGCCACCGCTTCGTCGATGCAGTACTGGGCCGCCCCCAGCGAAGACGCCGCCTGGCGGATCCGGTTCTCGTGCACGAACAACTGGACCAATTCCAATCCATGATCAAGGCGTCCGAAGAGCGCGTCGGCCCCCACCCGCACGTCGGTCATGGTGACCTCGGCGTGGTCGGTGGGCATGTTGAAGGTCCACCAGAAGTAGTCCACCGAGAAACCGGACGCGTCGCACGGTACGAGGAACGCGCTGATTCCTACCGGCGAACCGTGCTCGCCGGAGGTACGGGCAAAGATGATGTCATGGGTAGCGTGATGGAGCCCCGAATTGAAGCGCTTGTGGCCGTTGAGCACCCACTCGTCGCCATCGGCCACGGCGGTGGTCTCGAGGAAGGTGGCGTCGGACCCATGGTTGGGTTCAGTGAGGCCGAAGGCCAGCCGTCGGGTGCCGGCCAGGAAACCGGGCATCCACTCGGCCTTCTGGGCCTCGGTTCCGAAGTCGCGCATCATCAATACCGTGGGGAAATTGCCCACCACCGAGCTCTCGTTCTGGAGATCGTTGAACAGCCCGAGCCCCTTATGGGCCAGGTGCTCGCGGATGAACGCCATCTCGAGGTTGCTGGCGTCTCGGCCGCCAAACTCCGCCGGGAGAGCGAGCCGGAGCCACCCGGCGGCGTCGGCCCGACGTCGCATCTCGGCCAGCAGTTCCTCCCAATCGGCCCGAGGCACGCCGTCGTGATCGAAGTCCGTGCGCGAGTACTCACGGCGATGGTCGAAGAAGCGCTCGTTGTCGTCCTGGGCCTGCAGCGGGGCGATCTCGGCCGCGATGAAGGCGTCGAGGGCGCCAAGGGTGGCTTCGATCTCTGCCGGAATCTCAAAGTCCATGTCAAAAACCTAGAGCAGACCTGCCCGGGGTGGCCCGGGATCGACGTCCGATCCCCCGCGGTGGCCCCGTGCCGGCGGGGACGAATCAGGGCATGATGCAGGGATGAAAATTGGAATCAACGGATCCAGCCTCATCGCTATGGGGGCCCCTCTGGGGGCCATCGTCGACCACGCCGCGCAAGCCGAAGCCGATGGCTTCGCCACCTACTGGCTGGCTCAACTCGCCGTCCCCGATGCCCTCACCGCCATCGCCGTGATGGGGGCGGGCACGAGCACCATCGAACTCGGCACCGCCGTGATCCCCACCTGGCCCCGGCATCCGCTCATGCTGGCGGCCCAGGCCCTCACCGTGCAGGAGGCCATCGGGCCGCGCCTCGTGCTGGGTATTGGGCTCGCCCACAAGTCGAGCATCGAAGGAACGCTCAAGATCCCCTTCGCCAACCCGGCCAAGCACATGGATGAGTACCTGCAGGTGCTGCTCCCCGCCCTCACCGATCGCAAGGTGTCCTTCACCGGCGACATCTGGTCGGCGGAGAGCGACGGTATCGGCGGCGCCCCCACCATCGAATCCCCCACCGTGATGCTCGCCGCCATGGGCCCTCGCATGCTCCGGCTCGCCGGTGAGCGAACCGCCGGTTCCATCCTTTGGCTGAGCGGACCCAAAGCCATTGCCGAACAGATCAAACCCGCCCTCGATGCTGCCGCCACCGAGGCCGGACAACCACCGCCGCGTATCGTCGCCAGCGTGCCGGTGTGTGTCACCACCAAACCCGATGAGGTGAAGGCGATGGTCGCCTCGCTCCTGGAGGGATACAACGACCTGCCGTCGTATCGCGGGGTTATGGATACCGAAGGTGCCGGTGGCCCGGCTGATGTGTCGCTTATCGGCAGCGAAGACGAGGTGCGTTCCGGGCTCGCCGCCTTCGCGGCGGCCGGAGCCACCGACTTCTCCGCTCTCGAATTCGTGGTGGATCCAGCCGATGCCGCACCCACCCGGGCCCTACTCATCGACCTTGCTCGAGGCTGAGGCCCCCCCGATGTCGCCGTTATCACTGGATCCGATCGCCTTCCGAACGCCCTCGGCCGCCCGCACCTATCGGTGGGAGCACGACGGATCGGTGAGCGAAACCGACGGCGTGGAGGGTGCCGCCACGGTGGTGTCGCTCAGCGATGAGGCCTGGGCAGACATGACCGGACAGATCCGGACCTTTATCAACCTGCAACTCAGTGGGGAACTAACGATCGAGCCGGGGCACTTCGATCAGCTGGCCCAGTGGGACCCGCAACTACGGCTCCTTCATGCCGATATCCCGATCTACGACCCCGCCGCCGTCGACCTGTCGGCCTTTGACCTCGAGCAGGTATTCACGCTCGACGACTCCGACGATGACCTCCGCGCTTTTTTCACCGCCACCGGATTCCTCCACGTTGGCGGTGTCTTCTCCGACGCCGAAATGGCCGCGGCCAACGCAGAGGTGGACCGCCTGGCGGCGGCGGCAAAACCCGACGACAACCAGTCATGGTGGGTCACCGACGAGCAGGACAACGCGGTGTTGTGCCGCCTCATCTACACGACCCAACGGTCCGACGTGCTCGCCGCCCTCCAGTGCGACCCCCGGACCGAGCGGCTCGGCACGCTCCTCGACCGCCAACTCCGCTCCCCCGCTGACCGGATGGAAGGGGCGTCGGTGCTCATCAAAGTACCGGGGCGCACCCGTGGCCTGGCGAACATTCCGTGGCACCAGGACTGCGGCATGGGGGGCCACGCCATCATCTGCCCATCCACGGCGATCGGCATCCAACTCAATGGTTCCTCGCCCGAGACGGGGCATCTGCGACTCGTACCCGGGAGTCATGGCCAGACACTGCCTTACCTTTGGGAACGCCAACTCCATGGCGTACCGGTTCTGGCGGTAAACACCGAACCGGGTGATGTCGTTCTCCATGTCACCGACCTCATGCATGCGTCCCCCGAGCCCACCGCCGGGGGTGGTCGGCGCACCATGTACGTCGACTTTTATCCACCTGCCCTATGGGATCGTGTCGGGCCCGGCGAGGCGTTCAACGACGTGGTTCGCAGCCGGACGCAAGAGGCTGCCGCCCTTCGCACCCCAGCGCCCTGACGGGCGACTACGTTCCTGCCCATGCAGGATTCCGTGACCATGACCATTGAAGCCACCCCGGCGGAGGTGTGGGCCCTTGTCAGCGACGTAACCAAGATCGGGCGCTACAGCCCCGAGACTTTCGAGGCCGAATGGCTCGACGGGGCCACCGGACCGGCGGTGGGGGTGCGTTTTCGCGGGCACGTGAAACGCAACCAGAAGGGGCCGATCTACTGGGCAACCTGTGTCATCACCGAGTGCGAACAGGACCAGGTCTTTGGCTTTACGGTGGGCGAGTCGGTGGAGAAGGGGCTCAACAACTGGCGCTATGCGTTGGTAGCGAACCCAACGGGCGGCACCGATATCACCGAGTCGTTTCGCCTGAAGGACACGCTCGCCATGCGCCTCTACTGGGGGTTACTGGGCTGGGCCCGCGGACGGACGAACCGCAACGGCATGCGTACCACCCTCGAACGGATGAAGGCCGAGCTCGAGTCGGATTGACCCGGACTCCGAACCGCTACTCCTCCTCTGATCCAACCCCGAGACCAACCTCGTTGCCCTCGGGGTCAGCCAGCACCCAGGCGGCGTCGGCGGGGATTTCGAGGATGACCCGGCCCCCGGCGGCCACTCCCGCGGCGATCCGCCCGGGCGCCTCGTCGGCCGCCACCCTCACGAGGAGGCGGCGCCCGAAGCCCACTGGGGTGGGTGCGTCCCGGCCCTCGAAACGAAGGGCGGGCCCGATTCCCTGCGGGTCAACCAGGCCGCCGGCGGGGTCGGACCGATACCCCAGCACGGCGGCCCAGAACGGAACCACCCGATCAATGTCGACCGCCCCGATCACCACCTCGACGCGCGTCGATGCCCGCGGCTGCGCGGTAAGACCAGCCGCCGCCGCCCGCTGGGAGATGGCCCGGGCCAGCCCCCCATCCCGGTCGGTGAGACCGCCGGCATCGTGGCTGGTGATGCACACATGAACGCGTCCGGGGTACCGCAGTTCCACATCAGGGTGATGATCGACGTCGTCCGCTTCGCGGGCCACCACGGCCACGAACGCCGCCGCGGCGGAGAAGGTGGGGGCCTCGAACCATGCCTCTGCGGCCCGGCCCAACACCTGCCAGTCCTCTAGGTCGTAGGTGGCGAGGAACTCGGCCCGGCTGAGACGTCTGGTCATACCCGCCATTCTAGAAGCGCCGCCCCTGGTGCCCGTGGAGTCCCGGCCCCGTTAGGGTCCCCCCCCATGGCGTTCGAAACGGTGACGGGGTACTGCTGGCCTCAATCAGTAGTGGGGGGCGAAACCGTGGGACTCCATCTCTCCTCGGCGGGAGCCCGGCCGGTATCGGTGGAGGTGGCCCGGGTGGGCGGCGAACGCACGGTGGTATTCGCCGATGAGGCCGTCCCCAGCGACAACCACCCCATCCCCGCCGATGCCGCCGCTCACGGCTGCGGCTGGCCGGCCGCGTTCATTCTCAACGTCGAGAGCACCTGGCGCTCGGGTTACTACGAGGTGGTCCTGGAGATCGACGTCGACGGAAAACGGCGCCGCAGTCACGCGTTCTTCGTCGTGCGGCCGCGCATCGGTGCCCCAACCGCTTCGATCCTGCTCGCCCTGGCTACCAATACCTGGCATGCCTACAACGACTTCGGTGGCCGCAACCTCTACACGGGCGGCACCCAAGTCTCGCTCCAACGACCGATGGCTCCCGGCTACCTGTCCAAACCCCCCGGCCTCGGTCGCCGCATCACCACCACCGTTCCCCCTGATCCCCACATGGCAGCCCACGTGGGGTATCTGGCGTTGAATCACCTCTCTCCCTATGCCGGCTCGGCGGGCTGGCCGGATTGGGAACTGCCGTTCATCGCGTGGGCCGAGCAGCATGGCCATGCCATCGATGTGGTCACCAACCCCGACGTGGCGGATCACCCCGGGTTGTTACGCGCCAGCGGCTACTCGCTGTTCCTCTCCGTGGGCCACGACGAGTACTGGTCCTCCGGCATGCGCGACGCGGTGGAGGGCTTCATCAGCAGTGGCGGACACGCCGCCTTTTTCTCCGGCAACACGGCGTTCTGGCAGGTGCGCCACGAGGACCCCACGCCCGAAGGCCCTACCAAGACAATGGTGGGCTACAAGGGGTTCTTCAAACAGGACCCGGTGTTTGGCACCGACCGGGTGAGCGAGCTCACGAGCATGTGGTCCGACCATCTCATTGAGCGGCCCGAGAACCACATGACCGGGGTGAGTTTCGCCCGTGGCGGCTACCACCGCATCGGCCAGCGGGCCACCGCCGGGGCGGGCGGGTACACCGTGCACCGGCCGGATCACTGGATCTTCGCCAACACCGGCATCGGTTATGGCGACGTGCTCGGGGCGGCGGCGACCGCGGTGGGCTACGAGTGCGACGGCTGCGACTTCACGTATCGAGACGGATTGCCCTACCCCACTGGCACCGACGGCACGCCCGTTGATTTCGAGATCCTCGGCACGGCGCCGGCCGCCCACTTCACCCGCACCACCGCCGCCCGTCCGCCCGCCCCCAATGCGCCCTCCGAGGTGGAGTTCATCGCCGCCCGCCTGTTCGGCTCCCGCGCCAACGAAGACGTTGAGCGCATCTCCTACGGCCACGCCGTTTTGGGCACTTACACCTCCGCCGCCGGCGGTGTCGCGATTACCTCCGGCAGCACCGACTGGGCCCACGGTCTCAGCGGCCGCGACCCCCAGATCGAACAAATCACCACCAACATCCTCAACCGTCTCGGGACCTGAGGCCAGCGGCTCCCTCCGAGCGAGCGGCGGGTGGATGGACGGGGTGGGGTGCGTGGGGGTTGGGTTACCTGCTCTCGCCGGCCTCTTCGGGCCGAGTGGGGTCGGATGCATCCGCCGGCGGATCCACCTCCACGATACGTTCGTCGACGTCGTCGAACTCCGTGCGCAATGCCCTCGCCATCACCGCGTGCTGAAGGTACAGCGCCGTGATGTAGGTGAGTTCGAGCAACTCAACGTCGTCGAAGTGCTCCCGCAGGGCCGCGAACAGGCCATCGGGCACGCGACCAAGGTCGTAGACAAGGCAGTCGCTGTAGGCCAACACCAAACGCTCCACGGGGGTGAAGCAGTCAGCGGCCGCCCAATGCGGAATGGCGGCGATGCGCTCGTCGGATACGCCGAGTTCGCGCAGTGATTTGCAGTGCTGCGAGAAGACGAACTGGCTCTGGGCCGCCCAACCCGCTCGCGCCTGGGCGAATTCACGTAGCACTGGGTCGAGGTGCCGCTGGGGGCTCCGATAGAGCCCAAAGCCCTGCACGGCATGCTCGAACACGTCGGGCACGTTGGCGAAGGCGGTCCACCAGTCTCCGGGGGAGCCGGTTTCCGTGCCCGGTTCCGCCACTGGATCCCGGTCGCCAAACAGCAGGCCGTACATGGTGGCAATCAGCGGCGTTTCCACCTCGGCCCGAGGTACCTGGCGCAGCCGGGGCATCAGATCAGTGAGTGGCGGCGACGACGGCCGTGGCCGG
>CAMDIH010000056.1 GCA_945898515.1 Candidatus Neomicrothrix parvicella RN1 | reverse complement strand
GCCGTCGCTGGAGAACTGCGCCCGCTCGTCGGAGAACCAACTCCAGCCGGCATCGGGAATCACGGTGGTGGTGCCGGTGGGGACCACGTTGATCCTCGGCTCGGCCGCCGATGCCCTGGCCGTCGAGCGGACAACGGGAAGGGTCGCCACCAAGACGAGTAAGGCAACGCCGCGCCAACGGGGAGAAGAGTTCATGATTTTGGGACGATGGATATCGTTTGCACGACGGCGTGGGCCGAGCGCACGAGGGGACCACGGGTGACATGGTGGCCCACGACGACGTAGAGGCAGAACGGCCGCCCCGCCACCTGGAAGAACCTTTGAAACCCAGACATGCCGGGCATGGCCCGTTGCATGCTCTCCGGCGAGAAATCGGCCACGCCGACACTCGGCAAACCCTCACGGCGGAACAGGGCGGTGGCGGCGGCCTCCGGTTCATGTTCGAGGAGGCAGATGAGAATGTCTGATCCCCCCATCACCTCAACGGCTCCAGAGCCGTAGTCGCCGCGCTCGGCGGGCAGGGCGAAACTGCCGGCATGCAGGACCGAGCCCGTGCTGGGGGTGGCATCGAGCGGCGCCAGGGGGCTGGCCGAGCGGGAGGTGAGTTCGCCGCCCGCCGAGCGAATCTGGGCGTCCCACCGGCGGGGTAGATCGATGGAGATCCCGGAGTTGGCGAGCCGGATCATGGGGCGCCGTCCTCGATTCCCCCGTGCGATGGGTGGGGTTCGGGGTAGAGGCTGGGGTGGCCCGGCTCGATGCCAGCCGCCTGCATCTCGCTATCGACCCAATCGGCGCGGTCCTGGCCGCCCATGCGGGCGAGGCGGTTGTGGTCGTCGCTCCGAGCCAGTCCTGCATCGGCGATAGCCCGACCGAGGAGGTCGCGCACCTGGTCCCAGGAGGTTCCGGATCCTTCGCCCACCACTGTCCCTGACGGTCCGTCGACCAATAAGAAATAGGGCGACACCGGGACGCGGTAGTCGTCCCAGGCGGCGCTGGTCATGATCGTGACGATGGCCTTCGGGGCGAGGTCGGCCACGGCGGCGGCTGATTCGGCCTTGGGGCCGTTGGTCACGATCACTACTCGCGTGTCCGGCCCGGGTAGTTCGGGGCCGCCGGGAGCGGCGAGGGCTTCCCAGAACACTCCGCAGGTGCCGCAACCCGACGAAAGGAACGCCAACACGGTGGCGTGGCCCACTCCCGTGACCGCTACCCGGGCGGCCCCCCCGAGCGGAAGTTCGCCGGTGAGGTCCACCGCGTCGCCCATGGGCGCGTTCTCATCACGGGGTCGAGGTACCCCCTCGCTGGTGCGCATGGGCGCTCGATTCGATACGGCAGGGGTGCGACGCCGCGCCGCGGGTGCGGCAACGCCGTCCTCGAGGTTCACCCCGAGATCATGCAAGGCCCGCAGGATCTCGGCATGGGAGCGCAGGAGGCCGATCACGAGCACGCCGAGGAGAGCCACCACCAACGCCAATGCCACGACGAGAGCAGCCATCACGTCGCCTTCAGCCGACCGGCCATGACGTCCCGAACTTGACGGTGATCACCGATGCATCGTCGAGTGACCGACGCAGATACCACGTGCCCTCCGCCGGTCGGTACAGGCCCAGGCTCACCGTGCCGAGGTCGTGCCAATCGCCCACCACCGGCAGGTCGCCCGGCTGGCCGAAGGAGATCACCCGGGCAGTGGAGGAGGGTTGGAGAGTGTTATTGAGATGCCACTCGCCGTTGCGAAATATGCCGATGCCGTCGATGCCATCGTTGTCCCAGTCGCCCACCACGGGGATGTCGCCCGCCAAGAGGCCGTAGCGCACCACACGCACCGTGGAGGGGTACTCCAGGTTTTCGCTCAGGTGCCAATATCCACCAGTGCGGAAGATGCCGAGTGAGTCGCGGCCGTCCCCGTTCCAATCTCCCGCCACCGGGATGTCGCCGACTTGTTGCCCGTAGCGGGCACTCACCAGGAAGGTGCTGGCGGGGCCGACCTGATTCGACAGGTGCCACACGCTGTCGCGGAAGATTCCCACGCCGGTTGCCCCGTCACCGTTCCAGTCGCCGACGACGGGCCGATCGCCGGGTTGGAGCCCATAGGTGAAGGGGGCCACGGGGCCAAAATTGGCGGTCTGGCGGATTGTCCAGAGGTGGGTGAGGTTGTCGTAGAAGCCGATGCCGGATTTACCGGTTCCATCCCAGTTGCCCGCCACCGGATAGATGGGTGGTGGTGGCAGTGGCACCTGGAGACACGGCCGGTTGTGGCTGGCGGTGTTGTTGTCGGTGCGCACGGCTGCGCTGGAGCAGGTCGGCTCGATCTTCCAAGGTTCGGTGCAGGTAACCACCCGGCAGAGGATCGGACCGATGCAGGCGTAGGAGTTGTTGCAGTTGCCATAGCGGAACGACGTGCAACCAGCCTTGCGGTGGTCACAGCGGCCGTTGGCACAGCCACAGGCGGTTCCGTTGCAGGTGCCGCTGCACAGCCCCGAGCCTCCGCAACCGCACAACCTGCCGCAGGGTTTGTGGCAGTCCATGTAGTACCGGGCGGCTCCGCCACAAAACGTGGACCCGTCTGCCTTCCACCAGCCGCCGGTGAGCGATCCGGTGGGGCAGGTGTTGGTGCCGTAGATGGCGCAGCAGAACTCGGTGTATCCGTCGCAGCACAGCGAGCCGCATACGCACCCCTGGCCCTGGCAGTTACACGTGGCGGCGTAGGCGCTCTGGGGGCGCAGGAGAAAGTCGGCGGGGGCGGTGACCAGCGCCGTTCCCACCATGGCGGAACGGGCCAGAAAACTTCGCCGGTCAATGCGACGGGCAACCGCATCGCCCGCTCGGGCTAGGAGGCGAGGGGCCATTGAACTCACCACGCTAGCGCAGCCACGGGGGGCTCTGAGCGCGGGGGCGACGGGGGAGAGGCGCTGACTCACTAACCTTCGGGCATGACTGTGAGGTTCGTGATCATCGGTGGTGGGCCCGCCGGTAACACCGCGGCTACTCGCGCCGCCAGCTTCGGCGCCGAGGTGACCGTGATCGAGCGCGACATCATCGGCGGCGCGGCGCATCTCTGGGACTGCATTCCTTCCAAGGCCATGATCGCTACCGGTGGGGCGCTGGCCGCAGTGCGGCGGTCACCGGAAATGGGACTTACGCCCGGCCCCGTGGGAGTGGATGCCGTGGCGCTGCGCCAACGGATCGAGGTCATCTCCGAAAAAATCGAGCACGATACCCGGCAGCTTCTCGAGAGCCAGGGCGTGCGGATACTGCGGGGAAACGGTTGTTTGGTGGGCCCGCACCAGGTGGTGGCCACTACCGACGACGGGCCGATCGAACTCGAAGCCGATGCCATTCTTCTCGCCACCGGGAGTCGTCCGCGTCTTCCCGATTGGGCCGAGGTGGACGGCCATCGGGTGCTCTCCACCCGCCACGCCTATCCGCCCCGGGAGTGGCCCACCCACCTGGTGGTGATCGGGTCGGGGGTGACAGGGGTGGAGTTCGTCCACATGTTCTCGGCGTTGGGGAGCGAGGTGACCCTGATTGCGTCGCGACAGCAGGTGCTGCCGGGGAAAGACCCCGAGGTGGCCGCCGCCTTGGAAGATGAACTGCTCTCCCGGGGGGTCAACGTGCTCAAGGGGGCACGGGCGATGGGGATCGATCGGCACACCGACACGCTCACGGTGCGTTGTGACGATGGCCGAGCGGTAAGCGGATCCCACGCCCTGATGGCCATCGGATCTCTACCCAATAGCGAGGGACTGGGCTTGGCGGCGGCGGGCGTAACCGTGGTGGGCGGGTACGTGCCCATCGACGCTGACTGCGCCACCAACGTGCCCCACGTCTATGCCGCCGGTGACCTGTCGGGGAAACTCCCGCTGTCGTCGGTGGCCGCGATGCAGGGTCGCCGGATCGCCGAGAAGGTGATGGGCTATCCCTCTGGCCTGCACCGAACACTGGACTACGACAAGGCGGCCACGGCTATTTTCACGGTGCCTGAGATCGCCGATGTTGGCTTGGCCGAGGCGGATGCCTTTGCGCAAGGTCGGAAGGTGCGAGTCACCAAGGTGCCGTTTTCGGCATCACCCAAGGCCCTGATCGAAAGTCATTCGCGGGGTTTTGTGAAACTGGTGAGCGACCCTGCCACGGGCATCGTGTTGGGTGGCTCGGTGGTGGGCCGACACGCTGGCGAGTTGATCGCGGTAGTGGCGGTAGCGGTCACCAATGGTCTGCGAGCCGTGGATCTGGTGGACAGCCTGTTGGTGCATCCATCGCTGGCTGAAGCATTGGCCGAGGCGTCGGAATAGGCCCCATGCCGGCGCTCACCGCCCCCGCCCTGGTCGTCGCGGCATTGCTGGCCCTCGCCGGGGCCCAGAAGCTCCTTGATCCCACCATGACCGTGGGGGCCTTGCGGGCCCTGGGGCTGCCGGCCCGCCCGGGGTGGGTGCGGCTGGGATCAGGAGCGGAACTGGTGCTCGGCTTGGCGGCCATCACGGTGGGCGGGACGCTGGTGTGGTCGTTGGTGGCGCTGAGTTACGGGGCGTTCGGCGCGTTCGTGGTACTCGCCCGGCGGAGCGGCACGATGATCGGGTCCTGCGGGTGCTTCGGACGCGATGAAACACCGCCGCATCCGATCCACGTGGTGCTGGATGTGGTCCTGGCGGGCGTAGCGGTGGCCATGGCGGGCTGGTCTTCGGCACCCCCTCTCGACGCCCTCATCGCTTCCCCGGGTGTTGCCGTGGTCATCGTGGCTCTCTCGGCGCTGGCGCTGGTGCTGGTGTACGCCGCCTTCGTGGATCTACCGCGGGCGCTGAGCGTGGCGCGAACCGCCGGCGTCAGTCGATAACCACCACGATGTCGCCGGTACCTACCGACTGGCCTGCGGCAACCTTGATTTCCACCACGGTTCCGTCCTTGTCAGCGGCGATGGTGTTTTCCATCTTCATGGCTTCCAGCACGCAGACAGACTGACCAACGGTCACGGTCTGGCCCACCTCGACGAGCACCTTCACAATGGTCCCCTGCATCGGCACGGAGACGTTTCCGCTGCCAGCGGCCGCCGTTTTGCCGCTGGCGACCGCTCGGCGGGGGCGAGGGCCGGCCGAAGCCGTGGCCGCCACCACAGGGACGTCGGGTACCCACATCTTCACCGAGAAGCGTTTGCCGTTGATCTCCACGTCTACATCTCGTTGCACCTTGGGGGCCTCGTCGGAATCAACCGCCGGCGCCGGCGGCCCGGAGGTGATGCCGGTGAGATCGAGGCGATCCTCCACCCACTTGGTGGAGTGCGCGGCGGCCCGGAAGTCGGGGTGGCGCAAGATGGCGAGGTCGGCGGGGATGGTGGTGGCGATTCCCTCGATACGCATTTCGGTGAGGGCGCGAATCATGCGGTCGATGGCGGTGTCGCGCGTGTCGCCCCACACCACTAGTTTCCCCACCAGGTTGTCGTAGTACTGGCTCACTTCGTCGCCGCTTTCGTACCCACCGTCCCACCGCACCCCAAAGCCCTGCGGCGGTACGAGTTCGGTGATGGTGCCGGGAGAGGGAAGGAACCGTCCTTCCGCGGGGTTCTCGGCATTGACCCGCACCTCGATGGCCCAACCCCGCAGGTCGATGTCGTCCTGCGTGAAGGACAGGGGCTCGCCCGACGCCACCCGGATCTGCTCGCGCACGAGGTCGATCCCCGACACCAACTCGGTAACGGGGTGTTCCACCTGCAGGCGGGTGTTCATCTCGAGGAACCAGAACTCGCCGTCTTGGAAGAGGAACTCAACGGTGCCCGCGTTGTAATAGCCGCAGGCTTTGGCCACCTTGACCGCCGCTTCGCCCATGGCCTGACGAGTCTCGGGGGGGAAGGACGGCGCCGGGCTCTCCTCGATCAGTTTTTGGTGGCGCCGTTGGGCCGAGCAGTCGCGTTCGCCGATCCACACCACGTTGCCGTGCGTGTCGCCGATGATTTGCATCTCGACGTGACGCGGCCAGGTGAGGTAGCGCTCCACGTAGCACTCGTCGCGCCCAAAGCCTTTCAGGGCTTCGGATTGGGCCGACTCGAGTGCATCGTGGGCCTCGGACGCGCTCAACACCACGCGCATGCCGCGCCCGCCACCGCCGAAGGCGGCCTTGATCGCCACCGGCCAGCCGAACTCGCTGCCGAAGGCCACCACCTCGTCGCTGGAGGAGAGGAACTCGGTGGTACCGGGCACGCCCGGTACCCCGGCGGCCTGGGCGGCGATGCGGCTGGAGACCTTGTCGCCCATCACTTCGATGGCCTCGGGAGGCGGACCGATGAAGGTCACGCCCCGTTCGGTGATGGCCCGGGCGAAGTCGGTGTTTTCGGAGAAGAAGCCATAGCCCGGATGCACGCCATCGGCGCCGGACTGTTCGATGACCTCGAGAATCCGTGCCGTATTGAGGTAGCTCTCGGCGGCGGTCTGGCCTCCCAGCGCGTAGGCCTCATCGGCGAGGCGAACGTGGAGCGCCTCCCGATCCAACTCGGAATAGACCGCCACCGTGGCAATACCCATTTCCTGGCAAGCACGGATGACCCGGACAGCAATCTCGCCCCGATTGGCGATGAGGACCTTGGTAAGCACCCTCTATGATTAGCGCTGTGCCGGGTACACGTGCCAGATCAGTTCTGGCCGAGGGCCCCGGAAGGCGCTTTGCCGACGTGCGTTGGGTGGCCGAAACGGGCTCTACCAACGCTGATGCGATGGAGTTGATGCGCCAGGGTGAGCCCGAGGGCATCGTGCTGGTGGCCGACTATCAGACGGCCGGTCGCGGGCGGGCTGGGCGCCCCTGGACGGCCCCTCCGGGAGCGAGTCTGCTGCTCACGGTCCTCCTGCGGCCCCCGGCCGCCGTAATGGATTTGGCCACGATGGCCGTAGCGGTGGCGGCGGCCAGTGCCGTGGAGGCCGTGGCGGGATTCGCGCCTCGGCTGAAGTGGCCCAATGATCTCGTGTGGCCGGGGGATGGTTCGGGGCCGGATCGCAAACTGGCCGGAATCTTGGCGGAGGCCGACTGGCCGCTGGGGGTTGAGGTCACGGCGGGATGGCGGGTGCCAGCCCCCCATGAACGCGCGGTGGTGGTAGTGGGTATTGGGATCAACGTGGATTGGCCCGACCAGCTCCCCTCGGAGTTGGCCGAGATAGCGGTGGCCTGCAACCACATCGTGCCCACGCCGGTGGACCGCGAAGAGTTGTTGATTGCTCTGCTCAACGCCTTGGGTCCTCGCTACGACGCGCTGGCTGCAGGCGATCGGACGGGGCTCCTAGCGGCCTGGCGCGAGCGCTCGGCCACCCTGGGTCGGCGAGTCCGGGTGGAACTCTCCTCGGGTGATGTGGAGGGGATGGCGGTGGATGTGAACGGGCAGGGCCACCTCGTGGTGGAGACCTCCGACGGCCAGCGCCACTCCTTGGCGGTGGGCGACGTCGTGCACCTGCGTCCGGTCTGACCTACCCCAGCGCGGGAGTTGGGGCATCAGCCACGGCCCACCGATGGTGGGTGCCCCCACCTTGAGAGCTAGGCCGTGACCTTCGCGAAAGCGCGGGCGGCGGCCTCGGTAAGCGGGCCCGGGGTGGGCAGGGAGCGCTCGTTCACCCGATGGACCGCCTGCACATCGCGTCCGGTGCTGGTGAGAAAGATCTCCTCGGCGGTCCCGAAGGCCTCCATCGGAATGTCTTCCTCCCGGGCATCGGTGACCTCCAGCACGAGAGCCCGCGTGACCCCGGCCAGGCAACCCGACGCCAGCGGCGGCGTGAGTAGCCGACCCCCGATGCCCACGAACACGTTGGCGCCGGTGCCCTCGCAGAGCAGACCGGTGGTGGTGGCAAAGATGGCCTCGCTGGCGCCGCGCGCCCTGGCGTAGGCCAACGCCACCACGTTCTCGGCGTACGAGGTGGTCTTGATACCGGCCAGAACGCCACGTTCGTTGCGGGGCCAGGGCACCGTGTGCACCGCGGTGGAGGCCGGGGCAGTGGCCAGGGGCCCAGCGGCCACCAGCACCGTGATGGTGCCCTCGCCCCGTTCCGATCCCAGTGGGGCGACCCCGCCGGTAACGGTGATGCGTACCCGAGCCAGCGGCATCGGTTGGGCCCCCAGCACCGCCGCGATGGCGTCGCCGAGCGTGTCGTCGTCGAAGGGGACGCTTAGACCCAGAGCGGTTGCCGAACGTCGCAGGCGTTCGAGATGGCGGCGCAGGGCAAACGGTTCGCCGTGGCTGGCCTTGATGGTCTCAAAGACGCCATCGCCCACGGTGAGGCCGTGGTCGAAAATCGACACGGTGGCCCGCTCGGCGGGGATCAGCGACCCGTTCGACCACACCAATGCTTCGCTCACCGCCACGATCCTGACGCAACGTGGAGAAGGTGGCGAGCTTTGAGTTGGGTCTCGGCCCATTCGTCGTCCGGATCGCTGTCCCAGGTGATGCCTCCGCCGGTGCCGAAGTGGAGCCGACCGTCCTCCACCCAGAACGTGCGAATCGCTACGTTCAGGTCGCCTTGGGAACGATCGGCATCGACCCAGCCAACCGCCCCGCAGTACACCCCACGAGCCACCGGCTCAAGGGCGGCGATCCGATCCAGCGCCGCCAACTTGGGGGCGCCGCTCACTGACCCGGGTGGAAAGGTGGCGGCGATCGCCTCGGCCCAGCCGCACTCTGGTCGCAGTCGGCCTTCGACGGTGGATACGAAGTGCACGAGGCCGGGGTGTTCCTCCACCGCGAGCAACCCCGACACCGCCACCGACCCGAACTCGCATACCCGGCCCAGGTCGTTGCGCACCAGGTCCACGATCATGACGTTCTCGGCCCGGTCTTTCTCGGTGAGGCCGGAGGGGTCCGCCGCGGTGCCCTTGATCGGGGCGGATCGCACGCGGTCTCCGTCGCGCCACAGGAAGCGTTCCGGGGAGGCCGAGGCCACCTCGCAACCGAGGTGGGGGAGGCGTACCACCGCGGCGTACGGCGCTGGATTTCCCTGGGCGAGGGCGGCCCCGAGCGCGGCGATGTTGCCACCGGATGGGAACGGGGCCGACAGCCGTCGGGTGAGGTTTACCTGGTAGACGTCGCCCGCCGCGATCGACTCCCGGATGGAGCGCACCCCGGCGAGGAAAGCCGTCTCGTCGAGCGATGTGGTCCACTCGCTCGGCTCGGGGCCGGACCAGGCCGGACCAGGCCACGGCCGGGCGGGACGGACGTTGGCGAAGCGGGCGCACACCGCTTCGCCTTCGAAGGGCAGCACTACGGCCCAGAACCCGGTGCTGTCGAGGCAGGTCAAATCGGCGGTCACATCCACGAGTTCGGTGGCCAGCCGGCCACCCACTACGGCCAGTGCTAGGTGGGGCGCGACCATTGTGGACATGAGCGCAGCGTACGATCAGTGTTCGTCAGTATCCGAACTCGTCCCTAGTTGAAGAAGGCGCAGCCCGTCGTGCACATGGAGTTCACCCAGCCCCAGACCGCACTCCGACAGCTCGTACGCGACTTCGCCGAGGCCGAGATCGCACCCCACGCGGCGGATTGGGATCGCGACCACCACTTCCCCACGGAGGTGGTTCGGGCCATGGGTGACCTGGGCCTGTTCGGCATCCCCTTCCCTGAGCACTACGGCGGCGGCGGCGGCGACCTCACCACGTTGTGCATCGCCATCGAGGAGTTGGCCCGTGTCGATCACTCAATGGCCATCACCCTGGAGGCCGGCGTCGGTCTGGGGGCCAACCCGATCTACCGATTTGGTAGCGAGGCGCAGAAGCAGCAGTGGCTCCCCGACCTTTGTGCCGGTGCCAGTTTGGGAGGTTTCGGCCTCACCGAGCCTGATGCGGGGAGCGATGCGGGCGGCACCCGCACTACGGCGGTTCTCGATGAGCAACGAGCCGAGTGGGTACTGAACGGCGAGAAGGCCTTCATCACCAACTCGGGCACGGATCTCACGGCCTTCGTCACCGTCACCGCCCGCACCGGTCCGGGCGAAATCAGCAGCATTATTGTGCCCTCGGGTACGCCCGGCTTTGAGGTCCAACCGGCCTACCGGAAGATGGGATGGCACGCCTCGGACACCCACGGTCTGTCCTTCGTGGATGCCCGGGTGCCGGAAAGCAATCTCCTCGGAGTCCGTGGTCGAGGGTTCGCCCAGTTTCTGCAGATCCTCGACGAGGGCCGAATCGCTATTTCGGCGCTGGCGGTGGGTTGCATCCAAGCCTGTCTTGACCACTGCCTGCGCTACGCCCAGGATCGGCACGCCTTCGGGCAGCCGATCGGGGCCAATCAGGGGGTGGCCTTCCCCATCGCGGATCTCGCGGTGATGGCCGAGTCCGCTCGTCTCGTTACCTACCACGCGGCCTGGTTGCACGACACCGGTCGTCCGGTGAAGCAGGCGGCCGCCATAGCCAAACTGCACACCACCGAGTCCGCCGTGACCGCCACCCGCATCGCCACCCAGATTTTTGGTGGGGCCGGGTTCATCGACGAGACCCCAGTGGCTCGGTTCTACCGCGATGCCAAGATCCTCGAGATCGGTGAGGGCACCAGCGAAATCCAGCGCCTGGTGATCAGTCGCGAACTGGGGCTGCCTGTCCGATGAGGTTCCGCCGCTCCGCTCGTGACCCACGCCCTTGGTCGCAGCGCCTCGTGTTGCTGTTCAACGTGTGCTTCATCGTCGGGTTGCTGGCGGTGGCCAGCGGCCTCGGCTACGGCTACGCCAAGTACAGCCGACTCCCGCGGATCGAGGTTGGGTCTGTGCTCACCACCGAGTCCAGCGCCACCACCCCCCAAAACTTCTTGCTGGTGGGGGTAGATAGTGCGGCCTCGTTGGATCCCGACGATCCGGCCGCCGTCGGTCGGGGAGAGGTGGGCGGCCTGCGTTCGGACACGATGATGGTGTTACGGGTGGACCCGACGACGCGCCGGGCCATCTTGTTGTCGCTTCCGCGAGATCTCTGGGTGCCGCTGGCCAGCGGCGGGACGCAGCGGCTCAATGCCGCCATCCAGGTCGGTGGCCCCGAAAATCTCATCGACACGATTGAGCAGTACCTCAGCATCCCGATCAACCATTACGTTCAGGTGGACTTCGGCGGATTCAAGGGCCTCGTGGAGGCGCTGGATGGAGTGAAGGTGTATTTCGCCACGCCGGTGCGCGACCGCAACTCAGGCCTCGACATCAAAGAAACCGGCTGCATCACTCTGGATCCGACACAGGCACTCGGGTACGTCCGCTCCCGCCAGTACGAGTACTACGAGGACGGGCGCTGGCGCAGCGATCCCACCTCAGACTTTGGGCGGGTGAACCGACAGCAGGACTTCATCGTGCGGGCGGTGCAGCGAGCCATCGAAAAAGGGGTGCGGAATCCGGTCACCCTCGACGGTCTCGTAGACGCCGGATTGAACACGGTTACGGTCGACGAGACCCTCATCGCCAGCGACATCGTGCGCTTGGCGGCGGCTTTTCGAAACTTCGACCCGAATGGTCTTGGCACCTACACCCTTCCGGTGCGAGGCGACAGCGTGGGCGGCGCTTCGGTGTTGCGGCTCATCGCCGACGAGGCCCAGCCCACCTTGGCGCTGTTTCGGGATGCGCCCTCGGGCGAGGTCACCCCGGATGACGTGCGGGTACAAGTACTCAACGGCACCGGTCGTGCGGGTGAGGCCGGTTTGGTGAGCAAGGCGCTGGCGGCGGCGGGCTTCGGCGCAGCGGGTACCGGAGATGAAGGGGGCGCCGTGGCCCACACCATTGTTCGGTACCAGGCTGGTCAGGAAGCGGCGGCAGAGCTGGTGGCTCGGTACCTCGATGCTGCCGTCGAGTTCCAGCTGGTGTCCGAGGAGCTGCCGGCCGACGTGGTGGTGGTGAGCGGCTTCGACTATCTCGGTGTGCGCGCAACGCCCCGGCCGCCCTCACCGTCCACCTCCACCTCGGTGGGGAGCGCACCCACCACCCCCACTACGCTGCCCACTACCACCACCAGTGTCGTGGGGGAGGTGCCTGATCCGCCGCCGGAGGTCAACTGCTAAGGGCCTGGGTAGGTGGGCCGTTGGGTAGGCGGCGGGCCACGTGCCAGAATCCAACCTCCATGGATGCCTTTCTTCACCTCCCTGATCCGTGGTCGCGCCCGGGGGCCTTGTGATGAAGGGCATCGTGCTGGCTGGAGGGCGAGCAACGCGGCTGAGCCCGGCGAGTCGGGCCACCTCCAAGCAATTGATGCATGTCTACGACAAGCCGCTGATTTATTACCCCATCAGCACCCTCCTGCATGCCCGGATCAACGAGATCCTGGTGATTTCTACCCCCGAGCAACTACCCCTGTTCGAGGAGCTACTCGGCGACGGTTCGGCGTGGGGGTGTCGGTTCTCCTACGCCGCCCAACCGGAACCGAATGGCATCGCGGCGGCCTTCCTCATCGGTGAAGACTTCATCGGTGACGACAGCGTGGCTTTGATCCTGGGTGACAACATCTTCTACGGGGTGGGCCTTGGCGAGCAGCTCCAGCGCTATACGGAGCCGGAAGGGGCCGTGGTGTTCGGGCTCTGGGTGCCCGATCCCGAACGCTATGGGGTGCTCGAACTCGATGCAGACGGAACCGTGATCGCCGTATTGGAGAAACCGGTGGTGGCACCCTCGAACTACATGATCCCTGGGCTCTACTTTTACGACAACAGCGTGGTGGAGGTGGCCCGTACCACCGCCCCGAGTGCGCGGGGCGAAGTGGAGATCAGCGAGGTCAACAACCGTTACCTGCGGGAGGGTGGCCTGCAGGTCTCCAAGCTTCCCTTCTCCACTGAGTGGTTCGACGTGGGGACCTTCGATGCGCTGCTTGATGCGCAGCAGTGGGTGGCGGGACATCAGCGCCGGAAGGGCCTGCTGGTGGGTTCGCCAGAGACGGCCGCGCACCGCGAAGGTTTCATCGACGCCGAGCAGTTGCGGTTCTTGGCCGCCGCCACCGATCACGGAGACGATCTCGCCAAGAGCGGCTACGGGGACCATCTCCTTCGTTTTCTCGAGTTCGAAGCCGGCGGCGAGTAATGGCAGTAGAGATCATCAACTTCGCGGCGCAGCCGACCGCTATCGATGGCCTGTTCATCATCACGATGAAGCAGGTCACCGATGAGCGGGGCACCGTGCGCGAGTTTTACCGGGAGAGTTCCTTCATCGAGGCAGGGTTGCCATCGCTTGGACCCTTCCTGCAGATCAATGCCACCGAAACCCATCTGGGCGGTCTGCGTGGTTTGCACGCCGAGGACATGGTGAAATTAGTGGCGGTGGTGGCGGGGGAGGCCTTTGGCGCCTATGTGGATCTACGTCCGCAGAGCCCCACGCACGGCGCGCTGGTCACCACGGTGCTGGCACCAGGCACGCAGGTGCTCGTACCGCGGGGGGTTGGCAACGGGTTCCAGGTCACGGGTGAGGGGCCCTGCCAGTACCTCTACGGCTTCGACCGGGAGTGGGTGCCGGGCATGGCCGGTATGGCCTGTGGTCCACTGGATCCAGCCCTCGGGATCCCCTGGCCCCGGCCCATCGACCCCGCTGATCCGCAGCAGATTTCCGAAAAAGATCGGGACGCCCCCTGTTTTGCTGACCTCCCCGGAGGGGATTGATGAAACTGTTCGTTACGGGCGGCGCCGGATTTATCGGCTCCAACTATCTCCGCTACGTATTACGCGAGACCGACGATGAAGTGGTCGTCTACGACGCCCTTACCTACGCCGGGAATCTCTCCACGCTCAAAGATGTAGACGACGACCCTCGCTACTCTTTTGTGCGCGGCGACATTTGCGATCCGGGGCCAATGGAGGCCGCCATGGCTGGCTGCGATGCGGTGGTGCACTTCGCCGCCGAGAGTCATGTGGATCGGTCGATTGTGGGCTCCGACGACTTCGTCAACACGAACTGCTTTGGTACCAACATCGTGATGGACACCGCTCGCCGCTTGGAGATTGGCCGGGTGGTACACATCGGCACCGATGAGGTCTACGGCTCGGTAGAGGTGGGCTCATCCAAGGAGACCGACCCGCTCGAGCCCCGTTCTCCCTACTCCGCTTCCAAGGCGGGGTCTGACCTGATCGCCTTGAGTTACCACCACACCCACGGTCTGCCCGTCTCGGTTACCCGCTGCACCAATAACTTCGGGCCGTACCAGTATCCAGAGAAAGCCATTCCGCTCTTCGCCACCAATCTGCTCGACGGTGAGTCCATCCCTTTGTACGGCGACGGACTCAACGAGCGCGACTGGCTGTTCGTCGACGACCATTGTTCCGGGGTCCACCGGGTGCTGCACGACGGATTACCGGGCGAGATCTACAACATCGGGGCGGGCAACGAGACCCCCAACCGGGTGCTGGTAGCCAAACTCCTCGCCCTGCTGGGTAAGGACGAGACATCAATCCGCTATGTGGAGGATCGACTCGGGCACGATCGGCGCTACTCGGTAGACATCGCCAAGATCACTGCCCTGGGGTGGACCAAACAACGAACCCTCGACGAGGCACTGGCCGAGACGGTGGCCTGGTATCGCGATAACGCCTGGTGGTGGCGTCCGCTCAAGTCGGGGAGTTGACCGCGGCCATGAGGATCCTCATCACCGGCGCGACGGGGCAACTCGGCACGGATCTGGTGCGCCACTGCACCGAGGCAGGCGACGAGGTCATTGCCTGTTCCTCGGCGCAACTCGATCTTTCTCAGCGTGATTCGGTGGCCCAGGCCATCACCGGCAGCCGTCCCGACGTGGTGGTCAACGCTGGCGCGTGGACGGCGGTGGATGCCTGCGAAGCCGACCCGGATCGGGCCTGGCGGGTCAACGCCCTCGGGGTTCGGTGGGTTACCGACGCTGCTCGTACCGTGGGATCTCACGTGATTCAGGTGAGCACCGACTACGTCTTCGACGGAACCAAACCTGAGCCGTACCACGAATGGGATCCCACCAGTGCGTGTTCGGCCTATGGGCGTTCGAAACTCGGAGGCGAGCAGGAGGTGGATCCCGCTCATGCCGTGGTCCGCACGGCCTGGGTATGCGGCGCCCACGGAACGAACATGGTGAAGACGGTTCTGGCCCTCCGCGACCGGCCCGAGTTGGCCTTTGTCGATGATCAGCGGGGCTGCCCCACCTTCACCGCCGATCTGGCGCCGGCGATCCGTCGACTGGCCGTGGACCGGCTCCCGGGCACCTTCCACGTGACCAACCAGGGCGATGTGAGTTGGTACGGGTTCGTGCGGGAAATCCTGGAACAGGTGGGTGGTGATCCCGGAATCGTTCGGGCTATCCGTACCGCCGACCTGGATCCGCCCCGCCCGGCGCCGCGTCCGGCCAACTCCGTGCTCGACAACGCCGTGCTGCGCCTCTCGGGTCTTGCGCTTTTGCCGCACTATCGTGAATCCCTCAGACGACTCTTGCAGGACCTAGGGGAAGTGTTATGAGCAGGATTGCGGTCATCGGCACCGGTTACGTCGGACTCACCACCGGTGCCTGTTTCGCCCATATCGGCCACGATGTGGTCTGTGCCGACGTCGATGCCGACAAGATCGCGCGGTTGCAACGCGGTGAGATACCGATCCTGGAAGCGGATCTCGACAATCTCGTGCACGAGGGTCTTGAGGACGGTCGTCTTCAGTTCGTGGTGGGGGCGGCGGCGGCGGTGGCGAACTGCGAGTTTGCCTATCTCTGTGTGCCCACCCCCCAGGGTGATGATGGTTCCGCCGACCTGTCCTACATCGAGTCGGCGGCCCGGGAGATCGGTCCACTCCTACCCCGAGAGGCCATCGTCATCAACAAGTCCACGGTGCCGGTGGGTTCCACGCGGGTGGTGGAGCGAGCGTTGGGCCGAGACGACATCGCCGTGGTTTCCAATCCCGAATTCCTCCGGGAAGGCTCGGCGATCCACGACTTCCTCAATCCCGATCGCATCGTGATCGGTGCGGAAGACCAAGCCGCCGCCGTGAAGGTCTCGTCCCTCTACATCGGCATCACCGCGCCGGTGATTGTCACCGACCCCGCCTCCGCCGA
>CAMDIH010000055.1 GCA_945898515.1 Candidatus Neomicrothrix parvicella RN1 | reverse complement strand
GTACCCCTTCGCAGCCATCCGGCCCGACACCGACGTGTCGAAGCGGACGGTGTCGCCGTAGCTCACTCCCGAGGGGCTCGACAGGGTCGACGGGTCGCTGTGGAGTGCGATGGTCCCGCTCACCGCGCTGCGAGCGGCGCCGGCGGTCGAGGTCAGCGAGATGGAGGCGAAGGCGAACACCGCGAGGGCCGTCATACAGGTGAGTCCGAATCGCTTGCGGCTGGATATGGGTTGGGACATAAGTACTGCTCCTTGTGTGAAGTAATTTGCGGGTAATGTGGCCGTACGGAGGCGGGTGGCCTGAACACGGATTGGCAGACCTACTAATCGGCAGCACGCGAGGAATGCTTGAGCGCGATGTCGGCAACATCGAGCGTTAGGGCCTGCGTCACTCGGGCCGACCTTCGAGATCGACGCGCTTGCCACGGTTGCGTCGAGGGCGCGTCACGGGAGGTAGTCACCCCCGGCTTGATGGCCTCGAACGTGCCGAGATCACCCTTGGGGTTGGGTTAGATCACCGAGCACCCCACGGTTGAGGGGAAGCTCTACTGCTGCGCGATCAAGGACGTCTTCTCGAACCGGATCGTCGGTTACGCGATCGGCGACCGGATGACCGCGCAGCTCGCCACCGGCGCGCTCCGCACTGCCATCGCCCGCCGCGAGCCGAACGGCACGGTTGTGGTTCACAGCGACAGGGGCGGCCAGTTTCGATCTCGAGCCTTTCGGGCCGTCCTGAACTCGGCGAGGAAGTGCGCCAGCACGTGGCACGCCGAGCCGAAGCGGAACTCATCGACGCCGTCGAGGACGTGTTCCAAACCGAGGGCGGTGAACCGCCACCCGAACTCGCACTCGCCGGCGCAACCCCGGCGACAGCGCACGTCGCGCAGGGTTTGAAAGAGAAGACGATGGTGGGCGCGAAGGGACTCGAACCCCTGGCCTCTGCCGTGTGAAGGCAGCGCTCTAACCAACTGAGCTACGCGCCCCGAGTGCGGGAGGGTCACGGTACCAGAAGGCCACCGCGCCTCGGCCACCTGGCCGCTCGCCTAGATGGGGGCCAACTGCTCCACGGCGAGCTCGTCCTCGAGGAGCGCGAGTAGCCGTAGCACCGCCACATCATCGTGTTGGGGCCCCACCACCTGCAGACCGATGGGAATACCGTTGGACCCGAAGCCCGCACACACCGTGCCGGCTGGCGATCGGGTCATGTTGAAGGGGTAGGAGAAGGCCACCCACGCCGGCGTAGCGTGTCCGTTGACGGTGCCATCGGCCCCCGGTGCTCCGGGAAAGCCAGCCACCGTGGGGGTGAGGAGCAGCGGCACCTGCTCAAATACCTCCGTCAGTTGCCAATTGACGGTGTGGCAGGCATCGAACGCCTCCAGCAACTGCGAGCCGGTGGGCGTGGCCCCGAAGGCATCGATGAGGCGCCGGTGGCCCGGATCAAGGCGGTCCCAATCGGCGGTGCCGCGCAGGTGACCGAGGGCCCGCTCATTGCCCGACATCGCCATCCGAATCCACGCCATCGCCGGATCGCCATCGAACACCGGGTCCACCGCCACGATCTCCGTGCCGAGGGCCTCCAAACGGGCCAACACCGCCTCACAGGCGGCGAGCACCTCGGCATCCACCTGGGCGTAGCCCAACGTGGGCGACCACCCCACCCGCGTGGGCGGCTCCACGTTCTCCAGCGCCGCCGACCACGCCATCGCCGGGCTCGGTAAACAACGCAGGTCGGTGGGATGGGGGCCCACCACGGCGTCCAACGCCAGCGTGATGTCCCGGATGCGCCTCGCCATCGGACCCTTGGTGGACAAGTCGCCCCAGCCGGGGGGCTTCGCCCCGCCCACCGGCACCCGACCGAGCGAGGCTTTCATCCCCGACAGACCACACACCGTTGACGGGATCCGAATGGAACCGCCGCCATCGGAGCCGGTGCACAGCGGCACCAGACCCGCCGCCAGAGCGGCCGACGACCCACCCGATGAACCCCCGGCCGAGTACTCCAGATTCCACGGATTCTTCGTGGCCCCAAAGAGCGGGTTCGTGGTGTCGGCTTTGTGCCCCAGTTCGGGGGTGTTCGTCTTCCCGACCACCACACACCCCGCCGTTTTGAGGCGCCCCACCAGCACCGAGTCTGTGGGCGCGACGGCGCTATCGGCGTAGATCACCGACCCCTGGGTGGTGCGGAACCCGGCGGCATCTTCAAGGTCCTTCACTCCGATGGGGATGCCCGCCAACGGCCCCACGTCCTCCCCTGCGGCCAGTCGCGCATCGATGCGAGCCGCCTCTGCCAAGGCCGCTTCGGCCTCTACCGCCACGAACGCGTTGACCACTGGATTGAACTGATCTATTCGCGCCAAGGCCGCTTCGGTGAGTTCGCGTGCCGACGTGCGTTTAGCCCTGACATCAGCCGCCAACGCGGCCACGGTGGTGTGGCGAAAGTCCATGGATGAAGAACCTAGAACGCCCAACGACCTCCCGCTCAGTATCCCGCCTCCACATCCACCGGACCCACCAAGACCTCACCGGCCAACCACCGCGCCACGTTCGCCCGCACCCGCTCACTCAGCAGGGGGATCGCCATGGCAATCGTGTTAGCCGAATGGGGCGTGATGATGCAGCGCGGCTCACTCCAAAGCGGATGGTCCCGGGGCAACGGCTCCGGATCAGTCACATCGAGAGCCGCCCCGCCGATGCTGCCCTCGGCCAGGATCGTCACCAGGTCTTCGGTCACGATGTGGCCACCGCGGGCCACGTTCACTACCCATGCCTCCGGGGCCAACAACCCCAGCCGACGGCGATCGATCAACCCGGATGTTTCCGGGGTGAGCGCGAGGGCCAACACCACCAGGCGCGCCCCCACCAACGCGTCGTCGAGACCGGCAAGATCCACGACCCGAGCCGCCCCCACCATCGGGCACGGGGTTCGGCGCACCACGGTGACATCGCAGCCAAATGGCCCCAACAGCCGCAGCAAACTTTCGGCGATCCCTCCACCACCGAGAATCACCACCCGCCCGCCGAGCAGGTTCGTGCCCGACGCCCGGGTCCACTCCGATGCTCGCCCGTAGTGCGCCACCTGCCGAAGCCCCGCCAAGGCCAAAGCCAGCGCATGCTCCGCCACGGGCTCCGCGTAGATGCCCTTCCCGCAGGTCCAGAGGCGGTGCCGGTGGGCTTGGAACACCTCGCGATAGGGCTCCACTCCCGCCCAGGGCAGCTGTATCCATTCGATCTGAGGACACTCCCGCAACAACCCGTGGAGCCCGTCGGGATCGTTGGGGTCGGCCCACACCAGGCCACTGGCCTCTTGCGGTGGCACCACGGTGCCCCCACCCGAGCGCACCGCCTCACCTAAGAACTTGCCCGTACCCTCCGGAGCCAGCGCAATACGAGATCGGTCGGTCACTGTCATCGCCCGATCCTAAAGAACGCTTCCCCGACCGCACCCACTGCGTGGCTCGGTCAGTCGCAACACGAGTCGCGCCAACCACACTCGCACCGGTAGTGGGCGTGTTCGGGACGCATCTCACCGCCGCACATGGGGCAGCACGGGAATGTCCCCATCGGATCGCGGTTGATCACGCACCGCCGCGACAGCGGATCGACCTCGTCGTCAAAGGGAAACTGCAACTCCTCAAACTCCACGGGCATAGCGACAGAGATTACGGGCTCGCCCTCGTTCATGGCCGGATGGGAGGCTGTGAACTCATGGCGCTCGATGTCCCCAGCCCGCAGCCATCGAAGGATTCCGCCGAGGACGCCCTGGATGCACTCGTCGACGGCGACCGGATCCTGCGCGCCGGGTCGGCCGGGGCGGCCCTGCGCCATGCCGTGTTCCGGCGCGTGTTCATCGGGGCGTTCGTTTCCAACATCGGCAACTGGATGCAAAACGTGGTCCTCGGCGCCATCGCCTACGACCTCACCGGATCAGCCAAGTTCGTAGGACTCTTGGCCTTCGCCCAACTCGGCCCACTGCTGCTTTTCTCCCTGGTCGGCGGCCTCCTCGCCGACATCTTCGACCGCCGCCGCCTTCTTATCTTGGTCACCGCCGCGCAGGCGGCCCTGTCACTGCTGCTGGCCTGGGAGGTATTTGGCGATACTCCTTCGCCCGCCACCCTGGTAGTCATCGTGTTCCTGATTGGCGTGTGTAACGCCATCTTCGGCCCCACCTACAGCACCCTGCTCCCGGCTCTGGTAGGCCGAGCGGACCTACCCGGTGCCATCTCCCTGAACTCGGCCCAACTGAACGGCTCGCGTGTCATCGGGCCGGTGATCGGGGCCGTGGTGCTGTCGAGCTTCGGCGCATCGTGGGTGTTCGTCATCAACGCCGTTTCCTACCTGCTGGTCATCTGGGCCCTCAGCACCGTGACATTGCCCACTCCGGCGATCGACACGTCGGGGCCACAGGGGGTCAGGGGGCTCGCCGAAGGATTCCGGGTGGCTCGCCGAGACCGCGTCGTACGCCGCAGTCTCCTGATCATCTTCACCTTTTCCCTGATCTCGCTCGCCTTCATCGCCCAGTTCCCCACCCTGGCCGACCGGAACCTCGGCATGGCCCCCCGGAGCCAGGAGTACGGCTACCTCTACGCCGCCTTCGGCTTCGGCGCGCTTCTCGGGGCCATTTCCGTCGGAACCGTGCTGTCGTCGTACAACCTCGCACGGGTCGTGCGCGCGAGCCTGGTGGCCTTCGCCTTCTTTCTCGCCATCTTCTCCCTGCTCCGCAGTCCCCTCCTGGCCTACCCGGTCGTCCTGTTGGTGGGGTTGGCGTACTTCGCCATGATCACCTCGCTGTCCACCGTGTTCCAGCAACGACTTGAGGAGGCCAGTCGCGGCCGGGTGATGGCGCTGTGGATCATGTGCTTCGCCGGCACCGTGCCCATCGGCGGCTTGCTAGCCGGCGTCGCCATCGACGCTTCCTCGGTCACCACCGTGGTGCTCCTGGGAGCGGGGGTCGCCCTCGGGCTCGCCGCCTATGCCGATCTCTCCCCAAGGCCCGAGGAGCTCACACCGTCCGGACCGTCCCCGGCCCGCTCCCAGGAGTAACGCCGGTACGTCCCTCAGCCCAGCAGGGCGGCGGCGAGACGTTCGAGACCGGCTACCCGGCTGCCCTTCACCAACACGGCATCACCATCTCCCAGGGCCCCCAGCGCGGTTTGCGCGGCGGCCCGGTCGGCTACGTCGTTACCCCCGTAGCCCGGCGCCGCCACCGAGATCACTTGGATGCCCAGGTCTGCCGCCAACTCACCAATGGCCCGATGCTCGGCCAGTGAACGCTCGCCCAGTTCGGCCATCACCCCCAACACTGCGAAACGCCGTCGAGCCGGTAACGCCGCCAGGGCCTGCAGGGCCGCCGCCACCGAGGTGGGGTTGGCGTTGTACGCATCGTTGAGCACTTGCGCCCCACTCGCCGCTGTCTCCAGTTCCATCCGCCACGGCGAAAGTTCCCCGATCTCCAACCCCGTCACCACCGCCGCCAGATCCTCTCCGGTCGCCAAGGCCGCCGCGGCGGCCGCCAACGCGTTGTCCACCTGGTGCGCCCCCCGCACCGCCAGCGACACCTCGGCGCTACCCCAGGGTGAAACCAGCCGGAACCGCGACCGCAAGTCCGGTGCCACCACAATGGATTCCGCCGTTACGTCACCCCCACTGCCAAAGCTGAGCACCCGGGCCACGGTGCGCTCCGCCATGGCCAGCACCGATGGATCGAGGGCGTAGAGCACCGCCACACCAGAGGCCGGCAGCGCTTCCACCAGTTCGCCCTTGGCTCGCGCCACCTCCGCCAGGGTGCCGAACAATTCCGTGTGCACCGCGGCCACCCGGGTGATCACCCCAATGGTGGGCGAAGCGATCCCACAGAGATGCGCAATGTGGCCCACCCCGCGTGCGCCCATCTCCACCACTACTGCCTCGGTGCCCTCGGGGGCATTCAGCAACGTGAGGGGCACCCCCAACTCGTTGTTGAAGGATCGGGTGCTGGCCGTGGTGGGCCAGCGCTGGACCAGCGCGGCGGCGAGCAGATCCTTCACTGATGTCTTGCCCACCGATCCTGTTACCGCCACCACCCGATCCGGCAACCGCGTGCGGGCATACACCCCCGCGGCCCCCAAGGCGGTCAACGTGTCGGGCACCGCAATGGAGGTGCCCCCCCGGTGAGAACCGGCAGTGAGGTAGGCGGCCGCGCCGTTGGCCAAGGCCTCGTCGATGAAATCGTGGCCATCGCGTTCGGCCACGATGGGCACGAACAACTGACCGGGGGTAATGGACCGCGAATCCTGCGCGACGCCATCGCAGATCACGTCAGGACCCTCGAGCGTTCCGTGGATGACCCCGGCAAGGTCGCTGGTGCGAATGAGCATCGCCCCGAGTCTCGCAGGCCGCCCTCCTATGCTTGGGTCATGCCCGATCGTGTGCGTCTCGTCGTCTTGTTCGGCGGCCAGTCGGCCGAGCATGAGGTGTCCTGTGTCTCGGCCTGGCATGTGCTGCGCGCCGCCAACCGGGATCGCTACCAACTCGAGGCCATCGGCATCGACCGCCAGGGCATCTGGCGCCAGGCCGAGGAGCCAACCGCCGCCCCCGGGTCCGACGGGGAGGCCGATGATCACCTCGCCGCCGTGGGCTCTCCCATCGACCCGATGGCCGCGTTGGCCCCTGGGCCCGGCCAGCGCACACCAACGGTGGTGCTGCCGGTGCTCCACGGCACCGGCGGCGAAGACGGAACGGTGCAGGGACTGCTGGAAATGGCCAACGTGCCCTTTGTGGGTGCGGGGGTGCTGGGCTCGGCGTTGTGCATGGACAAACTCAAGGCCAAAGACGTGCTCGCCGCTCATGGCATGCCCCAGGTTCCCTGGATCGGCCTGCGAGAGGGTGATGGCGCCGAGGTGGTGGCCATGGCGCACGCCGCCGGTCTGCGGTACCCGTTGTTCGTGAAGCCCGCCAACCTCGGATCTTCCGTGGGGGTGAGCCGCGCCACCGACGCCGCCGCGTTGCCGATGGCCACCGCGCTCGCCGCCCGGTACGACGAATGGATCGTGGTGGAGGAGAGCGCCCACGGACGCGAACTCGAAGTGGCCGTTCTGGGCAACACCGACCCACGGACCTCGGTACCCGGTGAGATCATCCCGGCGGGCGACTTTTACGACTACAACGACAAGTACCTCGACGGTGCCGCCGACCTCATCATCCCCGCCGACCTGCCGCCCGCCGCTCGTGAAGAGATTGGCCGTCTGGCCGTGGCGGCCTTCACCATCCTGCGGGTCGATGGCATGGCCAGGGTGGATTTCTTCTATGAGCCCAACGGACGCGGCCTGCTCATCAACGAGGTCAACACCATCCCTGGCTTCACCCCCATCTCCATGTATCCCAAACTCTGGGCGGCTACGGGGGTGCCCTACGACGCACTCATCGACGAGTTGGTGCGCCTCGCCATCGAGCGCCACCACCGCCGGAGCCGATTCTCCACCGATCGCTAACGCCCCCCGCACCCCTCGCGCTAGCCGACGGGGTCATCCCGAGGGAGCGACAGCGGGTGGTTCCAGGGCCGCGCGCAGCAGCGAGATCAACTCTTGGCGACGGCGCACCAGCGAAGCCAGGGTGGGTTCCTCCCCGAAGGCCCGCAACACCTCCACCTCCGTCGCCATCCCCGTCACCATCGAATAGGCGGCTAGCAGCAGCAGCCGCGGATCGTGGCGCCGCATGCGTCCGGCATCCATCTCCGTTTGCAAAAACATCGACGCACTCTCAATCAGCGGTTCCAGACGGGTGAGGAGGCGAGTGGAAGAAGGCGGCCCCAGGCGGGTGACCTCGCGCAGGAAACCGAGCATCTCAGGATGACGCGCCGCCAGCCGGAACATGGCGCGCACCATGGCTTCCACCCGACCAAAGCCGTCCTCCGCTCCTTCCAGACCGCTCAGTAACCGGGTGGTGACCGTGTCGGCACAGCGGTCCACTACCGCCTCCAGGAGTGCCTCCTTAGACGGAAACCAGTAGAGAATGGTCTGCTTGCGAATCCCCAGTTGGCGGGCCAGGTCATCGAGGGAGGTGGCCTCGTACCCACGGGTACCGAAGGCCCGCATCGCCTCCCTGAGAATCCGCTCGGCGGTGCTGCTGACCATCCAACCTCCCCCCGCTGTCTACCAAATGGTAGACAGACCTGCATGATTCCCCAGGCCCTCGCCGGAAAACGCATCGCCATCACCGGCGGCACCGGTTTTCTGGGGACGGCGCTGATCGAGCGACTCCTGCGGTCGATCCCGGGATGTGAGTTGGTGCTGCTCATCCGACCAGGGAAGCGATCCTCGGTAGAACAGCGCGCCAAACGGGAAATCTTCAGCAACGATGCCTTCAACCGGCTCCGCCAACAACACGGCAAGGAGGGCTTCGCCGCCTTCGTGGCGGCGCGGGTCACCCCGATTGCCGGCGACATCGGCACCGACGGCCTGGCCCTCGACGCCCACGGTCGCGCCGCGCTCGAAACCTGCGACATCGTGATCCACTCCGCGGCCACCGTGTCCTTCGACTCCCCTCTCGACAGCGCCGTGGAGGTGAACCTGCTCGGCCCCACCCGCATCGTGCGCACGCTGCAGGACCTCAACCTCACGCCCCACCTCGTATCGGTATCTACCTGCTATGTGGCCGGCAACCGCCGCGGTGCGGCGCCGGAAATCCCCGTCCATGACAGCCCGTTCTTTATCGACGTCGACTGGCGTCGCGAGGTAGACGGGGCCCGACAATCGCGCGTGATGGCCGAAGCCGACAGTCGTCGCCCCGACCATCTCACCCGCTTCCGCAAAGAGGCACGCACCGAACTCGGCGCCGCCGGCATCCCCGCGTTGGCGGCCAAAACGGAGCAACTGCGCGGCACCTGGGTGAAAGCGCAGATGGTGGAGGCCGGCCGAGCCCGAGCCGCCTCCCTGGGTTGGCCCGACGCCTACGCCTACACCAAGGCCCTCGGCGAACGCGCCCTCCTGCAGAATCGCGGCCCCATCCCCGTGTCCATCGTGCGCCCATCGATCATCGAGTCTGCCCTCCTCGAACCTTTCCCCGGATGGATCCGCGGCTTCCGCATGGCCGAGCCGGTGATCATCTCCTACGCCCGCGGCCTCCTCAAGGAGTTCCCCGGTGTCCCCGAAGGCACCGTCGACGTCATCCCCGTGGATCTCGTGGTCGCCGCCATCATCGATGCCGCCGCCGGTCCCGTGCCCGATGCCCCGGCCATCACCCAGGTGGCATCAGGGTCGGTCAACCCGCTGCGCTACCGCCACCTCGTGGACATGGTGCGGGAGTTCTTCACCACCCACCCGATCTACGACCTCGAGGGCCAGCCCATCATCGTGCCGGAATGGTCCTTCCCGGGCCGGGGGCGCGTGCAGCGCCAACTGGAGCGAGCCCAAACCGCGATCAACAAGAGCGAAAAGTTCCTCCAGTCGCTACCCCTGCGGGGCAAGCAAGCGGCCTGGGCCGCCACGCTGGAGGAAAAACGCGAGGAAGTTGAACGGGCCCTCGCCTATGTGGAGCTCTACGGCGCCTACGCCGAGTGCGAGGCGATCTACGGCGTGGACAACCTGCTGAGCCGCTGGGACCGCCTGGACCCGGAGGATCAGGCCACCTTCTGCTTCGACCCCCGGGTGATCGACTGGAGTTGGTACGCCCCCAACGTGCACCTGCCCTCGGTGGTGGAACACGCCCGGGTGCGCACGACCCCCGGGGGCCGACAGGGCGAGAAGCGTGAGGACCGTCTGCGGCGTCAGGTGCTTGATCCCGCTCGCCATTTTGCTGCCTTCGACCTGGAAAACACCCTGATCGCCTCCAACGTGGTGGCCTCGTACTCCTGGTTGGCCACCCGCCGTCTTCCCCAAGAAGACCGGATCCGCTTCGTGCTGCAGACACTCAAGGAGGCACCCGCCCTCCTCGCCGCGGACCGTCGCGACCGAAGCGACTTCCTGCGCCAGTTCTACCGTCGTTACGACGGGGCCGACGCCGCGCAACTCGAAGCCGACGCCCTCGAGATGTTTAGCGACCTCATCCTCACCAAGTCGTTTCCCTCGGCCCTGCGGCGGGTGCGTGAGCACCGCCGCCTCGGCCACCGCACTGTGCTCATCACCGGCGCCCTCGACGTGGCCATCGGGCCACTGCGCCCCTTGTTCGATGACGTCATCGCTCCCTCGCTCGCCATCCGCCCCGACGGCACCTACCGAGGCGAACTCACCGCCGTGCCGCCCACCGCCGAGGCCCGCGCCCAGGCCCTGTTCGACTACGCCGAGGCCCACGGCTTCGACGTTGCCGAGGGGGTGGCCTACGCCGACTCCACCTCGGATCTCCCGATGCTCGAAGCCGTGGGCTTTCCCGTGGCGGTCAACCCCGAGACCCGCCTCGCCGCGCTGGCTCGCAAACGCGGCTGGCTGGTGGAGCACTTCGATCAGGCCCGCGGCGTCGAGAGCTCCTTGCTGCCGATCGGCCCGGCCTGGGGCCGCCCCCGTCGCCGCCGAGTGGGCAAGGTCGCCACCACCACGAGGGCCCAGCCATGAAAGCACTCGTATTTTCCCGCCAGCCCGCCAAGTTCGCTGCCGCCATGGTGGCGGGGCGGCTGCGGCCCGGCGGCGGCGCCCGGGTGGGGCCGCTGTCGCTGCGAGATGTCGATCCGCCTGCCCTCCCGGGCCCGGGGTGGGTGCGGGTCCGACCCCGCCTCGCCGGCATCTGCGGCTCCGATCTCGCCACCATCGATGGCACCTCCTCCCGCTGGTTCGAGCCGATCGTCTCCTTCCCCTTCACCCCCGGCCATGAGGTGGTCGGCGATCTCGACGACGGCACTCGAGTGGCGGTGGTCCCGGTACTCAGTTGTGTTACACGCGGCTTCTCCCCCGCCTGCCCCGCCTGCGCCGCAGGTCGGATCAACCACTGCGAACGCATCGCCTTCGGCGACTTGGAACCGGGGTTGCAATGCGGTTTCTGTGAAAGTACCGGCGGGGGTTGGTCCACGGTGATGGTGGCCCACGAGAGCCAGTTGGTGCCCCTGCCCCCCGACCTCTCCGACGAAGCCGCCGTGTTGGTGGAACCGGCCGCCTGCGCAGTCCACGCCGCGTCGCGAGTGAACAATGACGACATCGCCCTCATTGGCAGCGGCACGCTTGGCCTGCTGACCATCGCGGCCCTGCGGGCGGCCCGCCCGCAGGCGGTGATCATGGCCACCGCCAAGTACCCGCACCAGCGGGACCTCGCCACCACCCTCGGGGCCAGCGCGGTGGTGGCCCCCGGCGAGTTGGACCGCACCGTACGGGCCCGCTCGGGCACCATGCGCCTCGACAACGGCCAACTCGGTGGCGGCATCGCCACCGTGGTCGATTGCGTGGGCTCAGCGTCCTCCATCGCCCAGGCCCTGCGGATCGCCGCCCCTGGCGGCACCATCCATGCCGTGGGTATGCCCGGGGTGACCACGGTGGACCTCACGCCGCTGTGGCAACGAGAAATAGCACTGCAGGGTGCCTACGCCTACGAGCGGGCCAACTTCGATGCGGCGGTCGCACTGGTCGCCGCCCTCGATCTGGGTCGCCTTGTGACGGGCACCTACCCACTCCATGGCTATGAGCAAGCCATCGCCCATGCGGCCCACGCGGGTTCCCGCGGTGCCGTGAAGATCGCCTTCGACCTCCGGTCGGAACGAGAGAGAGACTCCATCTGATGCCCCGCCCCGGCTTTGTCCTAGACGTAGACCGATCCACGCCACCGATCCTCTTTCACCACGGCGAATCCCTTCGCCTTGAGCGACTGCCCGCCGGCCGCAGCCGGGTGCTCTATCCCGGCGAGCCGCTTGAGGCCCTCGATGATCCCGACGCCGCCATCCGGCTGGCGCTCGACAATCCTCTGGGTGATTCGGCGCCGCTGCGGGCGCTTCTCACGCCCGGCATGAAGCTCACGATCTGCTTCGACGACATCAGCCTGCCCCTCCCTCCCATGCGTCGACCCGATGTGCGCCAGCGCGTCATCGAAGCGGTCCTCGACCTCGCCGCCGCCGCCGGTGTGGACGACGTGCACCTCATCGCCGCGTTGGCCCTGCACCGACGCATGACCGAAGCCGAACTGCGCCATGCCGTGGGCGACCGGGTCTACGACGCCTTTGCCCCCGATGGTCTTCTCTACAACCACGACGCCGAGGACCCCGACAACCTGCTCTTTATCGGCGAAACCAAACACGGCGAGGAGGTGGAGATCAACAAGCGAGCCGCCGAGAGCGACCTCATCGTCTACGTGAACATCAACCTCGTATCCATGGACGGAGGATGGAAGTCCACCGCCACCGGACTGTCGTCGTACAAGTCATTGCGCCACCACCACAACGTGGCCACGATGCTGAAGTCGCGCAGTTTCATGGACCGCCACAAGAGCGAACTGCACTCGTCCAACTGGCGTATGGGCGAGGTGTTGAAGAACAGCGGCATCAAGGTGTTCCAGATCGAGACCACCCTCAACAACGACACCTTCGGCACCTCGGGACCCATGTCGGTGCTTCAGAAGCGCGAGTGGGAGTGGACCGCCCGTGACCGGGCCAGCTTCGTGGGGATGAAGGCGGGCCTTGATCGCCTCCCGGTGAAAGCCCGTCGGAAGATTTTCAACTCGTGGCAGGCCCCCTACGGCATCACCTCGGTACAGGCCGGTGAGGTGGAAGCCGTGCACGAAGTGACCACCGCCAACGTCTTCAAACAGCAACTGGTGGAGGTGCAAGGCCAAAGCGACATCCTCACCATGGGGCTTCCCTACATCTGCCCGTACAACGTGCATTCGATCATGAATCCGATCCTGGTGATGTGCCTTGGCCTCGGCTACTTCTTCAACATGTATCGGGGCAACCCCTTGGTGAGGGAGGGCGGCGTGTTGATCATGAGCCACCCCACGCCGTGGGAGTTCCACCCGGTACACCATCCGAGTTACATCGACTTTTTCGAGCAGGTCCTGGCCGAAACCACCAACCCGGTGGAGATCGAAGCCAAATACGAGAAGCAGTACGCCGAGGACGAGTGGTATCGCCACCTCTACCGCACCAGCCACGCCTACCACGGCGTACACCCGTTTTACATGTGGTACTGGGGCAGCCATGCGCTGTCCCACCTCGGCAAGGTGATCATCGTGGGCGGCGAAGCCCGCTCGGTACGTCGGCTCGGATTCACCCCCGCCTCCACCCTCACCGATGCCCTGGAGATGGCCGCCGATGTGGTGGGTCGGGATGGCACCATCACCCACCTCCATAATCCGCCCATTGTCATGGCCGACGTGATCTAGCGACGTGGTGAACCTGCCCCGGGTGCCCAAACTCCCGTTCCCCTACTCCACTCCCACGGTGCCCGACACCGTCGATGCGCTTCCCCCCCGGCGTCGCCTCGGGGCCCACTACCAAACAGCCTGGGCACGCCGTTACCCGGCCCGGTTGGCTCGCGTCGTGTTCCTGGAGGCCGTCTTACGGCCGACGGTGGCCGCGCTCGGTGCCCCCGAGCGGGACGGGATCGACCGGCTCGCCGGCCTCACCGATGGCCCCGTGATCTTCGCCCCCAACCACCACAGCCACCTCGATACGCCCACCATGCTCACGTCGATCCCGGAGCCGTGGCGCTACAAGATATTCGTGGGGGCCGCCGCCGACTATTTCTTCCGCACCCACCTCACCGCCACTGCGTCGGCCCTAGCTCTCGGGGCGATCCCCATCGAGCGTTCCAAGGTGAGTCGTCGTTCCGCCGACGAAGCCGCCACCTTGATCAACGAGGGGTGGTCGATGCTGATCTTCCCAGAAGGAGGCCGATCACCCGACGGCTGGGGCCAGCCGTTTCGTGCCGGTGCGGCCTATCTGGCCAACCGTTGCTCGGTGCCGGTGGTACCCGTGCATCTTGCCGGCACGGCCAAGATTCTTCGCAAGGGAAAGCGCCTGCCCACACCCGCCCATGTGCGCGTCACCTACGGCACTCCCTTGCGCGCCGAGGCGGGGGAGAGCACCACCCGCTTCGCCGAGCGCATCGAACGATCGGTGGCCGAACTGGCCGACGAAGCCACCACCGACTGGTGGCAATCTCGCCAGCGCGCCGCACAGGGCAGCACCCCGTCGCTCACTGGACCGGATGCGCCGGCCTGGCGACGGGCCTGGGCGCTGGGCGATCGATCCCGCAAGCGTCGTCGTCAAACCCGCTCCTGGCCCAAGCTCTAGGGGTACCGTTTCCGATGTTCGCGATGCGGCCAGTGACGGCCACGACCAAAGGGGACCGACAGATGGTTAGGGGCACACGAATTGGGTTGGCGGCCGCGTTGGCCGTACTGGTGGGGTCGCTCGCCCTCACCGGCTGTTCCTCGCAGGACGAAGCCACCACGGTGACCGTCACCCACGGAGCGGTTCCGACGCCCACGCTCGTCGACAACGGGATACCGGGCAACTCCGTGGGCGATACCCGACTCTTCAGCTTCGACGCCACCGACGAGGAGGGTGAGGTGGTGCGCACCGATTGGGTGATGACCACCACCGCATTGGATGTGGCCCCCGATGGGTTCGAATCGCGCGTCACTACCGGCGTGTTCGCCTTCGGTGATGTGTCGAACCAACTGATTCTGGAAGGCGCCGCCTTCTACCCCGCCGAGGGAGCCACCCTGGAGCCCTCCGCGTCCACTATTCGATCCATCATCGGCGGGTCCGGCACGTACGCCGGGGCCACTGGATGGGTGGAGTCCACCCGCCTGGCCGACGACACCTGGACCCACGTCTTCCACATCCAATAGCGCCCGTTCCCGAGGCGGTCAGTCCACCAAACGCATACCGGTAGGAGCGATGCTGCGCTCGGCCATCGGCAGGTCCACCACAAACTCGGTGCGATGGGCGGGAAAAACATGCTCAGAGAGCAACATCGGTCGGCCCGCAGGGCTAGCGGTGATCCGTTCGCAGCGCAGCACCGGCGATCCGAGGGGCACCTTCAGTAAGACGGCATCGCTCGCACTCACCACGGCGGCCCCGATGGTCTGCACCGCCCCTCCCAATGGCTCGGAGAGGAGTTCATAGAACGGGGCGCGCTCTACATCGGAGCGCGACAGCGACGCCCCCAGTTCCTCCGGGCACCACACCGTGACGCGCGCAAACGGTTCGCCGTCGGCCAGGTTCAGTCGACGCACCTCAAGCACGGTGTCGCTCGCCAGCACCATCGCCACATGCGCTGGGGCGGTCACAAAGCCGAAGTCGAGGATGCGGCGTTCGGAATGCACCCCCGAGGCCGTGAGTTGCGCCTCAATCGTTCCGAGGCGGCCGAGCGACTGCCGTAGTGGATCCACCGCCACGAACCAGCCGAACCCCTGGCGGGCGTCCACCAGGCCGTCGGCTCGAAGCAGTTCCAGCGCCCGACGAATCGTTACTCGACTGGCCCCGTAATGCCGCGAGAGATCGGCCTCACTCGGAAGCGTGCGACCGAGGGCAAACTCTCCGTCGGCCACGCGCTGCCGCAGTTGTTCGGCGATGGTTCGATAGCGAATCTCACGCACTTGTACTATACTTGTATCCTTACTTCGACAATGCAAGAGAGGCCCGCCATGTCAGCCGAACCCATCTCGACCGTCACCCCGCTGGCGCGGATCGAGCCGGTCTATGCCCGCCTCGCTGAACGGGTGGCGCGGGGTCGGGACCGCCTGGGCCGCGGCCTCACGCTGACGGAGAAGGTGCTGATCAACCACCTGCGCGACGTCAGCGACGACATCGAGCGGGCCCGTACCTACAACGACTTCAACCCGGACCGCGTCGCCATGCAGGACGCCACCGCCCAGATGGCGCTGCTGCAGTTCATGACCGCCGGGCTCTCCGAGGTGGCGGTGCCCTCCACCGTCCACTGCGACCACCTGATCCAGGCCAAAGCCGGTGCCGACATCGACCTGAAGTTCGCCCTCGACACCAACAGCGAGGTGTACGACTTCCTCCGCACCGTGTCGGCCAAATACGGCATCGGGTTCTGGAAGCCCGGCAGCGGGATCATCCACCAGGTCGTGCTCGAGCACTACGCCTTCCCCGGCGGGATGATGATCGGCACCGACAGCCACACGCCCAACGCCGGCGGCCTCGGCATGGTCGCCATCGGCGTGGGCGG
>CAMDIH010000054.1 GCA_945898515.1 Candidatus Neomicrothrix parvicella RN1 | reverse complement strand
CCCCGGCCGGAGTGGGCCTCAGCGAGATCGTGACCCTCGACCTCGACGGAGCGCTCGACGTGGTGGGCCGCAGCCCGCGCTTCGGGCACGAGGGGGAGACACTGCACGGCATCCGCTTCGCGGGTGACACCGCGTATGCCGTGACCTTCCTGCAGACCGATCCGCTCTACGTGATCGACCTGGCCGACCCGGCCGCACCAAGGGTGCTCGGCGAGATCGAGATCCCAGGCTTCTCCGCCTACCTGCACCCGATCAGCCCCACCCAGGTGATCGGGTTCGGTCCCGGCGAGGATGGCGAGGTGGTGGCGCGCCTGTTCGACGTGGGCGAACCCACGGCACCCCGGCTCCTCGACACGGTGCGGGTGGGCGCCGACAGCCCGGTGGTGTGGGACCACCACGCCCTGCGCGCCGAAGGGGAGCAACTGCTCCTAGCCGCCAACGACTGGGTGGCCGCGCGCCCGGCCCGATGCGGTCCACTGGCCAACGCCCAGGCCGAGCTCGAGGATCTCTACCGGCAGATCGACGACCAGTACCGCCAGATGGAGGTGCGAAGCGACGGCTCGGTGCCGCCCGTCCTGCCGCAGATTGAGGCACGGGTGACGGAGCTCTCGGAGTGCGTCTACCCCTCGACCTTCCCGCAGGCTCGCCTGGTGATGCTCGACCCGACCGGCACCAGCCTCCGCCTAACGGCCGTCGCCACCGGTGCTGGGGAAGCCCAGCGCGTGCTGCGGCTCGACGGTGGCGACTTCCTCGTGGTCGGAACCGAACTCACCCGGGTGGGCTCGACCGGCGAGGTCGAGGCCGTGCTCGGCTGATCAGCTCAGCCCGAGATTGGGGTGGGCTCCGGTGTCGAGAGGCGACGGGCCGTCGGACTGCCACCGGTACCAGGCGGTGCTCGCCACCATGGCGGCATTGTCGGTGCACATCGCCCGGCTCGGCAGAAAGCCGCGAATTCCGTCGGCCAGGCACACGTCCAAGAAACGCTCGCGCAAACGCGAGTTGGCCGCCACGCCCCCACCGAGACAAAGCCCGCGCGCCCCAACCGAGCGCGCCGCAGCCTGCGTCTTGGTGACCAACACATCCACCACGGCCTCCTGGAAACCGGCCGCCACATCAGCAGCGGTCACCTCCGGGTGCTTGCGCACATGGTTCACCACCGCCGTCTTCAGGCCGCTGAAGGAAAAGTCGTAGGTGCCGTCGCCCGCCATGGGCCGAGGAAACCGAATCGCCTCGAGGTCGCCGTGCACCGATAGTGCATCGATAGCCGGCCCACCGGGGTAGCCGAGCCCGAGGTAGCGCGCCACCTTGTCGAAGGCCTCACCGGCGGCATCGTCGATGGTGGAGCCGAGCACTTGGTACTGCCCGTGGCCTTCCATCAGCACGATCATCGTGTGACCCCCCGAGACCAGCAACACCACGAGAGGGAACTCGAGATCGGGGTCCTCTAACAAGGCGGCGTAGAGATGCGCCTCGAGATGGTTTACGGCGATAAAAGGAACGTCCCACGCCAAGGCCAAGGTCTTAGCGGCCGACACCCCCACCAGAAGCGCCCCCACCAGGCCGGGCCCGTAGGTAGCCGCTACCGCATCAATGGCGGACTCACCACCCGCCGACACCTCCGAGAGGCCCGCCTCTACGAACGCCTGGGCCACCACGGGCACCAGCACATCCACATGCGCCCGACTGGCGATCTCCGGTACCACCCCGCCGTAGCGGGCGTGCAGATCCACCTGGCTACTCACCACCGACGAGAGCACCGACGTCCCGCGCTGCACCACCGCAGCGGCCGTCTCGTCACAGGAAGTCTCGATGCCGAGGATGCGCCCCCGGCCGGGATTGGACATGGTCATCGGTGATCCAACTCCTCCACCACCGTCGCTCCGGTGACGCCAGCGGTGAGCCGCGCCAGGCGGGCGGCGTAGTCATCGGTATCCACATCGCTCACCCACATCACGATGGCATCCTCTTTGTTCTCTGGGTAGTACCCCTTGCGGATTCCGGCCGGAGCAAACCCAAAAGCCCGGTAGAGCCCCTGGGCGGCGTGGTTACTCGCCCGCACCTCCAGCGTGAGGTTCTTGGCCCCTTGATCAATAGCGGCGGAGGTCAAGCAGTGGAGAAGGCGCGTGCCGATCTGCTGCCGGTGCCACGCGGGATGAACCGCCAGCGTGGTGATGTGTCCGTCGTCGAGCACCAGCAGCAACCCGCCGTAGCCCACCACCCGCGTACCCACCCGGGCCACGATGTACCGGCGGCTCTCGCGGTAGCCGATCTCGCTGTTAAATAGGCCGATCGACCACGGACGCGGATAGACCTGCGCCTCGATTTTCAACACGCTGCGCAGGTGCCGTCGGCGCATCGCCGTGATGGTGATGTCGGTCGAATCGACCCGGGGCAACGACTGCTCCATCAACTCGACACTCCATCGCGCGTTGTCCAGTTGATCTCGGCGTCGGGTTTGCGCAGATACAGCGGTGTGAGTTCGGCAGGATTGATCCAGTCTTCGCGAAGGGCCCGAGCATGGGCGAGCTGCACCAATGACCCCGCCAACGGGTAGGCCTCCCCTACGTCGGCCATCTCTACCCTCCGCAGCGAGTCGAACAACGACTGGTAACGCAGGGCGCCATCGCCGACGAGGAGCATCTCGTCGGCGCGAGCGGAGAGATCGGCCGCCAACTCCTCGGGTGAGGCCACCACCGGCTCGGTGAGCCGTTCCACCCCGCCGGGCGACCGTCGGTAGGCGGCATGGTAGAGCTCCCCGCGTCCCGCATCGAGAGCGCACACGATCCGTCGCGGTGAGTGACGTAGTGGGAAAGCCACCAAGTCGAGACTGGTGACCCCGATCATCGGGAGGCGCCGGGCGTAGGCCAAGGCCTTGCCCGCCGCCACACCCACCCGTAGCCCCGTGAACATCCCGGGCCCGAGATCCACGGCGATAGCGCTGATCTCACTCAGCTCCACCCGGGTTTGACGGCACAGGAACTCGATAGCCGGGGTGAGCGTCTCGGCGTGTCGACGTCCGCGCGCCGAGTTCACTGAGCCCAACACCCCCTCATGACCGCCGATGGCACAACCCACCTGGGAGGTGGAGGTCGTGATCCCCAAAATCAGCATCATCCACCACCCGCCCACGGCTGCAGCGCGGCCAACAACGCATCGGTGCGACGAGCCCAGTGCGGACCCACCGGAACCAACTCGATCACCCGGTCATCGTCGTCGGCTCCGAAGGTGAGCCGCACGTCGAGATGGTCGCGCGGGAGCAGACGAGCAATCGCATCACCCCACTCAATCAGCACCACCCCACCGTCGTCGAGCATCTCGGCCAGGCCGAGGTCGGACGCCTCGCTCAAGTGCTCCAACCGATACACATCGAGATGGTGCACCGCCAGACGCCCGTCGTAGACATGCACCAGGGTGAAGGTGGGGCTGGTGATTCTCTCTTGCACCCCCAGGCCCCGACCAAAGCCCTGCACGAACGCGGTCTTCCCCGCCCCTAGGTCGCCCGCCAGAACCACCACATCGCCCGTACCGGCCAGCGTGGCTACTGCCTCGCCGAGGAGTCGCGTCTCCTCGACCGAGGCGGTGGTAGCGACGATAGGCACGGCCTGATCCTAGGAGGACAAGTGACGGCGCTCGACTCGAGCACCGATCGCACACACCACCTCATAGGAGATGGTGCCGAGCCGTACCGCCCAATCCTCCGGGCTGATCTGCTCGTCGCCCTGGGTTCCGAGAAGCACCGCTTCGTCACCGGCCCGCACCTCGGCATGGGGACCCACATCCACCATGATCTGATCCATCGTCACCGCGCCCACCATTGGATAGCGGCGACCACCGATGAGCACCTCTTGGCCGAGTTCACCCAGCCGCCGAAACACACCGTCGGCGTAGCCGATAGGCAACGTGGCGATAACGGTGTCGCGCTCGGTGTGGAACCGGTGGCCGTAGGAGATTCCCTCGCCTTGGGCCACCGGCTTCACAAAGGACACCTCGGTGGCCAGCCGCACCACGGGAGCAAGGGGGAGACCCACCGCCAGCGACGGCGCCGGCGCGATGCCATAGATCGCAATGCCACACCGGACCAGGTCGTACCGACTGGCGGGATGCAGGAGGGCCGCGGCCGAGTTGGCCACGTGGCGCAGGGGCACGGTGATGCCGGCGGCGGCGAGGTCGGTCAGGCACGCCTCGTAACGCTCCAACTGCATCGCCGTCTCGGGCCGGGTCGGCTCATCGGCCACCGCGCAGTGAGTCCACACGGCCCGCAGATCAAGTTCCGGGTGCGCCAGCACTTGGCGGGCGAGGGCCACCATGTCGGCGGGGGCGGCACCCACCCGGTGCATCCCGGTGTCTACCTTGAGGTGCACCTGCACCGGCGGCGACCCGTCCGGACGATCGGCCGCCGCTCGCCCCACGGCGGCGATGAGAGAATCCGTGTGCAGCGTGACGTCGACCCGGGCCGCCAGCGCCTCATCAACCTCATCAGGTCGCGGTTCCGACAGCAGCAGTACCGGCGCCACGATGCCTCCGGCCCGCAGGGCCGTCGCTTCGGGCACCTGGGCCACCGCCAACCAGGTGGCGCCCGCCCCCAACGCGGCGCGAGCCACGGGGACCGCACCATGTCCGTAGCCATCGGCCTTCACCACCGCGCACACTGAGGCGGGGGCCACTCGTTCGCACAGGGCGCGCACATTGGCCCCCACAGCCTCGAGTGAAATGTCGGCCCAGGCCCGCGCCATTAGACCTCCCCGGCCGTGGAGACAAGGCCAAGAGCCCCCGGCAACGTGGCGATCAGGTCGCGGGCCACGAACCCGGGGGCGGTAGCGAGCGTGGCGGCACAACCGTGAAGCCAGGCCCCCGCGGCGGCAGCCTCCAGCGGGGCGAGGCCGCGCGCCAAGAGCGCGCCGATGATGCCACTGAGGACATCGCCGGTACCGGCGGTAGCCAAACGCGCGTCACCGTTGGTGATGATACGGACGAGACCACCGGGATCAGCCACCACTGTTGTGCTCCCCTTGAGCAACACCACCGCGCCCGCGGCCGCCGCCAGCGACCGGGCCGCGGCGACACGATCGGCTCCGGGCCGCTCGCCCGTCAGTCGCTCGTATTCCCCGTCGTGGGGCGTGAGCACCGTGCCGGCGGTGCGAGTCCGCACAATGCCCCCGGCGGCGCGGCCAACCGCCCTGAGCCCATCGCCATCCACCACCACGGGTACGGTGGCGGCGGCCAGCACCGCACTGATCGCCTCCTGGGTGGCCACCGCCGTGCCCAGGCCCGGTCCGATCACCAAGGCATGGCATCGCTCCAGCCCGTCGAGCACCCCAGCGGCCCAGTCCTCGGCGGGCAGCACGAGGCCCACCGCCTCCACTGGCGCAGCGGCTTCGTGGGCCCCCCCGGGGGAAGCCACCCGCACCATGCCAGCACCGGCCCGTTGGGCGGCGGCCGCCGCCAAATGCGCCGCCCCACCCATACCCGGCGAACCGGCCACCACCAGCACCGCCGCCATCCATTTGTGGGTCTCGCTCGCTCGCCGGGGCAGCCAATCCCGTACATCGGATCCTTCCACCACACCGGTGGGCGAGGTCGTCGTGAGGCCAATGTCGGCCACCACCACCTCGCCGGCCAGGGCGCGACCCGGCGGCAGGAGAAGCCCGGGCTTCAACGCCGCCAAGGTGAGCGTGCGAGTAGCAGCCAGGACGCGCCCACCCGCCCTCCCGGTGAGGCCATCCACGCCGCTGGGGATGTCCACTGCCAACACCGGCGCACCGGCGCTGGCCGGTGCCTCATAGGACCCCCGGAATCCGGTGCCGTAGGCGGCGTCCACCACCAAGTCGGCGGGTGGCAAGCGCTCGGGCGCCGCCGCCGCATCAACTACCTGTACCCGCACCCCGCGACGACGCAGGCGCACCGCCGCCGAACGACCGTCAGCGCCGTTGTTGCCCTTTCCCGCCAGCACCACCACCCGCCGGCCGTAGCCTCCGCCCAGCATGGCCAGCGCCGTGGCGGCCACGGCGGCACCGGCGCGTTCGATCAGCACCTCCACCGACTCCGGAGCGGCCGCGTCTACCGCAGCCATCTCCGCCGGTGTGAGGACCGCGATCACAGGGCCACCGCGATGGCTTCGGCCACCCGGCGGGTATGGGTCATCGTGAGAAGCCAGCGGCTGACTCCTTGCTCCAACGCCAGGGTCCGGGCCCCACCGTGCAGGACCACCGAGGGAGCGCCGGTGACGGCCCGCACCACCTCGATCTCGGTCCAGCGACACGCCCCCACCCCCTGGCCCAGCGCCTTCAACACGGCTTCCTTGGCGGCCCACCGCACCGCATACCGTTCCGCCGGGTCGTTCCGACGGTCGCAGTAGGCCTGCTCCGCGTCGGTGAATACACGGCCCCGGAGGGTGGGGGTACGCACCAGGGCGGCACGCATCCGATCCACCTCACACACATCCACCCCGATCCCCTTCACCCCGAGCGCCAGCGGTCGGCCAATTCACGAATCGGCTCCACCAACAGATCGGCCGCCGGCACTGCGGCCAGACGGTCTTCCCGGAAGGTTGGTTCGGTCTCCAACACGGCGTCCCGTAGAGCCGACCACCGGTTCCGGTACCCCTGGAGGGCACCCCGGGCGGCGGCCAGCGAGAGGTAGTCGTGGAACCGAACATGCAACAAGGTGATCCCCACGGCGCGGTCGTCTTTCGTTTCCGGCACGATCACTACGGTGCGACTATCTTCCCGCCCCCGGGTTACGAACACCTGACGTTCGCGCGCCACGGTGTGCTTCGTGCCGCGCAGAACACCGTGGCGCTCCGCCCGTGATGGGATATCCAGCGCGATCCCGCCGCGGTCCACGATGGCCACCCGCACCTCGCCATCCTCGCTCTCGCGGTCGAGTTCGTAACGAATCCAACCGGTGACCTCGGCCACAGCAGGGTCGATGTCGGCCAAGGTGCGCAACGTCTTGTAACTGAGGCGATCGCGGGCGGCTCCGGCGGCGAGGACTGCCTGCACCAGCGGGGGCTGCAGCAGCGTCTCGTCGCTGCGCGAGATACCCACGGTGACCGTCTTGGCCTGGTGCTTGATGGCATCTACCGGCCGCGTGAGTTCCTCGATGCCTGCCGTCAGAGCCGCCGTGAGATCTTCCACGACCACCGCCGGGGTGCCGATACGGCCGAGTTCGGTCTGGTACGAGTCGAGCGGGGCGATGCCAAGGGCGTAGCGGAATGAGGACGCCAACCGCACCGCAGTGCTGGCATCGAGGTTGCCGTCGTAGGCCAACCCACGGAGCCCGTCGAAGAACCGCCCGGCCGCGGTAGCGATGGCGGGCTGGAGCAACCGCAACAGTTCGTCGCCGTCTTCGGGGGCGTGTTCCCCCACCGCCTCCTCAATGGCCGCGCGGGCCTCGCGGAGGGGATGGGCCTGCGCATCGATGGCCAAGGCCGCTTCATACCCGAACAAATGGCCAGCCATCGCGGTGAGGACGAATGCCAACTGGGGATGGGTCGTCGGTACGAAGATGACCTGCATGGCTGCCGCGAAACGGGTCTCACCATCGGTGGCGATCACGATGGGAGAGGCCTTGTGGGCTCGATAGATCGCCACCTCCTTGGCCACATCATCAGCGGTGGAGCCCTCCAGCGCAGCGGCACAAACAAGGACCAACGGTTCGCAGGACAGATCAATGTGTTTCTTGTCCTCGGTGGCATCACAGGCGATGGAGCGATAGCAGAGTTCGCTGAGCTTGATCCGCAGTTCCTCGGCGGCGATGCGGTTGGTCCCGTTGCCAACCATGGCCCAGTACCGCTTCGACGGCGCCAACTGCTGGGCGATGGCGGCGATGACGGAGCGACGGGAAATCGTGGTCTCCATGGCAGCGGGTAGATCGCGCAGAGCCGCCACCAGGGTTGGGTCCACGCGGCCCCCCACCTCCTCGGCGATGGCCCACGCCAACATGAAGCCCGCCGCGATCTGCGCATAGAAGGCCTTGGTAGAGGCCACGCTCATCTCCACATCACGGCCGTCGGAGGTGTAGAGCACCCCGTCGCTCTTGTTGGTGAGGGCGGTGCCGCGCCGGTTCACGATGGCCAGCACCGTGGCACCGCGATGGCGGGCGAGATCAACCGTGCGATTGGTGTCGGTGGTGGTGCCCGACTGGCTAATGGCCACCACCAGGGTGTCGGACATGCTTTGGCGGAGTCCGAAACCGGAAAGCTCGGTGGCCGGCAGCGCCTCCACGCGTAGGTGGTGGTCGGCGGGCAGCGCCGCCACCAAGGCGGCCGCCAGGCTCTGGCCGGCCACGTGGGCGGTGCCCTGGCCGATGACCTGGATCCGAGTGATACGCCCGGAGCGAAGTCCGTCCCGAACCGCTGCCGAGAGCGTGCTGTCGTCGAGCATCACCCGCAAGTGCCCGTCGCGCTCCACGAGCTTCCCGCGCAGCGTCTTGCGGAAACTGGTAGGTGCTTCGGTGATCTCCTTCAGGAGAAAATGCGGGAACTCTCCCCGATCGATATCACGGGTGGTCACCGGGGCCAACTCCACGTCACCGGGGGTGAGCGCCAACTCGCTGCCGTCATACGCCTGCCGGTAGATGCCCTCAAGGGTTCCCGCCTGGCGGCCATCGAGCACGATGATCTGGCCGCGACTGGCCGTGGGGTGTTCGACATTGGCGGGCGTATCGCCGTCCATCCGCACGTAGGTGCGGGTGAGTTCAACCACTCCGTAGGGCTCAGAAGCCACCACGAAACAGCCCTCGGCCAGCCCTACGTAGAGGGCCTGCCCGCTGCCCCGCAGGGCCAACAGGAGGTGGTCGGGATAGGAAGCGGCGCTCGCCGCTATGGCCACCGACCCCTCGAAACCCGCCACGGTGTTCCGAAAGGCATCGGTGAGGTTGGCCCCCTCCGCCAGACGGTGCGACACCAGCGTGGGGATCACTTTGGCATCGGTGGTGATCTCGGCGGCCACGCGTAGCCCATCGGCCGCCTTGAGATCGGCGAAGTTATCGACATCGCCGTTCAGGGCGGCGGTGACATACGGGCCATCGGATCGGTCCACTTCGAGACTGTCCACCGGGTGGGCGTTGGGCTGCGAGATGATGCCGACGCTCGCCCATCGGGTGTGACCGAGCACCACGGCGGCCCCCTCTTCGCCACCCAGCGCCAGGCGCAACAGGTCATCGGCCACTATCTCCGCCCGCATCGCCGAGGTGTTGTCGCCTAGTTCGCCAATCTCGGCGGCGGCCTTGTAGACAAAACTCAGATGACCCTCGGCCGTCCGCACCGCCTTCGACCGGAACAGTCCGTCGCTCTGGCGGGAAGCCAGCAGAGCCGAGATAGCAGGGTCGGCGAGATCCAGACCGTGGTCTCGCACTAACACGGTCAGTCCAGCGGAATCGCGCCCTCGCACCTCGAGGCGATCCAAGGCGGAGAGCGCCTGCTGAATCGAGGTGGCGATCTCAATGGCCGACCACCCCGGGGCCGCTCCCACCAGTTCGCGCACCCGTTCTGCGGTAGGCAAACGATCGTGCTCGATGGCCCAGCGGGCATCCTTGAGCCGCAGGAGGGTGGCGTTGATCTCCTCGATGGGCTGGTGCACCAACTCGTCGTCGCTGTCCAAGGCGGTTTCCAGCGCCGTGACCCATTCCCCCACCACCACCATGGCTGCCGCGATACGGATCACCACCTCGCGGTCGTGTACCAACAAGGCGATGCCGTCCATGCCCTGCAGAACGGCGTCGAGTTCCTCGAGACCAAGCGCCGCTACCCCGGCCGCATCCAGCCCATCGGGGCCCCGCCGCGAACCCACGATGGCATCGAGACGAGCGAACACCTCGGAGGCAGGCAAGGGGCGACGAACGCCGGGACTGCGAAGGATGGCGATGATGCCGCACACGCTCAGAAGGGCCTTCCGGGTGGGAGAGATCCCCATCGTACGGGCTACGACGACCGCCGCCTTGACGAAGGGGCACAATCCCCTCCGCCACGGCTACCGGGGGGGTAGGTCGGCCACCAAGCCGGCGAGGTGTTCGGCGGCCCGCTCCGCCTGCGCCGCCGTAGCTGCCTCCACCATCACCCGCACCACCGGCTCGGTTCCACTGGCACGGATGAGTACCCGCCCGTGCTCGCCCAGTTCGGCCTCCACCGCGGCAATCTCGGCCTCCAGCGCGGCAATGGCATCCGGGCCCGCAACCGAGACCGAGACATTGCGCAGCACCTGCGGGAGCCGCGTCATCGCGGCATCGGCCAACTCGGCCAGCGGACGACCGGCACGGGCCACCACATCGAGAAGTTGTACCGCGGTGAGCAGACCATCTCCCGTGGTGGCGAGATCACTAAAGATCACATGGCCGCTCTGCTCGCCCCCCAGGGTATAGCCGCCCTCTGTCATCGCTTCGAGCACATGGCGATCCCCTACCGGAACCTGAAGCACGGTTACGCCGTGATCGGCCATCCCCAGCCGAAACCCCAAATTCGTCATGACCGTTACCACGACGGTGTCCCGGGGCAGACAGGCGCGGACGCGGCGGTCTACGGCACACATCGCGATGATCTGATCGCCATCGATCACGCGACCGGCAGCATCCACCGCCAGTACGCGATCGGCATCACCATCGAAGGCAATACCGGCATGGGCTCCTCGTTGCACCACTACGCGCTGCAGTTCCCTCGGGTAGGTAGAACCGCAATCGGCGTTGATGTTGGTGCCATCGGGGTCCGCATGCAGAACCTCCACCTCCGCCCCAAGCGAGCGCAGCACCTCGGGGCCGATCCCGCTCGCAGAACCGTTGGCACAATCCACGACGACGCGCAGGCCCTCAAGACTCCGACCGTCGATAGACGCCGCCACACTGGCGGCCCACCGGGCCACATCCCCCATGCCTGGCCCCACCGATCCCGGAGCGGCGGCGGAGATGACCACTGTGGCGGGGTCGGCGCGCAGGAGGCGGTGAAACTCGGCTTCCACGGCAACCTCTACCTCGCGGCCCAACTTCAGACCTCCCGCCGCAAACAACTTCACGCCGTTGTCTTCGAAGGAGTTGTGCGAGGCCGAGACCACCGCGCCGGGGATCCCTTCGGCGGCGGCCACCCAGGCCACCGCTGGCGTCGGGGCTACGGCCAGGTCCCGTACCACCATTCCTTCGGCCACCAGGCCCTCCACCAGGGATGCCTCCAGCCGGCCACCGGAACGGCGGGTGTCTCGACCCACCACAAAGCGATCCCCGCCGAGCACCCGAGCGGCAGCTCGACCCAAGGCGGTCACCGCCTCGTTGGTCAGGTCGAGGTTGGCCACCCCCCGAACCCCGTCAGTCCCGAACTTGAGCACGTCCGATCTTGTCACGCAGCCCGCCGCGGCACTACGAACCGCCGGACGCAGCCCCATCGGCGCATGCGCACCGGGGAGCGGTCACCTGGGCTGGGGACTAGCGCTTGGAGTACTGCGGAGCCTTACGAGCCTTCTTGAGGCCGTACTTCTTGGACTCCTTCTTGCGCGGATCTCGCGTGAGGAAACCGAGACGCTTGAGGAGCGGTCGTAACTCCGGGTCGAGTTCAATGAGCGCCCGCGAGATGCCCAGACGCAGCGCGCCCGCCTGGCCGGTGGGGCCGCCCCCGCCAAGGGTGGCGTCGATGTTGTAGGCCCCGGTGAGCTCAGTGGCCCGCAGCGGTTCGGTGAGAATCATCTGGTGCGTCTGCGACGGGAAGTAGTCGGCCAGGGCACGCTTGTTCACCGTGATGGTGCCGTCGCCTTCGGTCTCGTTGAGGCGCACCCGGACACGAGCGACGGCCTGCTTGCGGCGACCGGTGGACTGAATGAGAGGCTGGGACACGCTTGGTTCTCCTACGCGGTGCGCCGGGCGGCGGGAAGTTCGAGAGGCTCGGGCAGTTGTGCCGAGTGTGGGTGGTTGGGGCCGGCGTACACCTTCAACTTGGTCAGCATCTGGGCACCGAGACGATTCTTGGGGATCATCCCTCGAATGGCACGACGCACAGCGTCCTCGGGATTCTTAGCCTGGGAGCGAGCGAACGTCTCAGCCTTGAGACCGCCCGGATAACCGGAGTGCCGATACACCATCTTCTGTTCGGCCTTGTTGGAGGTGAGTACGACCTTCTCGGCATTGATCACGATGACGTGATCGCCCATGTCCATGTGGGGAGCGAAGGTGGGCTTGTGCTTGCCACGCAGGATGCGGGCGGCCTCGGTGGAGAGCCGGCCGAGAACCAGATCTTCGGCATCGATGACCCACCACTTGCGGGTGATCTCGCTGGCCTTGGGGCTGTACGTGCGCACGCGGAGCGTCCTTGAGTAAATCGAGGGATTGCTGCGGGCACCGGAGTGCCCTAAGCGAAGGACAAAACTACGGCCAGAGCGGGCCATACCGCAACTCTGCTGCCCGCGAGGGACCATCGCGGCGGGCCGCCGGGGGCGAGGGCTCCGGTGGGGGGCCTAGTAGTCCACGTGCCACAGGCAGAGGCCCTCGGGGGGGGCGATGGCGGCCGCCCGAGCGCGGTCGCCACTGCGCAGGATTCCCCGGATCTCGCCGGGGCGGATCTGTCCCCGTCCAGCGGCTACTTCGGTCCCCACGATGGCGCGCACCATCTGATGGCAGAACGCCGTGGCGGTGATCTCAAAGCGCAGCAGACCATCGCCGAGGTCGGTCCACCCCGCCCGTTTCACTCGCCGCACCAACGACACCGGCTCTCCCCCGTCGTTCACCTTGGGCCGCCGGCAGAAGGCGCTGAAATCGTGCTCCCCCACAAACGGATCGCAGGCCAGCGCCAACAACTCCATGTCTAAGGGGGTCGGCACGTGCCAGGTGGTACGGGCCAGGAACGGATCAGGCACCGGCCGATTGAGCACCGTGTAGCGGTAGGTACGAGCAGTGGCCGAGAAGCGGGCATCAAAACCGACGGGGGCAAGGGACAGCTCACGCACGGCGATGGCGGGACCGCATTGCTTGACGAGCGATCGGTGCAGCGCGTCGAGGTCGACGCTGCTCGCTAGATCCAGGGAGAGCACCTGCCCCCAGGCGTGCACCCCGCGATCGGTGCGGCCGGCGCAGGTGATCTCCACCGAGTGGCGCACCACCCGCTCAATGGCGCTGCGCAGCGTGCCTGCCACCGTGACCGGGCCATCCTGCGCCGCGAATCCATGGAACTCCGAGCCGTCATAGGCCACCAGCATCCGTACGCGCACTACCGGCCCGGTGGGGGCCGCCGGAGCGTAGGGGGCATCGAACAGCGTCACGCTGCGGCCGGCTCAGACGAGTTCGATGCGCGCCATCGGAGCATTGTCGCCCTGCCGGTTGCCGAGCTTCAGGATCCGGGTGTAGCCACCGTTGCGGTTGGCGTACCGGGGACCCACATCGGTGAAGAGTTTGTGGGCCATCTCCTTATCGCCGAGGTAGGAGACGACCTGGCGATGGTTGTGCAGGCCGCCCTTCTTGGCCTTGGTGATGACCTTCTCGGCAATGGGGCGCAACGCCTTGGCCTTGGCCTCGGTGGTCACGATGCCTTCGGCGGCCACGAGTGACGCCACAAGGTTCGCCATCATCAGGCGCTGGTGCTGGGAACTGCCGCCGAAGCGACGCCCCTTCTTTGGGGTAGCAGGCATGGCGTGTCCTAATCCTTGGTCCGCAGCCGCAGGCCACGCTCGTCAAGCTTCTGGATGACCTCATCAAGCGACTTCTGGCCGAAGTTGGTGACGGACAACAGATCGTCTTCGGTCTTCAGCAGTAGTTCGCCCACCGTGTTTACCTGAGCCCGCTTGAGGCAGTTCTGGGGACGCTCAGACAAGTCGAGATCCTCGATGGGGAGATCGAGATCGGGCGACCCCGCCGCGATCGTGGCGATCTCACCGAGCTCGAGACCCTGCGGATCGTCGCTCATTTCCGCCACCAGGCCCACGAGGGAGCGCAAAGTATCGCCCGCCGAGGCCAGGGCCTCACGAGGGGAGATGGAGCCGTCGGTCTCGATATCGAGCACGAGGCGGTCGTACTCGGTGGACTGCTCCACCCGGGTGGGCTCGATGAGGAACGCCACCCGGCGCACCGGTGAGAAGATCGAGTCGACCGGGATCACACCGATGGTGGCGCTTCCCTTGTTGCGATCAGCCGAGACGTAACCCCGACCCTTCGACACGGTGATATCGATGGCCAGCCGGGCCGACTTGCTCAGCGTGGCGATACCCATGTCCGGGTTGAGAATCTCCACATCAGCGTTCGGCGTGATGGCACCGGCGGTGACCTCGGCCGGCCCCTTGGCATCAAGGCGCAGGGTCACGGGCTCGTCGCTGTGACAGACGAGCACGAGGTCCTTGAGGTTCAGGATCACATCGGTGACGTCCTGGGTGACACCCGCGATGGTGTCGAACTCGTGGAGGGCGTCGTCGAAGCGGAGCTGCGTGATGGCCGCCCCTGGGATCGAAGACAGGAGGGTGCGACGCAGGGAGTTACCCAACGTGTGGCCGAAACCGGGCTCGAGCGGACCTACAGAAAAGGTCTGGCGGTTGCCCTCGGCCTCGCCGATCGCCTCAACCGTGGGGCGTTGGATTACCAGCATGATCTACCTCGTGAACTGGGGGGCAATGGGAACAGGGCTACTTGGAGTACAACTCAACGATGAGCTGCTCACGCACGGGAACATCGATCTGCTCACGCAGCGGGAGTTCTCGCACAGTGATCGACTTGCCATCCTCACCGGCGTCGAACCACGCCGGGAGTCGAGCGTCAAGGGTGTCGATGTTGTGTTGGATCACGATCATGGCTTGGCTCTTGGTCCGAAGCGACACCACGTCGCCCTTCCTGACCCGGTAGCTGGGGATGTCGACCCGCCGACCGTTGACATCGATCAGTCCGTGGTTCACGAACTGGCGAGCCTGCGGCCGGGTGCTGGCCCAACCGGCCCGGAAGACGATGTTGTCGAGGCGCTGCTCTAGAAAACGGAGCAGATTTTCGCCGGTCACCCCCTTGGAGCGGGTGGCCTCCTTGTAGAGGTTCTCGAACTGGCGCTCGAGCAGGCCATAAATGTGCTTCGCCTTCTGCTTCTCCTGCAACTGGAAGGAGTACTCGGAAGGCTGACGACGACGCGAGCGCCCGTGCTCGCCCGGCGGGTAGGGGCGCTTCTCCAGCGCCTTGCTGCCCTTCTCGTTCTCGAAGATGTTCACACCCAAGCGGCGGGAAATCTTTACCTTGGGTCCGGTGTAGCGAGCCATGCGGGGAGCCTCAGACTCGGCGCCGCTTGGGAGGGCGGCAGCCGTTATGGGGGACAGGGGTGACGTCTTTGATGCCGGTAACTTCGATACCGACGCTTTGCAGCGAGCGAATGGCGGTCTCGCGACCAGAGCCGGGACCCTTCACCTGCACGTCAACTTTACGGACGCCGTGCTCCATCGCCCCGCGAGCGGCCTTCTCGGCTGCCATCTGGGCGGCGTAGGGCGTGCTCTTCTTGCTGCCCTTGAAGCCAACGTTGCCCGCCGAGGCCCAGGACAGAACGTTGCCCTGTTGGTCGCTGATGGTGATGATCGTGTTGTTGAAGGAACTCTTGATGTGGGCAACGCCATGAGAGACATTGCGGCGCTCACGCTTGCGCGGCCGCCGTCCACCGGGCTTGGGTTTGGCCATTTAGATTCCACCCCCACCCGCTGCGACAACCGGAAACCGGCAACCTTTGGCACTGACTGGCTTGCTCACTTGCGTACCTTCTTCTTACCGGCGACGGTCTTCTTGGGTCCCTTGCGGGTGCGGGCGTTGGTCTGAGTGCGCTGGCCGCGAACCGGCAGGCCCTTGCGGTGCCGCAATCCCTGCCAACAACCGATCTCCATCTTGCGGCGAATGTCTTGCTGCACCTCGCGGCGGAGATCGCCTTCGACCTCGAGGTTCTGGTCGACGTAGGCGCGGATTTGGTTCACTTCTTCATCGGTGAGATCGCGCACACGAGTGCTGCGGCTGAGCCCGATTGCGTCACAGATTTTCTGCGATGTGCTTCGGCCAACGCCGAAGATGTAGGTGAGCGAGATCTCCAACCGCTTTTCGCGGGGGATGTCAACGCCGGCGATACGAGCCATAAGTGGGTTGCTGTCTCCTCTTAGCCCTGGCGCTGCTTGTGCCGGGGGTTGGTGCAGATGACCTGAACCCGCCCATGACGGCGGATC
>CAMDIH010000053.1 GCA_945898515.1 Candidatus Neomicrothrix parvicella RN1 | reverse complement strand
CCAATCTCCTGGCGGTGCCGGTGGCGGGGGCGATCATGGTGTGGGGTCTGACGGCGGGTCTGCTGGCGGGGCTGGCCGGTCCCTCGGTGGCCTGGCTGCTGCAGATACCTACGGGGGCTGGACTGGCGTGGTGGGAGGGAGTGGCTCACCACTTGGCCCGGGCCGGGTTGGGCGAACTCGGCGGTGGCCACGTGGTGGCGCTGGGGGCGGGTCTGGCCGTGGCGGCGGTGGGGGTGGGCCGGGGCCCGTGGGTGCGCCACGCGGGGCTGATGGTGGCGGGTGGCGCCGTTCTCGTGGCGGTGGTGGCAGGGAGGGCCCCGCCGCCTTTGCGGGCTTCGGTGGCGACGGGAGTGACGGTATGGCGAGACGGGTCTACGGCGCTGGTGGTCCTCAGCGATGCGGGGGGTGGACGCTCGGTGGGGTCGGCCGGAGTGTTGGAGGGTTTGCGGCGATCGGGCATCGATCGGATCGGGCTGCTCGTGGTAGCCGATTCGTCGGTGCCGCCCGAGGTGGTGGTGGATGTGCTCCAGGGGCATCCCACCACTGGCGTAGTGACGGCCAATCCTGGCTCTCTGGGCCCGGTGGGGGTGCCGGTGGTTCGACCCCCGCTAGGGGGTGGGATGGAGGTAGGCCACCTGGCGCTGCGGATCACATCCCTGGCGGACCGACTGGTGGTGGATGCTCGGCCCCGCTGACATCGGTCGAGGAGGTGTTGTGACAACAAGGTAGGTTCCTGGCTCGTGGAGCCGATGCCGTGGCGCGTGGGAGATGACCTGGCTTGTCCGGTGGTGGCTCTCGGCGACCGTCGCTTCGACATCAGGTATCGCGCGCTGGTGATGGGCATCTTGAATCGCACCCCTGATTCGTTCTTCGATGGCGGTGCCTATTACGACTTCGACGCTTTTCTCGGCAAGGCCGAGCAACTCGTGGGGGAGGGGGCTGATTTTCTCGATGTGGGCGGGGTGAAGGCCGGCCCCGGTCCGGAGGTGGGGCTGCAGGAGGAACTGGATCGGGTGATCCCGGCGATCGAGGCATTGCAGCAACGCTTCGATCTTCCCCTGTCGGTGGATACCTGGCGGGCGTCGGTCCTGCAGGAGGCCATCGCCGCCGGCGCAGTGGTGGGCAACGACATCAGCGGATTCGAGGACCCCGCCTACCTCGCGGTGGCGGCGGCGGGCGGTGCGTCGGTGGTGGCGACGCACATCCGCATCGGTCCGCGGGTGCCTGATCCGAACCCGGTGTACGACGAGCCGGTCACCACGGCGGTGGCGCGCTTTTTGCGGCAGCGGGCCGAGCAGGCCGAGGCCGCGGGAATCCCTCGAGAGCGAGTGATGGTGGATGCCGGACTCGACCTCGGAAAGAGCGAGCCGCAGTCGCTGGCATTGCTGCGTTCCCATGACCAACTTGCGCAACTCGGTTGGCCGCTGTTCCTCTCGGCCTCGAACAAGCGGTTTCTGGGGGCGCTCGTGGGGCAGGAGGTGGGCGACCGTCGCGAGGTATCCCATGCCGCCCATGCTTTCGGTATCTCCCAGGGGTGTCGCGTGCTGCGGGCGCATGATGTGCGGGGGGCGCGCCGCACCGCTGATGTGATGGCGGCGGTACTAGAGGCCCGGGCGGCCAGCGGATGAGTGCCGTCCCGATCACGCTCCTGAAGGGCGATAACGACGCGGTGCTGCGCGATGCGGTGCGCGCCTTTGTGGACGATCTCGTGGGCGATGAGGAACGTTCGCTCGTGGTGGAGGAGATCGACGTGGGGGCCGTCGACGCTGATGGGCTCGATCCGTTGCTCGTGCTCGTGGACGCTGCCCAAACTCCGCCGTTCCTCACCGACTTCCGAGTGGTGTTGGGCCGCGTCACAGAAAAACGGGAGCGCAATGACCTCGTCCAACCCCTGGTGGACTACCTCCTCGACCCGCTTCCGAGCACCCGGCTGGTGCTGGAATGGGGCGCGGGGAAAGTGCCCAAGGCCCTGCTCGAAGCGGTAACCCGCTGCGGCGGGGCCCAGGTGGATTCAAGTCCGGGTCGGAAAGTTACCGAGTGGGTGGGCGAGCATCTGGCAGAGTCGGGTTTGAAGGTGGATGCCGATGGCCGCCAGAGGTTGGTGGTGTGGGTCGGGGATGATCCGAGCCGCCTTCTCGGCTTGATCGACCTCCTCACCTCCACCTTTGGGGTGGGCCGGAAGATCACGGCGGCGGAGATCGAACCGTTTCTCGGTGACGACGGCAGCGTTCCCCCGTGGGATCTCACCGATGCCATTGATCGCGGCGATCGGGCCACGGCCCTCGATCTCCTTCAGCGCATGGTGGGGCAAGGCGAGCGCCACCCCTTTCAGTTGCTGAGCACCCTGCACACCCACTTCGGGCGGATGCTGCGGCTTGATGGTGCGGCGGCGGCTTCGGAGAGCGATGCGGCGGCCCTGCTGGGGATGAAGGGATCCACCTTCCCGGCTCGTAAAGCCATGGGGCAGGCCCGTCGTCTTGGTCATGAGCGCATCGTCCGGGCAGTAGATCTGCTGGCGCGGGCCGATCTGGACCTGCGCGGTGGCAAGGCCTGGCCCGATGGGCTCGTACTCGAGGTGTTGGTGGCCCGACTGGCCGCGCTCTCCAAGTAGTGCCCGAACGCGACCGTGCCGGGCGCTCGGCCCGGCACGGTGTCGCGATCGTGGTGGGGCCTGGCTCAGGTGGCGGAGACGGCGCCCTGGTTCAGCTTCTTGGTGAGGCGAGACTTCCGGCGGGCGGCGGCGTTCTTGTGGATAACGCCCTTCTTCACGGCGGTGTCGAGACGCTTCTGGGCCAATCGGTTCAGTTCGACAGCGTCGTCGGCACCCGACGTGGCGGCCGCCGCCGCGATCTTGGTACGGGTCTTCAATTCGCTACGCACGGCTTTGTTTCGCTCGGTGCGCTTGATGGTCTGGCGGTTGCGTTTGATCTGGCTCTTGATGTTGGCCACGAGGTGTCCTGCTCAGTAGATCTGGGATGGAATCGAACCGGCAGACTCTACCCGCCTCCTCGGATTCTCGTCACATCCAGAGGCCCCGGTACCGTGATGGTTCCCCCTCTATGGACCTCAGTCGCCTCCGCAACCTATCCATCGTGGCCCACGTTGACCACGGGAAGAGCACGCTCGCCGATCGCCTCCTCGAGTTGTGCGGCGCCGTCGACCCTCGAGACATGCGAGCCCAGTACCTCGATTCGATGGACATTGAGCGGGAGCGGGGCATCACGATCAAACTCCAGTCGGTCCGGCTCGACTATCAGGACCATGTCATCAACCTGATCGACACCCCCGGCCATGTGGATTTCGGCTACGAGGTGTCGCGGTCGCTGGCGGCCTGCGAAGGCGTGATCTTGCTTGTCGATGCCGCGCAGGGGATCGAAGCGCAGACCCTGGCCAACTGTTACCTGGCGCTGGAGAACGACTTGGAAATCGTGGCGTGCCTCAACAAGCTCGATCTTCCCGCCGCCGACCCCGACCGCTGCGCCGCCGAGATCGAACAGGTCCTGGGGATCCCTGCCGCCGACATCCTACGAATCAGCGCCAAGACCGGGGCCGGAGTGCCGGCACTGCTCGATGCGGTCATCGAAGCGATCCCGGCCCCGACCGGCGACCCGAACGATCCGCTCCAGGCGCTGATCTTCGACTCGTACTACGACAGTTACCGGGGGGTGGTGTCGTCGGTGCGGGTGATGACCGGAGTGCTCAAGACCGGTGCCCGGGTGAGGTTCATGCAGGCCAACGCCGTGCACGACGCCGATGAGGTGGGCGTGCGCAGCCCGGATCACACACCGGTGGTGTCGCTCGGCCCCGGTGAGACGGGCTACCTGATCGCCGGCATCAAGGACGTGCGCGAAGCCCGCTCCGGCGAGACGGTCACCGACGCCCTTCACCCCGCCTCCTCGCCGCTCGAGGGGTACCGCGAGCCGAAGCCCATGGTGTTCTGCGGCCTCTACCCCATCGACGGCGACCAGTTCTCCGATCTGCGAGATGCCCTGGAGAAACTGCGCCTGAACGACGGCTCGTACACCTACGAGCCGGAGACATCAGGGGCGTTGGGCTTCGGCTTCCGCTGCGGGTTCCTCGGGCTGTTGCACATGGAGATTGTGCGGGAGCGTCTCGTACGCGAGTTCAATCTCGACCTGATCGCCACGGCACCCTCGGTGGCCTATCTCGTGCACAAGACCGATGGCGAAGTGGTGGAGGTGGCGAACCCTTCAGCCCTGCCGCCCATGGTGGAGATCGACTTCATCGAGGAGCCGATGCTCACCTGCACGATCCTCACTCCAAAGGACTACACGGGCACGATCATGGAACTGTGTCAGCAACGGCGGGGCGAAATGCGCAAACTCGAGTACCTCTCGCCGGAGCGGATGGAACTGATCTATAAGGTGCCCCTCGCCGAAGTGGTTCGGGATTTCTTCGACCAACTCAAGAGCCGTACCCAGGGCTACGCGTCGCTGGATTACGAGCCGGCGGGGTATGTGCGATCCGATCTCGTGAAGGTGGACGTGCTCCTCAACGGTGTGCCGGCCGATGCTTTCTCCAACATTCTCCACAAGGACAAGTCGCAGGAGTACGGCAGGCGCATGTCGGAGAAACTGGCTGAGTTGATTCCCCGACAGATGTTCGACGTGCCGATCCAGGCCGCCATCGGCGGAAAGATCATCAGCCGGGAGACGGTGAAGGCCAAGCGCAAAGATGTGCTGGCTAAGTGTTACGGCGGCGACATCACCCGCAAACGCAAACTGTTGGAGAAGCAGAAGGCCGGGAAGAAGCGGATGAAGAACATCGGCCGGGTGGAGGTGCCCCAAGAGGCCTTTGTGAGCGCGCTGCGCCTGGAGGACTGAACGAGTGCCTGAGTGGCCTTCGATCCTCGACCGGCGGTGACCCTGTTGGGTGCGCGTCAACTCGGGCGGCAGGGGGCGGGCGCTAGGAGCGATGGGTGCTCCGGCGGCGGTTCCGCTAGGAACATCATGTGACCACCACCATCATCTGGTTCCGCCGAGACCTGCGCCTCGTGGATCACCCGGCCCTCACCGAGGCGGTGCAGGCAGCGGGACCGGGCGGCGAGGTGGTGGCCCTGTTTTGCGTGGACGACCATCTCTGGGGCCCGGCCGGGGCGAACCGACGGGCGTTTCTGGTGGGGTGTCTGCGGGCTTTGGACGAGTCGATTGGTGGCCGCTTGGTGGTGCGGTGGGGCGATCCGGCTGCTGTGGTGGCGTCGGTGGCGGCGGAAGTTGGCGCCCGCGAGGTCTTCGTCACCGGTGATTTCGCGCCCTATGGTGCTCTCCGCGACGAGCGCGTGGCGGCGGTGTTGAGGGAGGCCGACCGCACCCTCGTGCGGGTGGGGTCGCCCTACGCCGTGGCACCGGGTTCGGTACTAAATGGATCCGGGTTGCCCTACAAGGTGTTCACGCCGTTTTTCAAGGCGTGGATGAGCCACGGCTGGGCCGAGGCGCTCCCGGCACCGGGCGCACTGCAGTGGGCGGCGTTGTCGAGTGAGCAGTGGCCCGTTGCCGCCGCCAGTGCCGGTCATCTGCCCGAGCCGGGGGAGGCAGCGGCTTGGGCGAGGGCAAATCGCTTCTACGGCGAGCCCCTTGCGGCGTATGACGAGCAGCGGAATCACCCCGGTGCGGAGGCCACTTCTGGATTGGCGCCGTATTTGAAGTGGGGTTGCCTGCACCCTCGGCAACTCTTAGCGGAACTGGGCAGTAGTCGGGCCGAGGCAGTGTTCCGTTCGGAACTGGGATGGCGGGAGTTCTACGCCGATGTGCTCCACCACCGTCCCGACACTGTGCGTAGCGCCTTCAACCCGGCGATGGCGGGGATGGAGGTAGACGTAGTTGATACCGATGGGCTGTTTCAGGCCTGGTGTGATGGCCGTACGGGCTTCCCCATCGTTGACGCGGGGATGCGACAACTGGTGGCCGAGGGTTTCATGCACAATCGGGTGCGGATGCTGGTGGCCAGTTTCTTGGTGAAGGACCTACACCTCGACTGGACGAGAGGCGCGCGTTTCTTCATGGAACATCTCACTGATGGCGACGTGGCTTCGAACCAGCACGGCTGGCAGTGGGTGGCAGGCACCGGCACCGATGCTTCCCCCTACTTCCGAATCTTCAACCCGGTGACCCAGGGCGAACGTTTCGACCCGGGGGGTGTGTACGTGCGCCGCTGGGTGCCGGAGCTGGCGGCGGTAGGAGACCGGTATGTGCACCACCCCTGGGACGACCCTGCCGGAGCGCCTCCGGGGTATCCAGCGCCGATGGTGGATCACGCCGAGGAGCGCGTCGAGGCACTGCGGCGCTACGCCGTTACGCGGGGTCGCTGAGGGTCAGCCCAATCGGGCGAGCAGCTCCGCCTCGCTGAGCGATCCCGGCGGGGCCATGGCGCCCGCGAGGTCGTTGGCCACGCGCTGTAACCCCGCGTTGACCGGTGTGGCCACGCCGTGGAGGCGACCCAGGAGCACGATCTCACCGTTGAGCAGGTCGGCCTCGATGCTCCCCGTACCGCGGGCGAGGCTCTGCCAGGAGGACCCACCACCCCAGCGTTGTTCCCCAATCGGGCGGATTCGGAGGAGGTCCCCGCGTCGGGCTGCGTCCTCCTCGGCGGATGCGCAGTCGATCCCGGCGGCGGCGAGGACGGCCTCGGCCTCAGCCCGGGCGGCGGTGTACACCTCGCTCACGCGGCCGATCGGACCGATGGCCGCTTCGATGGCGTTGCCCAGGTTCATGAGTAGCTTCGACCACTTGAAGCGCATGACGGTTTCGTTCGTCGTGGCACTGAAGGTGGATGCCGCAAAGGCCCTCGCCATGGCCTCGGCCCGATCATCAACCCCGAGCGGATAGCGGCCCACATCGAGGATGCCCGTGGTGGGGGCCGAGGAGGCATCAACCACCCCGGGCTCTAGGTGGGTGGCCGGCAGCATCACGGGCACCGCGTAGGTGTTGACGGTGCGCCGGAGGGTCTGGCGCTCGTTGTCCACACCGTTCTGCAAGCAGGCGATCGCCACGTCGTGGGGGGCGCGGTCCAACGACGCCAGGGCGGCGGCGGTGTCTTGGCCTTTCACGGCGAGGAGCACGACATCGTCCGGACCGAAGACCACCTGGTGGGGATGCGCCACGACCGGTACCCGCACCCGCACCTCATCGTCAGGCGACCGGAGCAGGAGGCCGTTGGCTGCGATGGCGTCGTGGTGAGCCCCCCGCACCACGAGGACGACGTCGTGTCCGTGCTGAGCCATCCGCCCACCGACCACACCCCCGATGGCCCCTGCTCCCACGACGACGAACCGCACGGCACCACCTTGCCAGGCGCGGGCACACGGCCGAGACCTGCTCAGGGGGCTGGCACTCGGTAGCATCGACTGCCAGGTACCCATGCTCGACGAACGCAAGGCCGCCATCCTCCGGGCCGTAGTGGAGGAGTACATCGACACCGCTCTGCCGGTGGGGTCTGCGCATGTCGTGAAGTCCTCCGGCGTGCAGGTGTCATCGGCCACGGTTCGCCACGACATGGCCACGTTGGAGCAAGAGGGCTACCTGCGTCAGCCACATACCAGCGCCGGGCGCGTGCCCACCGAAAAGGGCTATCGCTTCTTTGTGGACCATCTCGGACAACCGGCCCCTCTGCGCGGTTCCGAGGCGGTGCAGGTGCGGTCGTTCTTCGACCACGCCCACGGCGAACTCGAGCAGATGCTCCAAGACACATCGCGTCTGTTGGGTGATCTCACGAACTATGCCGGCGTGGTGGTGGCCCCCACGCCCACCGAGACCACAGTGCGTTCGGTGCAGGTGGTGAGCATCACCACCACCACGGCCCTGGTGGTGGCGGTGATGTCGAACGGGGCGGTGGAGAAACACACTGTCGAACTAGCGGAGCCGATCGGGGAGGAGCGGATTGGGGCGGCCACGGTGCACCTCGCCGCTCACCTCACCGGTATGGGACGCCATGCTCTCAGCGCGCCACCGGCCACCGGCGATGCCGCCACCGATGCGTTGTGCACACTGGCCCTGGGTTCATTGCGCCGCGACAGTGGCGACGAGCTCGACCAGGTCTTTGTGGGCGGCACCTCCCAGGTGGCGCGTGCTTTTGATGCCATCGAGACAGTGCGGGAAGTGCTGGGCATCCTCGAGCAGCAGTATGTGGTGGTTACCCTCCTTCGGGATGTGCTCGACCGCGGCCTGCAGGTGGCCATTGGAACGGAAACGGGGATGGCACCCTTGGCCGAGTGTGCGCTGATCGTGGCGCCCTATCGGGTGGATGGCGAAGAGGCCGGCACTATTGGGGTGCTCGGCCCCACCCGTATGGATTATCCCCAGGCCATGGCGGCGGTTGCCGTGGTGAGCCATCGTCTATCGCAACGCCTCACGGAGGGCTGACGTGGCCGAGGATTACTACGCCCTGCTGGGGATAGGTGCTGATGCCAGCGCCGAGGAGATCAAGCGCGCCTATCGCCAACGGGCCCGTGAACTCCACCCCGACACCAACTCCGATCCGAGTGCTGAGGCGCGCTTCAAGGAAGTGGCCTTGGCCTATGAGGTGCTGTCGGACCCGCAGAAGCGCCAGCACTACGACCGGTACGGCCCCGACAGCGGGCCCGGCGGTGGGTCCGCGGGTGGTGGTGTCAACGACATCTTTGATGCGTTCTTCGGGGGGAACAGTCCCTTCGGTGGGGGCGGCCGTGCCCGGGGCCCGAGCGGCCCGCCCCGGGGTACCGACCTCGAGGTGGTAGCCGAACTCACCTTTGTCGAAGCGGTGTTTGGCACCCAGCACCCGGTGGATGTGCGCACGGCCATCGCCTGCCAGCCGTGTGGGGGCACTGGCGCCAAGCCCGGCACTTCACCGATCACCTGTCTCGAGTGCGCCGGGGTGGGACAGGTACAGCGCGTGCGGCAGAGTTTTCTCGGCCAGATGGTTACCAACTCGGTGTGTCCGCGTTGTAGTGGGCAGGGCCAGGTAATCAGCGACCCCTGCAGCGAGTGCCGTGGTGAGGGGCGCACCATCGAGGAGCGCACCTACACGGTGGACATTCCGGCCGGGGTGGATACCGGCAGCACTCTGCGCCTCACCGGCCGGGGTGCGGTGGGTCAGCGCGGCGGCGGTGCTGGTGATCTTTATGTGCATGTGCGCGCCGCCGCCCACGAGCGTTTCCAGCGCGAGGGCTTCGATCTTCATGTCGAACTACCCATCACCTTCACGCAGGCCGCCCTCGGTGTGCATATCGAGTTTGCCACCCTTGATGGCACCGAAGATCTCGTGGTGCCTCGGGGTACCGCCAACGGACGCGAGTTTCGCCTGCGTGGTCGCGGTGTGCCGCACCTTGATCGGCGACAACGCGGCGATCTCATCGTGAAGACGAGCGTCTCGGTCCCCACCGACCTCACCGCGGAGCAGGAAGAGTTGCTGCGTGCCTATGCCGAGCAACGCGGCGACGAGGTGGCGCCCGCCGACGCGGGTTTGCTGTCGCGTATTCGGTCCGCCTTTCGGTGACCCTCGCTATCGGCCACCCTGCCGATCACCCTGGGCCGATGGCTTTTGTGGCGGATCTCCGCGGGCCGGCGCTCTCCAAGGAAGATCTCCATCACCTCCTTCGAGTGCTTCGCCAGCGGGCCGGGGATCAGCTGACGGTGGCCGACGGGGAAGGTAGATGGCGAACGGCGCGACTTGATCCGGCCGAGGCGGGGGCGCTGCGCGAGTTTGGTCCGGTGTGTGAACTGCCGCCGGCCACCCCGCCGCTGGCGGTGGGGTTTGCGTTGGTGAAGGGCGACAAGCCCGAACTGATCGTGCAGAAGCTCACCGAGTTGGGTATCGACCGGATCGTGCCGTTTCGTGCCGAGCGGTCTGTGGTGCGTTGGGATGTGGCCAAAGCCGCTAAGGCGGTGGCCCGGCTACGCCTGGTGGCCCGAGCCGCGGCCCAGCAATGTCACCGGCCCCGTCTGCCGGAGGTTGCCGACGTGGCCGAGGTGGCTGCATTGGTGGCGGCGGGGGCCACCCTGGCCGAGCGCGGCGGGGTGCCGCTGAGCCTGCAGGTGCCTTTTGTGCTGGTGGGCCCCGAGGGGGGATGGTCCGTGTCGGAGGGCGCGGTGGCGGGGGATCGAGTGGGTCTGGGCCCGCATGTGTTGCGGGCGGAGACCGCCGCATGGACCGCCGCGGTGCTGCTGACGTCGTTGCGCGACGGAACCGTGACCCCTGTCCACAATCCGTAGTGGGGAGTTCACCCTAAGTGTTGTTATCGTCCCACCAGTAGGGTAATGTCACCTTAGGTGGGGAGCGTCCCCGGGGCATAGTGCTCTGGGTGGTAATATGGCGGGTACAAGCTGTGCTCCGTAGCGGGCATTTGGGGGAGGTGGCGATCAAATGAGTGAGGCCTTGAGCGAGACTTCCGAAACGGGGGCCTACGCCGCTCTGGTGGGGGAGCGTCTTCGGAGTATCCGGCGCCAGAAGAACCTGTCGCTCCAGGAAGTGGACGCGGCATCGGGTCATGAATTCAAGGCTTCGGTGCTCGGGGCTTACGAACGCGGCGAGCGGGCTATTTCGGTGATCCGGCTTCAGCGGCTGGCCCGCTATTACCACGTGCCGGTAGATCAGCTGCTCCCCGGCGATGCCGGCCCCGACTTCGGTAGCCGACCCGGTGATGCGCCTGTCTTTATTGATCTCACCACCGGGGTAGTGCCCACGGTGGAACGGGCGGTGAAGATTGATCTCGGCGCCATTGCGGCTATCGAGGGGCCCGATGCCGCCATGCTGATTCGATTCCTGCGGATGATCCAGGTACAGCGAGGCGATTACAACGGTCGGGTCATCACGGTGCGCCGTGATGATCTTCGCGCCATCGCCTGCATCCTGGATGTGATTCCCGACGCCGTGGTCTCTCGCCTTGAGGGCCTCGGCGTGGTCTTCGCCCCCGCACCGGCCTGATTCCGGTAGTGGCCATGATGGGCCGGTGACGGCGATCCCTTCGATGCCCTTCGGTGTGTACCTCCACATCCCGTTTTGCGCGGCACGCTGCGACTACTGCTCTTTCGCTACCTGGACCGACCGACACCATCTCACCGAGGCCTACTTGGAGGCCTGTCGCTTCGATGCCGACCGGCTGGTGGCAGCGGGCATGCCGGCGGCCACCTCGATCTTTGTGGGCGGTGGCACACCGTCGATGGTTCCCGCCGCCGACCTCGTGGCCGTGCTCAAGCGTGTGCCGCGCACCGCCGAGGCCGAGGTGACCGTGGAGTGCAATCCCGACACGGTGACCGCAGAGTTACTCGACACCTATCGGGCGGGTGGGGTGAACCGACTGTCCTTTGGTGTGCAATCCACCTCCCCGCATGTATTGGCGGCGCTTGGTCGCACCCACGATCGCGCCAACGTGGAGCGCTCGGTGGCCTTGGCGCGAGCAGCGGGCTTCGAAACCTTCAACCTGGATGTGATCTACGGCGGGGCCGGGGAGACCATGGCCGACTGGTGCCAGACCCTGGCCGATGTGGTGGCTCTGGAGCCGCCGCATGTTTCCGCCTACGCGCTCACCGTGGAAGCGGGGACGGCCCTGGCGCTCGATCCGACCCGGCATCCCGACGACGACGATCAGGCCGACAAGTACCTGGCGGCCACCGAGCAACTGGGGGCTGCTGGTCTGGATTGGTACGAGATCAGTAACTGGGCCCGACCCGGGCATGAGTGCCGCCACAACCTGTTGTATTGGACGATGGGGGAGTACCAGGGGATTGGGTGCGCCTCGCACTCCCACCGCCAGGGCCGGCGCTTCTGGAACCTTCGTACACCAGACCGTTACCTCGAAGCGGTGCGTGATGGGGAAACGGTGGAAGCCGCTGATGAGCGCCTGGATCCGCCCGATCGGGCTCTGGAGGCGTTGCAGTTGTCGTTGCGGACGCGCCACGGCGTTCCGGTCGGGGCGCTCGGGGTGGCGCAGGAGGAACTATCGGGCCTGGTGGTACCCCACCCGAGCGAGCCCGAGCGGCTGGTCTTGACGGTGCCGGGGCGCCTGTTGGCCAACGAGGTGGCGCTTCGTCTGGTGGTATGAACCGTGGCGGCTAGCCAGTGGCGCTGACCGCCGTGGCGGTGGCGTGCACCTCGGTGTGGTGGCGGGCGCCGGGAATGGCCTTGGCGAAGATGTAGTCGACGCGCACCTCCACAGTTACTTCCACGGTGTCGGGGTAGGGCACTCGCACATCGATACGGGTGATGTGCTGGGCAATGTCGCTCTCGGCCAGGAGGCGGCGACCGATCTCTTCGGCCCGGCGGGGGCTCAGTTGAAAGGTGCCCCTGGCGCGGTATTCGGCTTCGTCCACCGCCAGGGTGGCCAGGTCATTGGCGGCGTCGCCGGCGGCGGAGCTGGTTTGGCGCTGACGGAGAAAGACCACCGACAGGTCGAAGGCGATGGCCCCGAGGAGGATCACGATGAGCACTCCGGCGGGCATGAGCATAAGAACCGATCCGTGGTGGGGGCGCTTCATAGGCAGTCCTCGGCGTCGCCGGTGAGCCCGGATCGGAAGGGGTCCACCCGTTCCCGGTGGGTGGAGCGCACCCGGAACGGAGCCTTTCCGTACCCGCCGATGAACGGCAAGGAGAGCGCGGGCACTTCGTAAACCGCGGCAAAGGCAATGGGGGCGCATCGTTGCAGCTGGGCGGGCCCGACCGGCGCAATGACGGCGCGATGCGGGTCGCGTCCGTGGCCCTCGATCACGGCTTTGCCAGCCGCGATGGCCGCCGCCGTGGCGGTGGCGGGGTCATTGGATTCCACAAAGGTTCGGGTGGCTTCCCGGGCGGCGGCATCGGTGGCGAACTTGGCGTCGACGACCGCCCAGGCATTGGCGATCAGCAGGGTGCCGATCACGAAGATCAATAGGCCAAAGGAGAGGGCCTCGATGCCTCCCACCTGGCCGGCATCACCTCGGAGGGGAGACGGCCTCATGGCTGGAACGCCTCTATGCGCACGCGGACGGTTCGACGAACTTCGTCAAGCCCGAGAGCACCGCCGATGGAAGGGGGAATGAAGCGGGGAGGAGAGGCCACGACGAGCAGCACAACGGTGTCGGCTTCGCCGTCTCCGTCGCTGTCGTGTGTACTCCAATCGAACTGGGCGGCGTCGCCGATCTCACCGAGGTTGCGGCGGGCGTCGGCCTCGATGAGCGACAACGGCGGGGCCCCGCCTTCGGCGGCGCGGTGCGCGGCGTCGTTGGTCACCGCGGTGACGGTGGAGGAGGCGTAGAGGCCGAAGAGCAACTGCACCGCAAAGAGCAAGAAGACCAGGAACACCACCACACCCGCAGCGGTGGACAGGAGGCCCGCCCCGCCGTCGTTTCCGGAGCGGTGGGTGTTCAACTCACTGACCGATCTCGGTGACCTTGTCTCTGGTATTGGACTCGGTGTCTTCCCAAATCGTCTTGAAGCCAACCCACATCAGCGCGCCGATGCCCGCCATAATCAGCACGGCGATGGCCGCTGAGATCACTCCTTCCCCGCGGTCGTCTCGTGGTGGCGGAGCGGTGTCGGCCCACCAGGTGATGAGGCGGACCGAGGTGTCGTACAGGGTCACGGACATGAATCTCCTTCGTTGGATGCCTTAGTGGTCATGTGGTCGAAAAGAGGCGCAGCGCCTCGATAAAGGGGACAGCGAGGAGTACGGCACCGGGCACGAGCGTGGCGACGGTGACGGGGATCCACACCTGTTGTGACCGGCGTTCGATCTGCTCCATGAGTTCCCGTTGTCCCTCGCGACGGATCGCCCGGGCTTCGTTGCCGACCAGGCGGCCAAGGTCGCCGGCCTCACGGTTGAGGGCCAGCACCGCCACGAGTCGATCGAGGGCGTCGACAGCGGCGAGAGTCGCCCATTCCTGCAGTGCTTCCACTTCGGAGAGGCCCTGGCGGATCCGTCCGCACGCAATAGCGAGGTCTTGCATGCAGGCACCGGTGCCCCGCTGGGCGATCCGGTTGAGGGCTGCGGTGAGGGAGAATCCCGCCCCCAACAGCATGCCAAGTTGTTCGCTTACCACGGGCAACTCGAGGAAGATCCGTCGCTTCCACTGTTCGGATTGGTGGGCGAGTCGCTGTTCAACCAGCAGGAAGCCCAGGGCGGGCCCACCGAGCACCAACAGCATGGCCACAGCCAAAGGGGGGCGGATGGCGGCGGCGAGTAGGAGGCCGAGCGCAAGGCCACTGGCCGCCCGTCCCAGTTGATGGACGCGAAAGTCGGTGGGGTCGACGGGGGAGTGGATGCGCTGGAGGCGTACCGCCACTTCCTCTCGGATACCCAAGAGCCGGGCCATCCGCTCCCCGAGATGGTGGGCCAATGGGCCGATCACCTCTCGGAAGGACTCCACCGACAGCATGCCGCCACTGCTGTTGGTACTACCGGCTCGGGTGGGGCCATAGGGGCGAAGCCTCGCCGCGAGGGGTTCGCGGCTGAACCACCGAATCTCGGAGAGCACCAGGGTGGTGCCGACAGCCAGGAGGAGCGCCGAGAGGGCCAGTGTCCTAGACATCGAAGACCCGTTCCTCTTGGGGGAGCATCATGATGCGGCCGGCCCAAATCCAGCACGACACCACGAGGACAAGGGACACGACCACAAGGAGTTGCCCGGTGGGGGTTTCATAGGCCTGACGGCCGGTGCCCACGGACATGCCGGCGAGGGCCATCCCGGCCGGCACGATCAAGACGAAGAACCGGGCGAAGCGTGCCCCGGCTTGTTTCGCAGCCGCGTCCTTGCGGCCTTGAGAATCCTGGATGCGGTCATCAATCAGGGCGTCGAGTCGGCGGTCGAGATCGGTGCCGCCAACCTCGTGGGCGACTAGGAGTGTTTCGCACACGGCATCGGCAGTGGGATCGGCTAGGCGGGTCTTGAGTACCACCAGTGTGCGGGGGAAATCGGTGGAGAGGAGCCATTCGCGTTGGGCGGCGGCGAAAGCGGGCTGCATGTCGGCGGGTGCGCGCCGCCCCACCTCGAACAGGGACTGTGGAATGGAGCGACCGAGCGCCGAGGTCATGATCCGTAATTCCTCCAGGAGCCGCGGCCACGCGTCCATGGCGGCGGCGCGTCGGTTCACGCGGCGCGCCCGGTACGACGCAATCGGGAAGGACGCCGCGAAGGCTCCGGTTACCAGGGCCGGGAGAATGCCCCCAAACACGACGAAGGCGCCGAAGGCCCCGAGCGCACCCAAGGTCGCCATCACCGCAGCGAGTTCTCGCATCGGAATGTCGGCGAGGCCGGCTTGCACGAGCCAGTCCCGGCGGCGGGCCTGGTGTCGGGAGATGGCCGTAGGGCGCGGCCAGCGAAGGTCGCGCCAGCCCAGCACCGACGCGGTGAAGATGAAGTAGGTACCTGCCGCTGCGGCGGTCGCTAGCAGCACGGCGATCATGGGGCCCCTGCGTGACTTGACTGCAGGAGGGAATGGAGATCGGAGCCGCTTTCGGCCAGGGCCCGGGCGATACGGACCGGAACATTGCCCGACCAGCGGAGGTCATGGCCGGTGCCGGGCCGATCAAACACCTGGGTCACGGTGAACTGTGCCGCCTCCGGCCCTCCGGCGAGGTCCTCCACGGCGATCACTTCAGTCACCCGGGGCCCGTCGTTCCCCCGTCGGCAATGCACGACAAGATCAATGCTCTCGCTGACCAGCGTGTTGAGAGCGGTGAGGGGAAGTTCGCTGGAGGAGTCCGACAATTGGCAAATGAACCGGAGTCGGGTGAGGGCCTGGCGGGCCGAACCGGCATGGATAGTGGTGAAGCCCTTGACCCCCGACGACAGCGTGAGCAACAGCGGTAGTGCCTCGCGATCTCGAACCTCGCCCACGATGGCCACATCGGGGGCCATACGCAGAAACCCGGCTACCAGGCGGCGCAGGTCGACGGCGGGTCGGTCGGGGCGGCCGGCCCGGGTTTGCATGCTGGCCACGTTCGGCAGCGGGAATGTGGGTTAGAGTGTATGCATGCGAACAGTCATCTATTCACGGATCTCTCAGGACGACGGCACCGGGCTAGGTGTCGCCCGCCAGGAAAAGGATTGCCGGGCTTATTGCGCCCAGCGGGGGTGGGCAGTTGCGGCGGTGGTGTCCGAGAACGATGCCAGCGCATACGGCAAGCGCCGCCCGCTGTACGAGCAGATGCTCGAACAGATCAAGCAGGGCCGATTCGATGCGCTGGTGGTGTGGCATCCCGACAGGTTGCACCGCTCACCAAAGGAACTGGAGACCTTCATCGACCTCGTGGAAGCAACCGGGCTAACCGTCGGGACCGTCACCGCTGGCGACCTGGATCTTGCTACCCCGGATGGCCGACTTATTGCACGTATCGTCGGGTCCGTGTCACGCAAAGAATCCGAAGACAAGAGCCGCCGGCTGCGCCGCAAGCACCTCGAGTTGGCCGAAACCGGCAAGGTATGCGGCGGCGGGCAACGCCCTTTCGGGTACGAGAAAGACCGCATGACTGTCGTCTCCGATGAGGCTGCGCTGATCCGTGACGCTGTGGCCCGACTGCTCGCAGGAGAGTCAATCAGAGGGGTGGCGCTCGACTGGCAACGCACCGGAGTCCAGACAGTAACCGGGGCGGCATGGCAACCAACCACGGTCAAGCGCCTGCTGTGCTCCGCACGGATCTCGGGACAACGAGAGCACCACGGGATAATCGTCGGCCCGGCGGTGTGGCCTTCGATCATCTCGCCGGATGACACGATCAGACTCCGGGCGGTACTCAATAACCCGGCACGATCCACCGGCACCAAATCGGTTCGCACCTACCTGCTCACCGGGCTCGTCTACTGCGCCAGGTGCGATGTGGCGATGCAGGCGCAGGGGGTTAGACGTAAGGGACACCTTTACCGGCGGCATGCATGTTCGCCGGATC
>CAMDIH010000052.1 GCA_945898515.1 Candidatus Neomicrothrix parvicella RN1 | reverse complement strand
GACCCACCCGACACCTCGATGCCCTGACCCATGGCGGCGTAGAGCGATTCGGCCCGCTCCGTGTCGATGAGGATCATCGCCCCCTTGGCGAGACCATTGGCGTTGATGAACTCGTCATCCTCGTGGGTGAGCACGTCCACGAGGGCGTTACCAATTCCCACAACATCGAACTGCTCGGCGGTATCTGTCACGGACGGGACGCTACTGCCCCCTCGCCGAGGCCAGCACACCGCAAGGGGGTGGCGGACAGGCGGAGGGGCGAGATCATCATCAGGCGGATCCGGCCCCTTCTCGCAGGGGCCACCCGTCCCAAGCGACGACGGCCCACCTGAGGGAAGGCCGCCGTCGCGTAGGGGTTGGGTTCGAACCCGTCCGTCTCGTCAGAGCGTCACCGTACGATCACCAACGGATCGATCAAGGTGGTGGCCCCTTCAACCGGAGTGGCCGGTCCAGGGCCCGCTTGGATAACGGGACGATCGGGTTCGGCTCCGTCTGTTTTGACCTGCTCACCAGGGACAATCGTGGCCACCTCCAGGGGGATCGGAGGGGCCGTCGACGAGGGAGGAGGAGCCATGAGCACCACCGCATCGGCGGCGGCAGCGGTGACCACAGCGTGCCCGACAGCAGGTGCTGCGGAAACGCCGGGCGACCCGGTACCGGCTGATGCGGTGAAGCTCATGACGATTATCCCCATCCCTATGGCGAGAAGGCCACCACGAACAACGTGGTGGATGTGCATTGGGTAACTCCCGTTCAGCTTGCAGCCCACTCACAAGGGCTAGTCGTCGAACGGGTCGGTCGCGCCACTGGCTCCCCGTGTGGTCTAGGCGCCCGCTTGTCTCCGTGCCCAGGCACCCTCGCCTAGGTCGGTGGGGTCCACACGGATCACAACCTCCCGTGCCGAGCGACTGGTGCCGCACGACCTTCTTTACATCGGCAGCCCCGGGACCTTCCTTGAGCACCATCTCCACCCCGATAACCTCAGAGCGTGTCCGACCCCTACCGCCTCCCCCGCACCGTCCTCCCCCTCCGCTACGACCTCACCCTCAGGCCCAACCTCAACACCGCCACCTTTGCCGGGTCGGTCGATATCGCGGTGATGGTGGCCGAACCCACGACCACCGTGATGATGAACGCCATCGAACTCGTGGTGGACGAAGCCTGGGTGACCGTCAACGGCACGCGCCACGAGGCCCACGTATCCCTCGATGAGCCCACCGAACGATGCACGCTCACCCTTGATGAACCACTGCAAGCGGGTGATGCCACGGTGTCGCTGCGCTTCCGTGGCCTCCTCAACGACAAACTCCACGGCTTCTACCGCTCCACCTTCACCGACGACGACGGCAACGAGCGTCTGATCGCCACCACCCAGTTCGAAGCCACTGATGCTCGGCGGGCCTTCCCGTGTTGGGACGAGCCCGACATGAAAGCGGTGTTCGGGATCACCCTGTGGATCGACGGCGACCTCCGGGCGGTATCCAACGGATCGGTGGCCGAGACGGAGACCATCGATGGCGTCCGCCGTGTGCGTTTCACCGACACCATTTCCATGTCCACCTACCTGGTGGCCTTCATCGTGGGCCCCCTCGAAGCCACCGAACCCATCGATGTGAACGGCATCCCATTACGCGTGCTGTGCCCCACGGGGCGGCTTCCCCTCACCGCCTTTGCCCTGGAGGTGGCGGAATATTCCTTGCGCTACCTCGCCGACTATTTCGACCTTCCGTGCCCCGGCGACTCAATGGACCTCGTCGCCATCCCCGACTTTGCCTTCGGGGCGATGGAGAACCTCGGTTGTGTCACGTTCCGCGAGACGCTGCTGCTGGTGGACCCCGACCACGCCACCCAGGGCGAGCTCCAGAACATCGTGGATGTGATCGCGCACGAACTCGCCCACATGTGGTTCGGTGATCTCGTCACGATGGCGTGGTGGAACGGCATCTGGCTCAACGAGGCCTTCGCTACCTTCATGGAACTCAAGGTCACCGATGCCTTTCGGGTGCAGTGGGAGCGATGGGCGGGCTTTGGGTTAGCCCGCTCCACCGCGTTCGACACCGATGCCCTCCATGCCACTCGGCCCATCGAGTACCCGGTGGTGTCACCCGAGGACGCGGCGGGCATGTTCGACGTTCTCACCTACGAGAAGGGCGCGGCGGTGGTACGGATGCTGGAGCAGTACCTTGGCGAAGACCAGTTTCGCGCCGGCATCCGTCGTTACATGACCCTCCATCAGTACGGGAACACCGACACCACCGACTTGTGGGATGCCATCGAGGAAACCTCCGGCGAGCCGGTGCGCCGGATCATGGACTCCTGGATCTTCCAGGGTGGCCACCCCGTCATCGACGTGACCCTGGGCGAAGATGGGATGGCCCTCCATCTCGCCCAACGTCGCTTCTCCTATCTGCCTCACTCCCTCGATACGTCTCGGTGGTGCGTGCCGCTCATCATTCGCTACGCCTCCGCCGACGGCGCAGTGCACATCACCCGGGCACTGCTCACCGACGAGACGCTCGACCTCGCCCTCGACGTGCCCGCCGCGTGGCTCGTGGTGAATGCCGAGGGTCACGGATTCTTCCGGGTGAGCTACTCCCTGGCCTTACGGCAGGCCCTAGTAGCGCAGGCTCCCACGGGGTTGTCCAACGTGGAGCGTTACTGCCTCGTTGACGACACCTGGGGATCCGTCTTGGCGGGCACCACCGGTGCCGCAGAGTTCCTCACGCTGGCCGAGGGTCTCTCAGGAGAAACCGATGTAGCAGTATGGCGTCGGCTGGTCGCCGGAATCGACCAGATCGAGCGGATCGTCCGAGACGGCGAGCGCGAGGCGCTCCAGGCCCGGGTGCGGGTCCTCATGGCCCCGGCGCTAGATCGCAGCGGGTGGGAACCCCGGGAAACCGACGGCGATCGCGACCACGAGTTGCGCTCCATCCTCATCGGGGCGATGGCCACCCTGGGCAACGACCGCCACACGCAGGTTCGGGTGCGGGAAATCTTCCACCAGTACCTGAAAGATTCACAGAGCGTGGAGGCCAACGTGGCGGCGGCGGTTGTGCGAGTGACGGCCGCCTTCGCCAGCGCCGAGGAGGTGGACGCCATGCTCGAAGGGTTCCGTCGTAGTTCCACCCCGCAAGAAGAACTGCGCTTCCTGTACGCGCTCGCCGATGTGCGCGACCCCGAAGAGATGGGCCGGGTCCTCGATCTGACCATGACAGCCGAAGTGCGCACCCAAAATGCCCCGTTCGTGATCGGTGCCTGCCTCGCCAACCGGGACAATGGGCACCTGGCCTGGGCCTTCATCCAACAACGGTGGACGGAGATGGGCGAGCGGTTCCCCTCGAACAGCATCGTGCGCATGCTCTCCGGTATCCGAACCATCAGCGACCCCGACCTCGCCACGACCATCGAAGCCTTCTTGGCCGACCATCCGCTGGCGCAAGGTGCGCAAATCCTCCAGCAGCACCTTGAGCGGATGCGCGTATCGGTGGGTCTCGCCGCTCGGCTCGCTACCGGGTCCTAGCGAGGCTTCGGCCCCACCTCGGAACGCGAAAACACCCCCCTAGCGGTGGTGGCGACCGGAGCCGCCACACCACCAGAGGGGTGCCACACGCGGGTATGGGTCAGCCCAGGATCTTGGCCTTTTGCTGGGCAAACTCGGCTTCGGTGAGGTGCCCGCTCTCTTTCAGCGCAGCCAAGCGGGTGAGTTCATTGGCCGAGCCGCCGTCAGAGGCACCGACTTCGCGAACGTAGGACGCAAACTCGTCTTGGCGCTCCTGGTTCCGAGCCATCTCGTGCTGATGCATCTTGCCGCCCCGGATGATGACGTAGGCAAATACTCCGATGAAGACAAACAGGAAGATGAACAGCAGCCAAGCGAACTTAGCGAAGCCGCTCAGGTCCCGGCTGCTGAAGATGTCCATGATGCAGCGGAACAGGATGAAGATCCACACCACAAAGATAAAGACGATCAACATCGTCCAGAAGAACTCAAGGAAACTATAGCTGTCGGTCATGTAAAACTCTCCAGTTCGTAGTTGATTGCTTCGGTGTGTGACTCGCTTCGCCAAAGGCGGGGAACGAGGTGGACCTGACCAAGGAGCGAGCCTACGTTCATTCGGGACCGGGGGCGGAATCCTTCACACCAGGCTGATAACGAGGCCGAACTGGGCGAGGTGGTAGGTCATCATCACCGTCAGGCCGGCGTATGGGGTCTGTCGGACGAATCGGTTCCAGGCAATCAACGCATCGCTGGCATAAAACAGCAGCGCCCCGCCGATCGCCATTGGGTTTCCTACCCCGATAGCGCTGGCCACCATGGCCGAGATCACTGCGATGTAGGCCACCACCGGCCCGGCCAGAGCGGGATCGGGGCCCGCTCGAATCCCCCGCAGCAGGATCGGGCCGATGACCGCCAGGGCCACCGCCACGAGCAGAACGCCCCCGAGAAATCGGCGCAACTCGACCCCTTCGACATACAGCCCAACGATGTAACCCACGTGGCCCAGGAGGAAGGCCGCCAAGCCGTACACGAATAGGTCACGCGGCACCATGAGGAAGACATCCCCCACGAGGCAACTCACCAACGCCGCCACGAACCAGGCGCGAGCGACGGCACTGGTGGGATCCAGCGTCAAGGCGGCGGCGATGAGCAACACCATCGTCAGGGGCTTGGCGAGGTATTCCAGGGACACCCAGGACCGCTGCACCGCGACCCAATCCGCCATCGCCGCCGCCAACGCCACGGCCAGGAGAAGGGATGCGGCCCCGGTCACGGAGCGCTCCCTCCCGGGTGCTGATCAAAACCCATTGACCCAGCCTCCCATGCCCGGCGGACCGGCATGGCCAGATCGGTGGCGAAACCGGTTTCAGTCGCTGGCGGCCGCCACCGCGAGGGCATCAGCCCACGAGGAAGCGTTGTCCACCAGCGAACGCCACCGCATGACCTTGGCGGGCTGGTTCATACCGAGCACGCCCACGATGCGGCCCGCTCGTCCGTAGAAGGCCACGAACCGGTGGTCCTCCAGGCGACCGGATACCACCTCAACGATGTCGTCGGACGAGGCCAGACCCGCCAGTTGGATCTTGCGGTCGTATTGGTCGCTCCAAAACCACGGCACCGGCGTATAGGGCTGCGCGTCACCCAACAGCGTGCGGGCGGCGTGCTCTCCCATTTCGATGGCGTTAGCCCAGTGCTCGACCCGCATCACTTCCGCGAAGCGCTCGTTGGGCCATCGGGCCACGTCGCCGGCCGCAACCACCCCCGGGGCAGCGAGGCAGGTGGCATCGCACACGATCCCGTTGTCGAGCGTCAGGCCGCTTCCCTCCAACCACTCCGTGTTGGGGCTCACGCCAATGCCCACCACCACGAGATCCACCTCCAGCACACTTCCGTCGCTGAGACAGAGTCGCTCCACCCGATCAGATCCCTCGATCAGCACCACCCCCACCCCCAGATGCACATCAACACCGTGAGCGCGATGCAGGTCGGCCACCACTGCACCCATCTCGAGTCCGAGGCTGCGTTCGAGCGGCACCGCTAACGCCTCGATCAGACTCACCTCAATGCCGAGGCTGCGGGCGCAAGCGGCCACCTCCGCCCCGATGACCCCCGCCCCCACCACGGCCACCCGCTGAGGCCCAGCGGCCAGCGCGTCGCGAATGGCGATGCTGTCGTCGAGGGTTCGCAGCGTGTGAACGCCCGCGAGATGATCGGTGCCCGGGAGTCGCCGGGGGCTGGCACCGGTAGCGATCACCAGACCGTCGAAGCCCAGCCGTTCTCCGCCGCCCAGGAGCACCGAACGCTCCTCGAGTTCGAGGCCGGTGGCGCTTTCCCCCAGGCGCCACTCCAGGCCGAGGTCGTCGATGGATCCTGAGGCGACCACCAGCGCGGTGGCGGCGGGATCCATGGTGCCGGTGAGCACCTGCTTGGACAACGGCGGGCGGTCGTAGGGACGGTGGGGCTCGTCGCCCACCACGGTGATGCCCCCTTCGTACCCGCGTGCCCGTAACTCCTCCGCGGCCCGCAGTCCGGCCAGGGAGGCCCCCACAATCACAATTCGATCAAGACTCATCGCCAAGCGCGGCTAGCCCTCAATGACGATGGCCTGCTTCGGGCAGCGCCTCGCCGCTTCTTCCACTTTGGCCCGCAGTTCCTCCGCTGGCTCGTCCTGCAGCACATAGAGGAAGTCGTCGTCGCGCACCTCGAAGACCTCGGGGGCGGCGGTCATACAGAGGGCATTGCTCTCACAGAGGTCGTAGTCAACAACGATGCGCATGGGTTCTTCTCCTCGGGCAACAACGGGTGCGGATGGCGTACGCGGAACCTACTCTGCCGGAGCCATGCCGCTATCTTCCGACTGCCTCCAACTGGCCGAAGCCCGCCGGATCGCCCTGCAGGCGCAGGGGTTCAACGATCCCGCCCCACGGGGCCGTATCGACCGTCGCCTCTTTCGACGGGTGCTTGATCGGGTGGGTGTGGTGCAGATCGACTCGGTGAACGTGCTCACCCGGTCGCACGAACTGCCCTTTCTGGCCCGTCTGGGGCCCTATGACCGCCCGGCCTTGGCGCGGTGGCTGTGGGGAAGCGGTGAGGTCTTCGAGTACTGGGGCCACGAGGCCTCGCTCTTACCGGTGGACCTTCATCCCTGGCTGCGGTGGCGAATGAGCCAGCACCACCCCTGGGGTGGGGTGCGGTCGTTTCAAACATCCCATCCGGGCCTTGGCGAGGCGGTGCTGGAAGCGGTGCTCGAACGCGGGCCCATCGCCCTGGGGGACCTCCATCACCTCGGCGATGCCATCAAACGTCCACCGTCGGCACCCGGGGCGATGTGGAACTGGACGCCGGCCAAGAAAGCGGTGGAGTGGTTCTTCTGGAACGGTGAGGTGGCGGCCCTTCGTAACCCGCAGACCTTCGAGCGTCTCTACGCCGCTCCTGCCCGGGTGATCCCCGCCGCCATCTTGGCCCAGCCCACGCCCTCCGCCGAGACCGCCATGAAGCACCTGCTCCTGCGGGCCGCCCGCAGTCTTGGGGTGGCTACCGCCCGCAGTCTCGCCGACTACCACCGTCTTCCCATCGTGCCCGCCCGTCGACTGGTGGCCGAACTCGCCGCCGATGGGGCCCTGCGACCGGTGGCGGTGCAGGGATGGCGCCAGGAGGCCTTCGTACACCCTGCTGCCCATCTGCCCCGGCGGGTGCGCACCTCGGCGTTGCTCTCCCCGTTCGACTCACTCATCTGGGATCGCCAGCGCACGCAGGACCTGTTCGATGTTCGTTATCGGATCGAGATCTATGTGCCCGCCGCCCAACGCGTGCACGGGTATTACGTACTGCCCTTTCTGCACGATGGAGCGTTGGTGGCTCGGGTGGATCTGAAGGCCGACCGAGCGGCGGGCGCGCTGTTGGTGCGAGGCAGTTACGCCGAGCCCCTCGTTGATCCCGACGCCGCCCTGCCGGCCCTGGCCCAACGGCTGCGAGAACTGGCGGACTTCCTTGGCCTGGGCGAGGTGCGGGTGGAAGGCCGGGGCGATTTAGCGCCGGCCCTGACGGGGGCCGTCTAAATCCGGGTGAGCACGTCGCACCCGTCAGCGGTGACCACCAGGGTGTGCTCGAACTGGGCCGTGCGCCGCCGGTCGACGGTGACCGCGGTCCAGCCGTCGTCCCACAGGTCGTGGTCCCATGCCCCGATGGTGATCATTGGTTCGATCGTGAAGGTCATGCCCTCTTCGATCAGCCGGGTGAGGCGCGGATCGTAATAGTGCGGAACGTGCAGATCCGTGTGGAACTGCTCACCGATCCCGTGTCCCACGAAACTGCGCACCACGCCGAACCCATGGGCCTCGGCGTGTTCCTGGATGGCGGCCCCGATCACGTTGAAGGGGCGCCCGGGCCGCACCTGGGCGATGGCGCGGTCGAGACACTCACGGGTTACCTCCACCAGGCGGCGACTCGGTGCATCCACCTCACCCACGAGAAACGTGGCGTTGGTGTCGCCGTGCACGCCGTTGAGAAAAATGGTGACGTCGAGGTTCACAATGTCGCCGTCGAGCAGCGCCCGATCGTCGGGGATGCCGTGACAGATGACCTCGTTCACCGAGGTGCACAGCGACTTGGGGAAGCCGTTGTAGTTGAGCGGGCTGGGGTAGCCACCGCGGTCGATGCAGGCCTGGTGGCAGTACGCGTCGAGGGCGTCGGTGGTGATGCCCGGGGTAACCGCGGCTCCCGTCTCGGCCAACACCTCCGCCGCCGCGAGGCCCGCCACGCGCATCCGCTTGATCACCTCGTCGCTTTGTACGGGATTCTCGGGGCGGCGCACGGGCTGGCCGGACTCGGCGTAGGGCGGTCGGCCAATGTCGGCGGGCACACTTCGCATGGGGCTCTGGTGGCCGGGCGCGATGTTGGTGCTACTGACCTTGTGACACCGCTTGAACTTCTTGCCACTCCCACACCAGCAGGGGTCATTGGTCTTGTGGCTTCCACGGGCCCGGGCGAAGATCTCGGTCACGGTTCCTGAGGCTATCGGTGCCACCATGGGTAGGTGCCTTCTCTTGATCCGCTGCCCACCGTGCGAGTGGAAGCCGTCGAAATCCTGCGGATCCCGATGCGGCTCACCACCCCGCTGCGCACCGCCGCCGGGCTGGTGAGCGAACGAGATGTGGTGCTGATCCACGTGCTGGCCCAGGAGGCCGAGGGATGGGCCGAACTGGTGGCCCAAGCCGAGCCGACCTACTCCCCCGAGTTCACCGACAGCGCCATCACCGTGTTGCTCAACCATCTCCTGCCCCGAGCCGCGGCGGGACCGATGGGGGACGCCCTGGCCCTTGGTCCCCATCTGGATGCCGTACGAGGCCACCCGATGGCCAGGGCCGCCCTCGAACTGGCGATCCTTGATGCCCAACTTCGCCATGCCGATCGTTCGCTGAGTGCCTGGCTGGGGGCTACCGCCACCCACGTTCCCGCCGGGGCCGCCCTCGGGTTGCACGAGCGGGTCGAGGACCTGCTGGCCGAGGCCGACGCCGCTATGGCGCTCGGGGCCAGCCGACTGCGGGTGAAGATCGCTCCGGGGGCGGCGGCTGAACCGTTACGGGCCTTGCGCGCCCATGGGGGCCCGCAGTGGTTGTTGCAGGCCGATGCCAACGGTTCCTTCACCCTCGACGATCCCGAACTCGACGAGATCGACGAGGTGGGCCTCGTGTGTCTGGAACAGCCGCTGGACCCCAACGATCTGCTGGGCCATGCCGCCCTCGCCCGGCGCCTGGTCACCCCGATCTGCCTGGACGAATCGTTGACGTCGCTGGGGGCGCTGGAAGCGGCGGTGGCCCTCGGGGCCTGCGAGGTGGCGTGCCTCAAGCCTGCGCGCGTGGGCGGATGGATCAATGCCCGGGCCGTGCACGATCGCTGTGTCGAACTCGGCGTGCCGGTGTGGGTGGGCGGGATGCTCGAAACCGGCATTGGCCGAGCAGCCAACCTGGCGGTGGCCGCCCTGGCGGGGATGGCCTTCCCCGCCGACCTCGACCCGCGGGGCCGCTTCGATCCGGATCTGGCCGACCGGCGAACGCCGGTGAACGGGCTGATTGCCGTACCCACCGGTCCGGGCACCGATGCCGTTCCCGATTCGTCGCAACTGCCCCCTGGGGTTGTGGTGGGATCGTGGACACCCTCAGACCACTAGAGCCGCCCGTAGTTGCTCGATGGTGGCGGCCGGCACCCCGATTCCGGTCACGTAGCCCTCCATGGAACCGAAGCGCTCATCCACGGCCTGCAGGAACCCTGCCATCGCCGCCGCTGGTGCTTCGAGGTACTCCGGCGGCTGGCTCGTCATGGCGTCGATGGCTTCGGGGCGGGTGCTGCTCAACCAGTCGACGAAAGCCGCCATGGCTCCAGCGGTGGCGTGGTAATCGTCGATGATCTCCGCGGCGGGCACCTCGAGAAGCCCCAGCAGCACCGCGGCGGTCACCCCGGTGCGGTCCTTCCCTGCGGCACAGTGGAAGAGCACGGTGGAGCCCTCGGCCACGATCTCCACGATCTGTGCAAGTGACCTGACCCCTTCATCGAGCATGGCGAGGTAACGGTCGCGCAGGAAATCCACCGCTCCGGTCGTGGGGGCGAGGTCGTCATCGGACCACATGCGTTCCAGGATCGGCAGCGAGTACCACCGCAGGGGATAGTCCTCGATGGGGAAACGCCCGCTGCGCTCGATCTCACCGAGAGTTCGCAGATCGATCACCGTCTCCAACCGCAACGCCCGCGCCCGGTCGAGATCCGCTCCCGCTAACCGCTGCACCCCATCACCCCGGTAGAGCACACCCCGCCGGGTGAAACCCCCCGAAGAGGTGCGCAGCCCGCCGAGATCGCGCACGTTGAACACGACATCAAAGGGGATGCGCCGGTCGGTGGCGGCGGGCCGGACAGACGGGTCACCGGGGGGCGTATCCACCAAGTGAACGTAGCGGCTACCGCCGCTCATTACGACGCCGTCTCGGGCGCCCCGCGCCGCGCCGGCGGCTACGGTAGGAGTTCGGATCCCGCCCAAAGGACAACGTTGTGGGCGACGCCCCCTTAGAGATTTCCTGGTTTGCCCCCTCGTGCTGGGGCGACACCGCCCGGGTGGGAGTAGCGGACCCCTCCCGTGCCGCCACCTTCGCCTACAACCGCCGGGTGGTGGAGTTGGTAGACCGCCTCGGCTTCCTCAACGTGTTAATCCCCAGTTCCTTCGTGCCCGGCATGGACCCCTGGACCCTCGCCAGCGCTCTGGCGCCCTCCACCACCCACACCCGCTTGCTGCCGGCGGTGCGCGTGGGGGAGTTCGACCCCCCCATGTTTGCCCGGGCCGCCACCGCGCTCCAGCAGATCCTGGGCGGACGACTCACCGTGAACATCATCTCCAGCGAGTTGGCCGGCGAGACCCTCGGGAGCACCGAGCGATACCAGCGCACCGCCGAAGCGATGGCCCTGCTCAAAGCGTTCTGGTCCGACGACCATGTGCATCACGAGGGCCAGTGGTGGAACTACGACCTGCCCACCACCGCCACCCACACCGCTACCCCCCCGCCGCTCTACTTCGGGGGCACCTCCGAGCCCGCCCGCGAAGCCGCCGCCCAGCACGCCGACGTGTACCTCATGTGGATCGAGACCGTGGCGTCATCGGCCGCCCTGGTCGCCGACATGCAGGCGCGCGCGGCCCGGCACGGCCGCACGCTGCGCTTTGGCCTCCGCACCCACGTGATCGTGCGCCCCACCGAGGCCGACGCTCGCGCCGCCGCCGCCGCGGTGATCAGCGAACTCGACCCTGAGGTGGGCCGGAGGCTCAAGGAATCGTCGCACGACCACGCCTCCGACGGCGTGCGCCGCCAGGATGTCTTGCGAAGTTCCGCCGGCGAGGACGGGTTCGTGGAAGAGGCGCTGTGGACCGGGATCGGCGTGGCCCGCAGCGGCGTGGGCGCCGCCATCACCGGCAGCGCCGATCAGGTCGAAGCCAAGATTCGGGCCTACGCCGACCTTGGCATCGAATCGTTCATCCTTTCCGGCTACCCCCTCGACGACGAAGCCCAGCGCGTGGCCGACCTCCTCTTGCCCCGCTTCACGCTCGGCGCCATCGAGATCTAACCCGCGCCCGCCCCGCTATTGGGTGGCCAGGTCGGCGCGCTCGGTGTTCTCGCGGCCCGTGGTCCTACCCGCCACCTCGACCACAACCCGTTGCAGCACCCCGGGGGTGACGTCGGCCCGGCCGATGAGCGCCGGGCCGATCGATCCGGCGGGCTGGTAGCCCACCGCAAAGGTGGTGGCGCCGTAGGTCAAGGGAGTGCGCCGCGGCACGAGCCCCTCCCCCACCGGAATGTCGCCGTACCACAGGGCGATGGTGACCCGACCGGATTCGCCGCCGGTGGCGACAGCCCGTACCTCAACCACCCCCACCGGCAGCTCCACCTCGGCGGAGACCGTGGTGATGGTGGTCCCGAGGAAGTTGTACACGTAGTGAAGGCGGCGATTCTGGAGGTAGAGCGCGTACCCTCCGGCTTGGCTTCCGTGGGCCGCGATCACGCCTTCCACCGGCCCGGTTGCGGGCACGGTGAGGGCCGCGGCGATCACGAAGTCGCGCCGTTTCAGGTTGGGGGCCATCGCCTCGGAGAGCGGACCGATGACCGGACCGAACTCGTATCGGAGTCGACGGAATCGCGAGTCGGTGTGGCTCGTAGGGTCATTGTTGAGCGGGAGTACCTGATATTTCTCCGCTTCTTCCCACCACCGCGCCTTCATCTTGGCCAACTGTTCGGGCTCCGCCTCGGCGAGATCCACCATCTCGGAGAAATCCTCGGCCACGTGGTAGAGCTCCCACACGTCCTCGTCGAAGGGATGGTTCACATCGGTCCCGTCGTACACGATGAACGGCGTCGGATGGAACACCACCGCCTTCCAGCCGTCGTGATAGAGCGCTCGCGAGCCGAACATCTCGTAGTACTGCGTCACATGGGCCGATGGGCCGTTGTCGTCGTTCAGCAGCGCCGGGGCAAAACTCACCCCTTCGATGGGCGACTGGTCGATGCCGTTGATCACGGCGGGTGATTCGATGCCCACGAGTTCCAAAAGGGTGGGCATCAGATCGATGGCGTGCACGTACTGATGACGATTCCCACCCGGCCCGAAGCGCTTCGGCCAGTGCACGATCATCGGGTCTGCCACCCCGCCCTCGTGGGTGTCGCGCTTGAAGCGCTGGAGCGGCGTGTTGCCCGCCCAGGCCCAGCCCCAGGGGTAATGGTTGCTCGAGCGAGGGCTACCGAGGTCGTCGATGCGAGCGAGGTTCTCCTCGAGGCTTTCCGGTACGAAGTTGAAGAAGTAGGCCTCGTTGAAGGAGCCCTTCGCTCCGCCTTCGGCGCTGGCGCCGTTGTCGCTCATCACCACCACGATGGTGTCGTCGAGTTCCCCAAGTTCGTCGATCGCATCGAGCACCCGCTGCACCTGGGCATCGGTGTGGGTGAGGAAGCCGGCGTAGACCTCCATCATCCGGGCGTAGAGGTGGCGCTCATCGGCACCCAAGGAGTCCCAGGCCGGCACCCACGATGGCCGCGGCGACAGAGCGGTCGCGGGCGGCAGCAGGCCCGATTCGATCTGGCGGGCGAAGACCTCCTCGCGCCACGCATCCCAGCCCTGGTCGAACTGGCCGCGGTAGGCCTGGATGTAGGCCGCCGGTGCCTGATGCGGTGCGTGGCAGGCCCCGGGGGTGAACCACAGGAAGAACGGTTTGTCGGGCGAGGTGGCCCGCAGGTCGTGTAAAAACAGCCGGGTCTTGTCCACCATGTCTTCGGTGAGGTGGTAGCCCTCCTCGGGAGTCTTGGGGGGCTCCACGGGATGGTTGTCGTACACCAATTCAGGGTGGTACTGGTCGGTTTCGCCGCCCAAGAACCCGTAGAAGCGCTCGAAGCCGCGACTCAGTGGCCACTTGTCGCGCGGGCTGCCCATAGTCATCTCGGTAGCCGGGGTGAGATGCCATTTGCCCACCGCGAAGGTGGCGTAGCCCTCGCCCAGCAAAATCTCGGAGAGAAAGCCGTTCTCCTTCGGGATGGTGGCGTTGTACCCCGGGAACCCCGCCGCCAACTCCACCACCCGGGCCATGCCGTTGGAATGATGGTTCCGTCCGGTCAGGAGACACGCTCGCGTGGGTGAGCACAAAGCCGTCGTGTGATAGTTGGAGAACCGATGCCCGGATTGGGCGAGCCCATCGAAGCAGGGCGTGGCAATGTCGGATCCGTAGCAGCCGAACTGGGCGTAGCCCACGTCGTCGAGGAGTACCACCACAATGTTCGGTGCGCCCGCGGGGGCCGTTTTCACCGGCGGCCACCACGACTCCGAATCCTCGTAGGTGCGGCCAATCACTCCCTGGAACTTGGGGCGGGGTTCGCTCATGGATGAAGTGTGGCATGCGTGGTTTAGCCGAGCGGTTTTCGTCCGGACCAAAGCTCCCCCAACCCGACCCGTTCAGGTAGCGTCGTCGGCCATGAGCCGGCACGTTCTAGGCACCTGCCGTGAAGCCTCGGTCGCCCCGATGACGGAAGGACCCATCTCGTGACTGCTCCCGCCGGACCGGAGGCGGCGAACCCCACGCGAGCGGGAGCCGCCGGGGTGGTGCTCGTGGCCTTGGTGGCCTGCCAGTTCGTGATGGTACTGGATACCTCGGTTATGAACGTGTCGATGGTGGAGGTGGCCAAGGACCTCGGGGCCGACATTACCGGCATCCAAACCGCCATCACCCTCTACACCCTCGTCATGGCGTCGTTCATGCTCACCGGCGGCAAGTTGGGGCAGATCCTCGGCCGCAAACGGGCCTTCATCATTGGCTGCGTGGTCTACGGGGCCGGGTCGCTCACCACCGCCCTGTCCCAAAACCTCGCGATGCTGCTGGTGGGATGGTCGCTGCTCGAGGGTCTCGGCGCGGCCCTGATCCTGCCCGCCATCGTGGCCCTGGTGGCCTCCAACTTCACCCAGGACAAGCGCCCCCGGGCCTACGGGATGCTGGCGGCGGCGGCCGCCGTGGCGGTAACGGCTGGGCCCCTCATCGGCGGTGTCTTCACCACCTACCTCTCGTGGCGTTGGGTATTCCTCGGTGAGGTCGTCGCCCTGCTAGGCGTCCTGGTCGTCGCTCGACGAATCGCCGATACACCGCCGACGCCCGGGACGCGGCTCGACCTCGGCGGCACCGTGGCGTCGGCGGCGGCTTTGGGGCTCTTTGTCTTCGGGCTCCTGCGCTCCAGCGCCTGGGGGTTCCTCCACCCCAAGCCAGGGGCCCCCGAATGGTTTGGGCTGTCCCCGTCGTTCTGGCTCATGGTGGCCGGCGGAATCGTGGGCCGGCTCTTTTTCATCTGGGAAGGTCGGGTTATCGAGCGGGGCAAGGAACCCCTGCTCGACCCGATGCTGCTCGAAAACATCGAGCTGCGGGCAGGGCTGCTGGCCTTCTTCTTCCAGTTTCTCCTGCAGTTCGGCCTCTTCTATTTGATCTCCCTGTTCCTCCTGGTGGCTCTGGGCCTGTCGCCCATCGGTGCCGGCTTGCAACTCATGGCCTTTTCCGTCACCTTGCTGGCAGCCGCGTTGGGGGTGCCGAAGCGCTTCCCCGATGTCTCGCCGCGCCGCGTGGTGCGCCTGGGGTTTGCGGCGTTCGTCGTGGGTCTTGTCACGCTCATCATGGCGCTCAACGTGGGCTCGGGGCCCGACGTCGTGACCTGGCCGTTGCTGATTGCTGGCCTGGGGGCGGGGATGCTGGCCTCACAACTCGGGAGCGTCACCGTCTCGTCGGTGCCCGACGACCGTGCCGGCGAGGTGGGTGGGTTGCAGAACACCGCCACCAACCTCGGCTCGTCGATCGCCACTGCCCTCACCGGTGCTGTGCTCATCAGCGCCCTCACCACCTCGTTCCTTACCGGCATCCAAGAGAACCCCGACGTTCCCGAGCCCACCGTGGCCAGCGCCGAGGTGGAACTGGAGGCGGGGGTTCCGTTCCTCTCCGACCGTGACCTCACCATCGCCATGGATGAGGCTGGGGTGCCCCCCGCCGCCGCCGCATCGATCATCGCCGTGAACACCGCCGCCCGGGTGAGGGCCCTCCAGGGCGCGTTGGGAGTGCTGTTGCTCATCGCCGTCGTCGCCCTGTTCACCAGTGGAAAGGTCCCCGCCCACCAACCCGGTCGCCGACCACCCCCAGCCTGATCACCGGGGCCACCCCGACACGGCGCGTCCACCGCACCGGGGGCCACCAATCGGGCACACAGTGCTCTCGGCTGTATGGCGCCAGTTGAATTCGCGACTACGGGGCGAGAAGAAAACCCAGTGTTGCTCTCACCAGGGGTCGACAAACGGCCGGGGTCCAGACAGAACCCCCTAGTCACCCTGCCCGTCCTGCTGAGTCGGGACATCGACCGAGGGTCACAAGGGTATTGACAGAACCAACTCGATCCGAAGGGGTTCGCGGCCCTGTCTCCAGCCGCCGTGATGCGGGCTGCTCGTTACGATGAGCTAGTACTTCAGTTGCTTGATGCCACTGCTCGTCAAGGTGAAACGGGCCCCGTGCGGGTCAGATCATCGGCCGTCATCATGGCGTCGACCAGTGTGCTGACGATTTGATTCCGGGCCGATGGTGCTCGCTCGTGCACTGCCAGGTTCACGAGTTCCTCCGGATCGGCGACGAGGTCGTAGAGCGACTCGTGTCCATTGCTGTCACGCGTGTAGCGATGGGTGTCGGTGACCACCGTGCGTATCTTGAGCGGCAACAGCGGCAGGACCTCGGCGATGGGAAAGTCATCTTCGATGAGTACGTGACTACGCACCGAAGTAGTGGCATCGTTGAGAAGTGGAACAAGGCTGATCCCTTGCATGCCGTGGAACTCCGGAACTCCGCATAAGTCGAGCACGGTATGGGGAAGATCGATACTTGCCGCCAGCGAGTCTGTTCGCTGACTTGCGTGACCGGGGGCGCTGACGACGAGCGGGATCTTGACGCACCCTTGGAAGTGCATGCCGCCTTTCAGCATGAGGCCGTGATCACCCATCATGTCGCCGTGGTCGCTGGTGAAGATCACGATGGTGTCCTTGGTGGCACCGAGGCGCTCAATGGCAGCAAGGATTTGACCAATACCGTCATCAATGGCTTCAACCATTCCGTAGGTCGCGGCTGTTGCTGCTCGGGTCTGAGCAGGTGTTGAACCAAAAGGAGTGACGTACTGCCCATGGCCCCCCATGTCGGGCGACAAGGACTTAATGCTTTGAAGGTGCGGCGGCCAGTCGTGGCCCGGGTCATCGAAGGTGGCGGGGAGGTCAATCTCCTCTGGCGGGTGACGGCTAAACCATGGCTCTGGGGGCGAAAGCGGATGATGTGGATCTGGGAATGAACACCAGACCATCCAAGGGGTGTCTTCGGCTGCAGCTTCCTCGATTGCCACAATGGTGCGTTCAGTCACGAACGCGGTCGAGTAGGACTTCTCGTCGAACGGTGCCGGGTGTATCTGCCACCACTCCGGCGATCTCCCGGCAATATCGGCTTCTGGATCGAGA